>JAAELB010000533.1 GCA_024227155.1 Desulfobulbaceae bacterium
ATATAGAAAAAGCGATTAGATTAAATCCGTATAATAGTACCTATAAAAATTTGCATGCAGACATAAAAGCAGCAATTAAGAAGCAACCATCTATTTTGGTTGCAAAGCCCGCGCCACCCAAAAAAGAAAAGCCCGTATCTGTTTTGGCTGCAAAGCCCGTATCTGTTTTGGCTGCAAAGCCCGCGCCACCTGCCAGAAAAGCTCTGCCCCCAAATCTTGGCGCCTATCATGCATTGATAATAGGTAACAATAACTACCAGCACCTGCCCAAACTGAAGACAGCAGAAAATGATGCGAGGGCCATGGCAAGCTTACTGAAAAGCAAATATCAATTCAGTGTCAAGCTGACCCTGAATGCCACAAGGGCTAACATTCTGAAGGCCCTGACAAAATACCGCAGACTGATGACCGATAAAGACAACCTTTTAATCTACTATGCCGGGCATGGCTGGCTGGACAATGACGCAGATCAGGGCTACTGGCTACCGGTAGATGCTGCCAACGATGACCCCACAAACTGGCTGTCTAATGCGTCTATTACTTCAGCGCTGAGGGCCATCAGGGCAAAGCATGTCATGGTGGTGGCTGACAGCTGCTACAGTGGTAAGTTGGCGAGGGGTGTCCACATCAGGCTCAAAAGCAGTGACTACTATACAAAGATCCTATCTAAAAAAGCCCGCACTGTGATGGCTTCAGGTGGCTTAGAACCTGTTACAGACGATGGGGGAAAAGGCAAGCATTCAATTTTTGCCAGTGCGCTTATCGAGGCCCTGAATGACAATAAAGACATCATTGATGCCACCACACTATTTAGCCAGATCCGCAGGCCGGTGATGCTGAACTCTGACCAGACCCCAGAATATAGTGACATTCGCAAGGCTGGCCATGACGGTGGCGATTTTGTGTTTGTTAGTAGAAAATAGATGAGTTTTTTAGTGCCCCCAACAGATTAAACATGCCAAACAAGGGCCTTCAGTGATAGCTGTGCTTCCTGCTATGAAAATGTACATATCAAATTTTTGTGATATACTCGAAAAGAAGCCTGGCTCCGATTAAAGATTATATTTTCATATCACAAAGGCGTTGATTTAATAGATAATTACAGGAAATGGCAAGTAATCTCCAAGTATTGGGTAACCGTTGGTTAGTAGCGTTTGATAGCGAAAAATCTTTTCATTTGGTGAAGAAGTCCCGTTCTGAAGTCCTCTTTTTCAATGATCTCTTTATCACTATCAGTATTCTCATATAATTCATTTAACCGATAACGCCTTTCCGCCATCAGCTCACTTATCTTGTCTAATAATTCAGGTTTTTTGGTCAGGATTGGCATAAGATCTTCTTTATCAATTTCAAAGCAGAGAGTTTCGCAGCGTGTCTTTGCAGAAGCCGTTCTGACCTGGCCGGTTAGTAAAGACATTTCCCCAAAATAGTTTCCAGGTTCGATAGAAGTGATTTGTTTCTCATTTTTGTTGGTATCGAGTGCTAGAATATCCACTAACCCCTCGGCTACGATAAACAGGGAAGTCCCATCCGAGCCCTGCTGGACAATGTAATCACCCGAATTAAATGTATGTTCAGCCATGTTCTCCGACAGGATAGAAATATCCGTCTGGCCGAGAAGGTTGAATATCTCGGTCCGTTTGAGCAATGATTTTTTACTTGGCCGATTGTCAATTTTCAATTCATCGTCTGTTAAAGCGTGCCGGTCAACTCTCGTATAGGAAAGGGGAATCCCCGCGATTTGCAAATGTTTTAGGATGTTTTCATGGGCCCGCTTAACCATTTTACGGTTTAGATGAAAACCGGAAACCCAGAAACGTGCCGCCCACAAAGTACCACGGTCATTAAACTCAAAAAGGATAACTTCGGGTTCTGGTTGTTCCAGTAATCCGGGTGTGCCTTTTATGGCGGCCATTAGGATTCGCTTAACACGATCAACCGGTATTGTATGGCTCAAACTGACAAGGACCTCTGCCCGGTAATGTTTTCCCGGTGAACTATAATTTATAAATTTCATCCCCGCCATAAGGCTATTTGGAATGACAATGGTTTCTTGAGCCCTGGTCAGTAGGTGAGTGGCCCGCCAGTTGACCCCGATCACCTGTCCGTACATGGACTTCCGGGGTTTGGATTCCATCTCAAATTCCACCCAGTCGCCAATGCGGTATGATTGTTCTAAATTAATAGCAATTCCCGAAAAAATATCGGAAATAATTTGTTTGAGAGCAAAGCCTATGACGACAACTGCTACACCAGATGTTGCCCACAATCCAGTTACCGGTTTTTCAAAAACGAAGGCAGCAATAATCAGAATGCCAGTAAAAAAACAGATGAAAGATACGATATCCTTCAATAATTTTGAAACCGGATAATCTGATTGTTCTTCGATTCTGTTCCAAATAAAAATATCTATCAAGCTATGAGCCAGCCAGGCAAATGCCAAAACAGTGAAACTCTGAACAGCCGGATCGACAACATCTTGCAGGGTTTGGTTTCCGAATAGAGATATTATATGAGCTATGGACTCCGAATAGCCGATTAAAACAAATCCCAAAATAACACAAACAATCTGCATCCCAAACAATCTCAAGCGTTTCTCATCCATGTCATAAACTCCAAGATATTATGATTCTTGATTATGCATAAGCCAGTGATAATGGCTTAAAATCCCTGTAGCCATATAGAATTAATTAATATATTTCAATGATTCATTAAGATTCATACTTGCTCCGCAAACAACTACAAAGGTTATACTGGTCGAAATCCAAAAAGTGGTGAGGAAGTTCAGGTTGAGTCTAAAAAGCGCCCTTTTATAAGGCCGGGAAGGAGCTAAAGGCAATAGCTGACAACTGCTATTTATCACAGCTTTTGAGAATTATGTGATAATTTCAGGTTCTGGCAAGTTGCCCCAGAAACTCAAGCCAACTGTTAATAAATGATTTGGCAAAATATTTGCTTGATTTTCTATTTGCGCCAACTCTTTCCTGTTTGATTTGACCTCTTTCTTCAAAATCCATTCTGGTGCAATTTGCTAAATTGTGATACCTTTTTGTCGTTCAGGTAGCTACCAGTGTTGCGTTTAACAATAGACCTCGAGGTTGCCTTGCTAATATGCTATTCAGTAGTTTCAAAGAACCTTACCCACACTAAATCCAAGTACGGTCAAAAAACAAAAACCCTTTCAACTTTCATAGACACAATCCTCAAAGACATAAGCGTAAAAGTCACACTTATATCACAACGATAAAAAATTTTTATAAAATAAATGATAGCTGGCGCAGATATATGGAGGTTTAATGAAGCGATTACGGGTTAACTTAATTGAAATTGTTTTAATGGCTATTATTGCTACGAGCTGCACAAGTACCTCCAAGCAACACACCGGAACGTCAAC
>JAAELB010000534.1 GCA_024227155.1 Desulfobulbaceae bacterium
ACCCCTTCACGAAGACGGAAGCCGGCGATGGATTTCTTAGCTTTGGTGATAAGTGGTTTCTGACCTGAGATAAGTGCCAATTCTTGAGCAGCTTTTTCAAGGTTTTTAGCGTTGGAAACAGCGTCACCAACACCCATGTTCAAAACAATTTTATCCACTTTTGGTACAGCCATAACAGATGAGTAGTTGAATTGTTCAGTCAAAGCAGGAACTACTTCATTAAGATATTTTTCTTTTAAACGATTTGCCATGTTACTTCTCCTTTCCTTCGTGATTAATCAAGCACTTCGCCTGATTTTTTGTTGTAGCGAACTTTCTTGCCGTCTACAAATTTGTAACCAACTCGACCCGCAACACCATTCTTGTCAAGAACTTGAACGTTTGACACATGGATTGGAGCTTCTTTTTCAACGATAGCACCTTGAGGGTTCTCATTGTTTGGTTTTTGGTGTTTTTTGATGAGGTTAACCCCTTCAACAACAACTTTGTTTACTTTTGGAAGAGCTGTTACGACTACGGCTTCAACACCCTTGTCTTTACCAGCGATTACGCGAACTTTGTCGCCTTTTTTTACAAACATTTTTTTCTCCTATATTTCTTACGCCCTTGAGGGCACCCTACAAATAGCTTGTAGGGGACTTAGTTTGTTAGATAGTAAATTAAAGTACTTCTGGTGCCAATGAAACGATTTTCATGAAACCGCCGTCACGCAATTCGCGTGCCACTGGGCCAAAGATACGAGTTCCGCGAGGGTTTTTGTCTTCACGGATGATAACTGCTGCATTTTCATCGAACTTGATGTATGAACCATCTGCGCGACGAGCACCTGTTTTAGTACGAACGATAACTGCTTTTACAACGTCACCTTTTTTAACCGCACCACCAGGAGTAGCTTGTTTTACTGAAGCAACGATTACATCACCGATATTTGCAAATTTACGTCCTGATCCACCAAGAACTTTGATGGTCAAGATTTCACGTGCGCCACTGTTGTCAGCAACTTTCAAACGAGTTTCTGTTTGAATCATCTTCGTTTTCTCCTTTCAGTTTGATTAAATGATAACTGCTTCTTCCACAACTTCTACAAGACGGAAACGTTTTGTAGCTGAAAGTGGACGAGTTTCCATGATACGTACGATATCGCCTTCTTTGGCAACATTGTTTTCATCATGTGCTTTGTATTTTTTAGAGTAGTTAATACGTTTACCATAGACTGGGTGGTTACGTTTTGTTTCAACTACAACTGTGATGGTTTTGTCCATTTTGTCAGACACAACGCGTCCAACAAGAACTTTACGATTATTGCGTTCCATTGAAATTCTCCTTCCCTAGTCTATTATTTGTTTTCAGATTGCACTGTTTTGATACGTGCAATTTGTTTCTTCACTTCGTTCAAACGAGCAGTTTGCTCAAGTTGACCAGCAGCAGCTTGGAAACGAAGTTCGAAGAGTTCTTTCTTCAATTCGTTTTCTTTCTTAGCAAGTTCTTCTTGAGAAAGGCCACGAAGTTCTTTTACAAAATCTTTAATTTCTTGAAGTTTCATGTCTTCTCCTTACTCTGCTTCACGTTTTACGAATTTCACTTTAACTGGTAATTTGTGGCCAGCAAGACGGAATGCTTCGCGTGCGATTTCTTCAGAAACGCCTGCAACTTCAAACATCACCTTGCCACGTTTAACTGGTGCAACCCAACCTTCTGGAGCACCTTTACCAGAACCCATCCGAACCCCGATAGCTTTTGCAGTATATGATTTGTGCGGGAAGATTTTAATCCAAACTTTACCACCACGTTTCATATAACGAGTCATCGCGATACGGGCTGCTTCGATTTGACGGTTTGTAATCCATGAGCTAGTAGTAGCTTGAAGGCCGTATTCACCAAATGCTACTTCTTTACCACCTTTGGCTTCACCGCGCATTTTTCCACGGAATTCGCGACGGTGTTTTACACGTTTAGGTACTAACATTTGTTATTTGCCTCCTTTAGCGTCTTTACGAGCTGGGAGAACTTCACCACGGTAGATCCACACTTTAACGCCGAGTTTACCGTAAGTTGTCAAAGCTTCTTCCCAAGCGTAGTCGATATCAGCACGAAGGGTATGAAGAGGAACAGTTCCTTCTGAGTAGCCTTCAGCACGGGCAATATCCGCACCGTTCAAACGGCCAGAAACCTGTGTTTTGATACCTTTAGCACCAGCGCGCATCGCACGTTGGATAGCTTGTTTTTGAGCACGACGGAAAGCAACACGTTGCTCCAATTGGCGAGCAATGGATTCACCAACAAGGTGAGCATCCAAATCTGGTGATTTGATTTCGATAATGTTGATGTGTACTTGTTTTCCAGTCAATTTGTTGAGTTGTGCACGAAGTGCGTCAACGTTTGAACCAGCTTTACCGATAACCATACCAGGTTTCGCTGTGTGCACACTTACGATCACTTTGTTTACTGCGCGTTCGATTTCGATAGTTGAAACTGCTGCGTCAGCCAATTCTTTTTTGATAAAGTTGCGGATTGCAAGATCTTCATGAAGGTAATCCGCGTATTCTTTTTCAGCATACCATTTGGCATCCCAATCACGGATGATGCCGACACGCATACCAATTGGATGTACTTTTTGTCCCACGTTTTTACCTCCTTATTTTTCTGCCACAACTACTGTGATGTGAGCTGTGCGTTTGTTGATTGGTGAAGCTGAACCTTTTGCACGTGGACGGAAACGTTTAAGAGTTGGTCCTTCGTTTGCGAAAGCTTCGCTGACTACCAAGTTTGCTTTTTCCAAACCAAAGTTGTTTTCTGCGTTAGCAATTGCTGACATCAAGACTTTTTCAATGATTCCAGCTGCTTTGTTTGGAGTGAATTTCAAGATTGCGATTGCATCTGCTACACTTTTGCCACGGATGTTGTCCAAGACAAGACGTGATTTACGAGGTGAAACACGTACTGTGCGAGCAACTGCTTTAGCTGAAGTAATTTCTGCCATTCTGTTGTCCTCCTATTATTTTCTACGTGTTTTCTTGTCGTCTGCAGCGTGACCTTTGTAAGTACGAGTTGGTGCAAATTCACCAAGTTTGTGACCTACCATGTCTTCTTGGATGTAAACAGGTACGTGTTTACGTCCGTCATAAACTGCGATTGTGTAGCCGATGAAACTTGGGAAGATCGTTGAACGACGTGACCAAGTTTTGATTACTTTTTTCTTTTCGTCGTTGGCTTGAGCTTCAACTTTTTTCATCAAATGCTCATCGACGAAAGGTCCTTTTTTAAGACTGCGTCCCATTTTAGTGTTTTCTCCTTTAAAATATGTACCACAGCGGCTTGGGAGCTGGACAGAACCCCAGTTACCATGTTCCTTGCCCTGCCCCCGCACAGAGTTGATTAGGAGTTTCGATGTAGCCAGGCTACTAGAAACTGCAATCAACCACTGCGTCAAACTGGCATTTCAATCAAACTTAGGTACTGGAATGTTTAGTCCATCACAAACCCTACCGAGCTGGCGGATGATATAGAATGCTAGGCAACTAAGTATAGATTACTTTTGATTGCGGCGACGAACGATAAGTTTGTCAGATTTAGCTTTCTTGTTACGAGTTTTAAGACCAAGCGCTGGTTTACCCCATGGAGTTGATGGCGCTTTACGTCCAACTGGTGCTTTACCTTCACCACCACCGTGTGGGTGATCGTTCGGGTTCATTACAGAACCGCGGACAGTTGGGCGGATACCTTTCCAACGGCTGCGTCCTGCTTTACCAAGGTTTACAAGACCATGTTGCTCGTTACCAACTGTACCAACAGTTGCACGGCAAGTGCCAAGGATCTTCCGAACTTCGCCTGATTGAAGACGAACAAGGACATATTTACCTTCTTGACCAAGAACCTGTGCAGATGCACCAGCGGCACGAACCAACTCACCACCGTGTCCTGGCTTCAATTCGATGTTGTGTACAACAGTACCAACTGGAATATTTGCCAACGGAAGGGCGTTACCAACTTTGATGTCGGCTTCAGGACCTGAGATGATGCGTTGACCAACTTCAAGACCTTTAGGAGCAAGGATGTATGCTTTCACACCGTCAGTGTAATGTACAAGGGCGATGTTTGCAGTACGGTTTGGATCGTACTCGATGGTTTTAACAACTGCTTCAACACCGTCTTTGTTGCGTTTGAAGTCAATCAAACGATAGTGACGTTTGTGTCCACCACCATGGTGACGAACTGTGATGCGACCGTTGTTGTTACGACCTGCTGTTTTCTTCAAAGAAACAAGCAATGATTTCTCAGGTGTGCTTGTTGTGATTTCAGCGAAATCCAAAGAAGTCATGTTACGACGGCCATTTGTCGTTGGTTTATAAACTTTAATACCCACGTTAATTCCTCCTTTGATTATTCAGCTTCAGCCGCAAACAACTCGATTGCTTTTGAATCAGCTGTAAGAGTGATGATAGCTTTTTTAACTTTGTTTGTGCGACCTACATAACGTCCAACACGTTTTGTTTTAGGTTTCACGTTGATGGTGTTTACATTTGCAACTTTCACACCTTCAAAGGCTGCTTCAACAGCTTGTTTGATGAGGAGTTTGTGTGCACGAGTATCCACTTCAAATACATATTTGCCTGCTTCAAGTTGGCCCATTGAGCTTTCTGTGATGACAGGTTTTTTGATAACATCATACAAATTCATTATGCAAGAACCTCCTCGATCTTAGAGATAGCTGCTTGAGTTACAAGAAGTTTGTCTGCGCTTGTGATGTCCAATACGCTTGCAGTTTCAGCAGTTGCAACTTTCACATTTGGAAGGTTACGAGCTGAAAGAGCTGCAAATTCGTTGCCTTCTTCAAGAATAACAAGGACTTTTGAATCAATGCTCAAGGCTGCAAGAACTTTTGCAAATTCAGCAGTTTTTGGAGCTGCAAATTCAAGTGAGTTAACAGCTACAAATTTGTTTTCAGCAACTTTTTCTGAGTAAACAGATTTAAGCGCCAAACGACGAACTTTTTGTGGAAGCTTGTAAGCGTATGAACGTGGAGTTGGTCCGAAGACTACGCCACCACCACGCCATTGTGGTGAGCGGATAGAACCTTGACGCGCACGTCCAGTTCCTTTTTGACGCCATGGTTTGCGTCCGCCGCCGCGTACTGCTGAACGATTTTTCACTGCGTGAGTACCTTGGCGAAGACTTGCACGTTGGCTGATGATCACATCAAACACAACTGCTTGATTTGGCTCGATACCGAATACTGCGTCGTTCAAAACAACTTGGCCAGCTTCTTTACCGGTTTGGTCAAATAATACTACGTTTGCCATTTCGACTGATTTCCCCTTTCCTTATTATTTACCAGCTTTAACAGCTGACTTGATGGTGATAAGAGATTTCTTAGCACCTGGTACGTTACCCTTGATAAGGATCACGTTCTTTTCTGGAACAACTTGTACAACTTCAAGGTTTTGAATGGTTACACGGTTGCCACCCATACGACCTGCAAGGTTCTTGCCTTTGAAGACACGGTTAGGTGCCACAGGACCCATTGAACCTGGACGACGGTGGTAACGAGAACCGTGAGCCATTGGACCACGAGATTGGCCGTGACGTTTGATAACACCTTGGAAACCTTTACCTTTAGATGTACCAGTTACATCCACAACATCGCCGGCTGCGAAAGTGTCAACTGTGATTTCTTGTCCAACTTCCAAGCCTTCAATGTTTTTAAATTCACGAATGAAGCGCTTAGGAGCTGTGTTAGCTTTAGCTACATGGCCTTTGGCAGGTTTGTTGCTCAAAACTTCGCGT
>JAAELB010000535.1 GCA_024227155.1 Desulfobulbaceae bacterium
TGCTGGTCGCTATCATTTTGAAAGGGTATTTATCACTCCGCGTATTTTCCCACAAAGTGAAGAATATGCTGAATTGGAGCAGATACTACCGCAGTCATTAGATTCGCACGAATTTGAAACTTTCTGCCGGAAACTGCCAATGGAAGTATCGCTGGAAGGTCGCGATTGTTTCCACTTAATGGCTCTACCGGGATACGGGCTATTAGCCTTATTCCGGTCGCAAGCGAATGGCTTTTTACCGCCTCATGTGGTCGAATCTCTATCCCCCATAAACACAAAACTCGCTATCGCTTGCTATGCTTGCTTATCCCATGAGAGATTACAAGCTTCCGAAGAAAAATACAGATCCCTGGTTGATAATATGGGTGAAGGGATGGTCGTGATAGATGTTGAAGGGGTGCTTACTTTTGCAAATCAAAGTTTTGCCGACATGCTGGGTTATACTATCGATGAACTCTTGGGGCGACCAGTCACCGAATTTTTTGATTCTGAAAACAAGCAGATATTTAAGGAAAACTTTGAACTTAAGCGCCATGGTAAAATATCTTCATATGAAATAACATGGAGTCGAAAAGATGATTCAAAGCTCTATTCACTAATCTCTCCGCAAATCGTCCGAGACAATGAAGGCCGCTATTCTGGAAGTTTTGCAATAATCACAGATTTGACTTTTCAGAA
>JAAELB010000536.1 GCA_024227155.1 Desulfobulbaceae bacterium
ATATACATCACGTTATTAACCCTAACATAGAAATGATAACTGATTTGGCGCCCGGTATTCTGAATGTTAAAGCTGATCAGGCCCAGATGCAGATGCTGCTGGCCACTATTTTGACCAATGCAACCGAGGCCATAGAAGGTGAAGGCTTCATTCGGATCACCACCAAAGGTGAAGAGGTAGATACGGCGTTTGCAAAACACAATTCAAAACTTAAAACCGGGCAGTATGCCCGCATTATCGTTGAGGATAATGGAAAAGGGATGGACAATGAGACAAGAAACAGAATATTCGAACCCTTTTTCAGCACCAATTTCGTAGGCCGCGGGCTCGGCATGGCATCGGCGTTTGGTATCGTCAGGAGCCATGATGGTTGGATTTCTGTATATTCTGAAGCAGGCTTGGGGACGACTGTCAATGTCTACCTCCCTCTCATGGAAACACAAGCAGAAGCACCCGAAAAATCAAACATAAACCCAATGAAAAGCACCGGCACTATTCTTCTTATTGAAGATGAAGAAATGATTATGGAGGTAAATCAG
>JAAELB010000537.1 GCA_024227155.1 Desulfobulbaceae bacterium
CATCCAGGAACTTACCTTTCAGGGCTTGCAGGTTATGGCATCCACCCAGGCAACAATAGAGGTTTGGCTTACTATTTCATTTATGTATCTTGGCCTTTGTCTTATATTGTCACTACTTATTCGAAGAGTGGAAAAGTATCTCGCGAGGTCAGAGGGTGTAATGACGACCTACCAACAAACCGGGCCTTAAAAAGAAAATAACTATGCCAAATACAACATCCCCCTTCGCAATTAAGAACATCCGACTTTTCATCGCATTTCGGATTTTTTTCAACGCTCGCTTTTACTATCCTGTGTTCACCATTCTCTTTCTCGATTTCGGTCTCTCGATAGAACAATTCGCACTGCTGAATACGGTCTGGGCAATTACCATAGTTTGTGCCGAGGTGCCATCCGGGGCCCTTGCCGATATACTTGGTCGCAAATACCTGATAGTCGCAACATCACTTCTCATGGTTATGGAGATGTGCCTTTTGGCCTTTGTTCCACTGGGCAATGGCACCTTAATTTTCTGGGCATTTCTACTCAACCGTATCCTCAGCGGCCTGGCCGAAGCCATGGCCAGTGGAGCGGATGAGGCGATAGCTTACGACTCCCTCGTTACAGAAGGCGACCCAGAAAATTGGCCCAAAGTGCTCAGTCTGCAAATGCGCCTGCGCTCCATTGCCTCAATCCTTACCATGACTATCGGTGCCCTACTTTACGACCCAAAGGTTGTCTCCACCTTGCTTACATGGTTCGGTTTTAATCTGGAAATCAGCCAACAGACCAGTATGAGGTTTCCCATTTACCTCACTCTGGTCCTGGCAATATTTGCCACCATTACCGCCTTTAAGATGGTGGAGCACAAAAGCGAAGAACAGCAGAATTCTAATTTTACAACCCTTACCGCCTTCAAAAAGACCTGGGAAGCTGCTCGTTGGATAGGACGCACGCCCTTTGCACTTGCAATAATCCTCTTTGGTATGTGCTACGATCATATACTGCGAATGATAGTTACTATGACCAGTCAGTATTTTCGCCTTATCGATCTACCTGAGGCCAGCTTTGGAATCATTGGCTCAGGTATGGGTTTACTTGGCCTTGTTGCACCAAAAATTGCCGAAAAAATGGCCATCAATAATTCCCCCAAAACAAATATGTACTGGGTGTCAGCAATTACTCTGCTTGGGCTTATAGGTCTGACCGGTTTCGTTCCCTACTGGGGAATCCTTCCCATGGGGCTTATTTTCGTGGGTCTGATGTTTGTTTCATTTTTCACCAGCCACTATCTGAACCAGATTACCGAATCCCACCAGAGAGCGACAGTTCTGAGCTTCAAGGGACTTGCGTTTAATCTGGGTTACGGCCTTATCGGTTTTTTCTTTGCTGTATTAATAACTCAACTCAGGTCTCAGGGGGCATCGACACATCCGGATTGGTCACAGCTTGAGGTGGAAAATTATGCCTTTATTGAGGGCATTGGCTGGTTCCCATGGTATGCTGTCATCTGTCTTGCAATTCTGTTTCTATTTTGTAGACATAGTTTGAAAGGAACAGACGTTCATAGAAAAGCTCCAGACAATTGAGGCTATTACCATGCTAAAAAGATTCTCCATATCACTTGAAGAAGAACTGCTGGAAATCTTTGATGAACATATCAAAGCTCGCAGCTACTCCAATCGCTCCGAAGCAATACGGGATTTAATCCGTAAAACCTTCGTCAAAGAAGAGTGGGAATTAGACAAACAGGTCATGGGCGTTATCAGCCTGGTGTATGACCATCACCAGCATAAACTTCAGGAAAAAGTAACGTTGGTGCAACACGATTACCACCACCATATAGTGTCTACCACCCACGTACATATGGACCATGACAACTGCCTTGAGGTTATTGTTGTTAAAGGAAAAGCCAAAGAAGTTCAGGATCTCGCAGCAAAATTGACTGCCTTGAAAGGTGTGCGTGATGGAAATTTGGCTATGTCGAGTACTGGTAAATCTCTTCATTAGACATCATCTAAAACTATGAAACCAGACAACTTAGTTTCCGTTCACGGTGGTCACAGCGGCCAGTTCTGTGACCATGCAACTGATACACTTGAAGATATTGTTAAACTCTATATCGAGAAAGAATTCGCCTGGGTAGGTATCACTGAGCACACCCCCGCTATCTCCGGTACGCTACTCGATCCGGGGCAGAAAAAAGCAGGTTTAACCTCGGATGGTCTACTGAAAAATTTTGAAGACTATTTTGTCGAGTGTAAAAGACTGAAAGAGAAGTATAAAAAAGAGATACAGATCTTTGTCGCCATGGAGATCGAAACCTATAGCGGTTACGAAGAATTTGTACCTTTTCTTACAGAACGATTCCAACCAGATTACATAGTTGGCTCCGTGCATTTTATCAACGATATCTGTTTTGATTACTCTCTACAACAGTACAACATGGCGGTGGACTCTGTTGGTGGTATAGAAAACCTTTATCTACATTACTTTGATCAGCAATATCAGATGATCAAACTTCTTCGCCCTGCTGTCGTTGGCCATTTTGATCTTATCCGTATTTTCGACCCCCAATATAAAGAGAGGCTTACAAAGCCCGAGATCATGGAACGGATCGAAAGAAATCTTTCCCTTATCAAAGAGCAAGACCTTATTATGGATCTGAATCTCCGAGCGCTCCTTAAAGGAGCAGCTGAGCCGTATATCTCTCAGCCCATTCTGCAACGGGCCCGTGATTTGGAAATCTCAGTGGTACCAGGGGATGACTCCCACGGCCTTTCTTCTGTGGGTGCACATTTGGAGGAGGGAATTAATCTACTCAAAACCATGGGATTTGATACAGACTGGCGAAAACCAGTTCTTATTTCGTCCTCTAGATTTCCGCCTGCGCGGGAATGACGGCGGTTTTACGGACCTGAGACGCTGTTCAATATAAATATTACTTCTGCCAGACCAAGCTTATCATCGAGATTGGCATCACCTTCAAGCCAGACTCTCTCCACAGGATCTTGAGACAGGACTTGTAAAGCTAAAATCGCGTCCGTCAAATTTATTGCGTCATCCATATTGATATCACCTGGGGACGGCGGCTTATCCAACAGCTGAAAATTTTTATTGATAATATCTTGTTCAGCCTCTACTGAGATTGCTATTGCTCTTTCGCAATCATACCTGCTGTAGGGATCGCCCCACCATTCATCTTGAAAAATCTCATCTCCATCAGTACTTTGAAGATAATAGTTCCCTGGAGGTAGCTGAACAATCTTATAGGTACCATCGACATTAACATCCTTCCTATTTCCTCCAGCAAAAATTACAGGATTATCACAGGGGTCGCCTGTCCATAAATCAATAAAGATGAATATATCTTCATCAACTATTGGCAATCCTGTATCACTGCTAAACAAAGTCCCAGCAATTGAGGCACTTTTATCCAACTTGAAATTTTTTCCTGTTATATCATCAGTTCCAACAACAACCTCTTCAGCCTCAGAGCAGTTAGAGGCTAAAAAATCACCCGCCCACCATTCATTAAAATAATTACCGGTATATAAATGTGCTTTGAGGAAATAAGTGCCAGACGATTCAATTGATACCGTATATGTGCCATCACCACTAACTGTGATAGCTGTTTGGACATAGGTACCACAACCTTCGGTACTATACTGTATTTCTATCACCGCACCCGATATAGGTAGACCGGCAGTATCAGTAACAGTTCCACTAACATTGGCTGCTCTGGCAAGAAATGGTAACCCAACCACAAAAAACAGGGCACAGTGAATTAAGAAAAGTCCCTTACGAAACAATCGCCATTTATCTCCGAAATATCTCATCAACATTTTAAAATGACCTTCCAGAATCAATTGAAATCGTGAAATTAGGTACATCCACTTGCCTGTGATATTATATCAGAGAAAAGTACAAAAGTTCAACCACATGCCTTAAATAGATCGTTAATCATCATTTTTTATTATTGCAACACAGAGGAAATCTATAACCCAGATAAGTCACTCGCATCAAATGCATAACCACTAGCATTCAATATCATTGACTTTTGATCATATTGCCAGCGAGGATATCCCCTTCAAAACCAGCCGAATTGAGACAAAAATGAGAAGTAGTCCCAGGGTGCGACGGAACATGCTTTCTGAAATATGATGAAAGGTGCGGTTGCCCAGCCAGACACCCACAAACATGGCGGGAAGCATAAATAGTCCCCAGATCATCACTTGGTGGTCAAAAAGCCCATTCGCAGCAAAGGTAGCTGTCTGGGCCATTGCCGCAGGGATAAAAATAAGAATCAACAGGCGTCGAAGCCTGCGCTTATCGAGATATCGACTAAAATGGAGTACCAGGGGCGGTGCGTTGATTCCGATAAATCCGCCACAAAAACCGGCTACGGTGCCAACACCAAGATCCATAACACCCGCAACGGTCGGCGGTTTCCTGGTTCCAAGAGATGAGGGAACACGAAACAAAAACCACAAGGCTGTCAGCAGAAATGCGCCACCGAGAATCAATTGGAACTGCTGATTTGGAACAACATTGAGGGCCATTGCCCCGGCAACTGATCCAACAACCATCAGCAAAGATATGGGCAGCCAGTAACGCACAGAAAGAGGAACAGGATCGATTCGCACCATACTCAAGCCGCCAAAAATGTTGATAAATGACGCCAGCACAATGGTGAGTTTCGGGTCTATGAACAGGGAACCCAGGGCGACGATCACCGTGGTAGTACCAGTTCCCGTGACTCCTTTTAGGAAAAATGCCACCAATGAAACTAAGAGAATCAATAAATATTCCAAGATACACCTCCGATCTGAGTCCACGAACAAAGGACAAAAAAAACCCGCAACCTTTTCAGGATGCGGGTTCTAAAAGACTTTGGTGAAAGTCTTTATATAAATGGTGCGAAGGTCGGAGTCGAACTAATCATTTTACACCATTAATATCGACCACATACCCACAAGGAAAACACTTCACACTTTAAATACACACACCAATACACACATTATGTTTCGACTGCACATTCCTCTCAATAATACTTTTTGTCCCAAGTAACCTCAAAAAAATCAAAAGCAAGGACCATAACCACGATTAATTATCTAAGGCCGGATTTGCCTGACAGTATCGCAGGTAATGCAAACAGAAATTTTCCTCAAATGGTTGAAAGATAAGAACAAGGCCCAAACAGCATCATTTAGATCGACATGCCATCTTGACACTTATGCTTTTAGTGGTAGGGTAGAAATAAAGCCTAGCAAATTAATCCATCCACTTTGTGGTACATGGGGTCATACCGTGGCAAGAAAAAAGCTAGGCTGGAGCGGACTGCAGCGCAGACTAAATATATCTTCTGCTTTTTGGCCGGGATAATCGTACTATTGCTGTATGCAATACTCAACATAACTAGACAGCAAGCGGAACGTGTAAAGATATTGATAGACAAAGTAATTAGCAAGGGAGTGGATAACGACATGTTTGCCAGACACTCTACAGAAATTGCTATGCAGATCATCGAGAGACTATAATTCTAGGTTGTTTTATTGCTACTAGCCTAGACCTATCATCGCTCTCGGGGCAGTAGACGACTTGCGCTAGAACGTGCTATCTCCATACGTGAGCCGGAAGAATGAAGCAGTGCTTTTTAGGCTGCTTCGGGAGCGGTGAATTATTTTTGTATAATCATTATAGGGAGAGGGATTTCGTGAAAAACATTATTTTTTGCTTTCTTTTGGTTGTGAGCGCCGCTTTTGTTTCTGCCGCTGATTCTAGCTACTTTATAAAATTAAGTACAGCCACTCTCTATTCTAAGCCAACATTTGATAGCCCCCCGGTTGAGAAGCTCCCTTTTGGGACGCCAATGCAAATTATTGCTGATGCCAATAGCTGGTACGAGGTTTCCACGCCAAATAATAAAAAAGGCTTTGTCGCAAAAGCATGGCTCGCAAATAGTGAGGCCGAATTTAAAATCATTGCTGATAAAAAAAGAGCAAAACATGAACAAAAAATCAGTGATCTTGAGAATGAGGTGAAAAAGGTACCAGCTTCCGAGGTATATAAAAATGCTGACATTTACAAGCAGCTTCTTGAATTAGATCCACTTAATGAAAAATACAAAAAGAAGTTGGCCCACTATAACACTAAGATTAGTCATGTTTTTACGTTTAGAAAA
>JAAELB010000538.1 GCA_024227155.1 Desulfobulbaceae bacterium
AAGACGCATGTGGCGGATACGAACACGCCTTTTAACAGCCCGGTCAAGAAGTTTTGTCAGTTTCTCATAAAGCATCAACTCGTTTGATGTTGCAGGTTTTATCCGCATAACACCAGAGTTGCGCATTCCATCTGTATAACTTATTTCTATTTTGATCTTTTCAGCAGCTTTTCTTTTTTTCCTCAAACCCATGCAGATTTTCTCTGTCAGTATATATAAAGCACTGTTCAGGGCTTGAACATCATTTGTATCTTCAGCAAATTCATGGTCAGCCATCAACTTAGGTCTGGTTTTTGTAACAGGCAGAACAGGGCTCAGATCAACCCCCCTTATTGTGTCATAGATAAACATGGCTCTTTTGCCAAACGAGATCCTTAAATGCTCAAGTGTCAGATTGAGCACCTCAGATACAAAAGAAAAATTAAACTCTCTTAACCTTGCAAGATCAGCTCGTTCTATACCAGGCAAAAGTCCAATATGAAGGGGTTTTAAAAACTCTTTTTCCTCTCCTGCTCCAACTATGTATTCGCCTGTTGGTTTTACAAGACGTGTTGCAACCTTGGCTAAAAGCTTGTTTGGAGCAACTGACCATATAGGGTTTAAACTCAAATCCTTTTTAATGGTTTTATTAAGGCGCCATGCCACATCCACCGCAGGACCAAAAAGCCTGTTTGTACCTGTAATATCAACAAAAACATGTCCGTCTGTTTCTCCGGA
>JAAELB010000539.1 GCA_024227155.1 Desulfobulbaceae bacterium
AATGAGGGCACTGACAAACTGTCGATATTTTTTTTCAGATACCTTTTTATCTTCTCCAAAATATTTCAAAATTAAATCTCGATACAACCAAACCGGCTGCTCACACGCACCTATGTAGCTGCGATAACTGGATCATTTATATTCCTCTGGTCGCGCGCTCATGTTAGCGCGTACCGGATTTAAGTGTATATATCGCGAGAGCTCTTTTGCAGATTCAAGATACTCAAGAAACTTTTCCCGGTCGCGCTGGCTTTTAAACACCGCTTTTCGCCCGTTACCGCGCGAGGTCACATGATAAAACGCACCCGAATAAGTTATCCTGAGCGGACGGGCCATCTTTCTTTCCTGGCAGACAGTGGTTTGTTATCTTACTTTCTGAACCGACCGCTGTACTGTGTCAAGAGTGAAGACCTGACCCCCTTGTTTTCTTTTCAGCATATCGCAATTTGGTAAAAAAGTAGTTCAAAACCTGATTGCTGATAAATTTTTATACCTAAAATGATCTCAAATTTTTAGAATATCAAACTGGCAGAATCTACTAAATTGTGCTACATACCATGCGAAAAGTAGCTACCTGAGCTGTGATTAATAATAGAATTCGAGGCTGCCTTGTTATTTTGTCATTCAGTATTTGCTTATAGCCCTACCCATACTATATCTAAGTATGATCACAAAATCAGTCTTTCACCTTTCCCTTCAACAAATTTCCTAAATCTAAGCAAAAAAGTCACACCCATACCACAACAGTTAAAAGCATTTTTCAAATTAGTACTGGTTAACAGCTTCAGGTGTGAATTTTTAGGATCGCCTGAGAATACACCTTTGCGTTATATTTTACCATCACTAGCAGCGTTACACGCGCTACCAATTACTTTTCAATTCAAAAAGACTTAAAAATGGAGAACTGCATGAGAAGACAACTTTTGGTAACTGTTTCAATTATTTTATTGGTATTTCCGTGTCTATCCATAGCAGCCGGCCCGGGATCAGGCCGCATGACAAAAAACAATATCCGCATTGGACAATGTCGGGCTGATTCCATGACCGTCCAATGGAAACTTGGCAGCCTCATGGGTGAGCCAACAGTTGCGGGGTCGTTTAAATGGCGTGGCCAGGATTGCCGTTTGCCTTCTTCAACAACTATTTGGTTAAAAGTCGTTGATGGGCATGGCGGAAGGGGTTATGTGCGGATATCTCCTGCAACCCCAAAAGCAAATAGCGGTTATGGATACAATACTACGGGGTCGCCAAACTGGAAAAAGGCTTTGTGTGGTTACAGTGGAACCAGTAGAACAAAGTGTTATGGCAAAAAGAATGCAATCGCGATATGGAAAAATGGTTACGTAGATGACTTTACAGTACAGTGGTGATTTTTGAATAATTCAGCTTATCCCAAAATATGCGTTTTCTCATATTGAGGATCAATAGCGGAGCGTTTTCACTAAATTCAAGCAGTAACCCTTTTGACAATAGCCCACTTGGCTTCACTCAACAGTTTTGCCTTTATTATGAGTAGTGAGGCTTTCTATCTTACCTGGTGATAAACGATTTATGACTGTAGTGTACATGGTTGATGCAATTTCTCTTAACACCACATTGAAAAGAATATGAAATGAAGACAGTTTTACTGACTTTGGCTGCCGGTCTTTTGGGATTACTTTTATGAACACTTCAAGTGCCGCTGCAATGAATTTAGAAAAATGCTATAAAACCTATAATAAATAAGTCAAAGAAAATTAGGGAGATTGATTGATGAAGAAAAGATATTTTGATGACCGTATTTTGAACATTTCACCTCTAAATATTTTTGTGTTTTTACTTTTCTTGCTGTTTTTGTGCACGGCCTGCGGTTCAACGCCTCCGCCACTTACAGCCAGAGTCACATCAAACCCTTCTGGAGCAAAGATATTTGGTGGAAAAGATAGATATAGCTTGAAGCTCTATGAATCAGTAACGCCTTGGCAAGTAACTAAAAACACAGAACATTGGAACCCGTGGTGTTTTAAAATCATAAAAGAGGGCTATGCCGACTCAGAGATTAAATGCTCCGGTAGGAAATATGGTGACAAGCATGAGCATTTCAACTTAGTCCCTGGACAGGCCAGTCGCATTACCTTAAACCCTGAATATGAAAGGATAGAAGAACAGCTGCAAGAAGCAAGGTACGAACTTCGACAATTCAAAAATCAAAGGAACAGCTCTGCAGTTGCATCAGGCATAGGCGTCCTTTCAAATCCTTCATCCTACAATTCATCGGCAAACATGGCCAGAGGCTTTGAACTTGACCGCCAACAGCGCGAAATCGAGCGGAAAGTTGAACGGTTAGAGCGAAAACTAAATTATACCAAACAATACCTCGAGAATTAATAGTAATTTCTTTCATGAAAACACACAAAGGCGGATGCATGACTATATTAAAATCACTCCTATTGGCACTATCGGCTACCTTCTTTCTTGCAGCAACAGGTTTTGCTCAAGGCTCACTGGCAATTGACTCAAACCAAGGAGACCAGTACGGCTTTTCCTATAATTATCCAGGGGTGAGCGAAGCGGATCAGAAAGCAAGAAGTGAATGTGGTAGTGGCTGTTCAATTGTTCTAAGGTTCAGTAATGAGTGCGCAGCTTACGCAGCAGATCAGTCCTCCGGTAGCACTGCTTACGGTTGGGGGACATCATCCAGCAGCTCTTCAGCTAAAAATCGGGCATTGAGTGAATGCCGGAACAGAGGCGGAAGTCAATGTCGGGTCAGGGTTTGGGGGTGTGATAATTAAATGCTTTTCCCCAGCGCACCGTTTGAAAAACTCCTAAACATTTTCCATCCAGAAAATCTCGGCACCTTGTTGTGACCGCAGGGTTTTTTTATTTTAAACCATGTCACAAGGGCAGGTTCATACATTTGGGCCTGCCTTGCGTGGTTTGAATCACGATCAGTGGTAACTGGTTTTCGGTGCGAAAGC
This sequence comes from Desulfobulbaceae bacterium, assembly GCA_024227155.1. Taxonomy (GTDB): domain Bacteria; phylum Desulfobacterota; class Desulfobulbia; order Desulfobulbales; family Desulfocapsaceae; genus Desulforhopalus_A. The sequence goes on from JAAELB010000539.1 coordinate 2,958, forward strand.
CGATTTCGACAGCCAACCCTTCACCGATGGATGCCAGATTGGAGTCGATCTTCGCATACAAATACCTTTCCATTTCCTGTAATTATCTATCTAATCAATGCCTTTGTGATATGTAAATGTAATCTTTAATAGGAGCCACGTTCGTTTTCGAGCATATCACAAAAATTTGATATGTACATTTTCATAGAAGATGTTACAGGTTTTAATATAGACCCAGTGACCACAATATAGGGGGCCTTTATTGTTTTTGCTTTGGTTGACCTTTGGAAGCTTTATAAATTTCGTGAAAAGGATAACTAACCTTGCATTGAGCTTTTCGCCTCCTCCAGAACTTTTCGAACTTTTTGGGAAAGCTCGGAGATATTGAATGGCTTTTGGATAAACCCATTGCAACCTCTTTTCAGGATTTTATCTGCCTGCCCGTTGATTGCATAACCACTGGAAAGTACCACGGGCATTTGTGGCCAGATCTCCTTAATACGGTCAAACACCTTACCGCCATTCATACCGGGCATAATAAGGTCAAGGATGACAAGATCTATTTCATTGCCTTTTCGCTTGACCACATCAACTGCTTGTTCACCATCGGCTGCAACAATGATGCGGTAACCCAATTTTTCTAACATTGCCTGCCCCACCTCAAGAATCATCTCTTCATCATCAACCAGGAGAACGGTTTCCGATCCTTTAATCAGTATGTCTTCAAGGGGCGTCTCTCGATATGCTTCTTCGCCAGACAAGGGCAAATAAATGTTGAATGTAGTCCCGTGACCTACCTCGCTGTAAACCGTGATGATACCATCGTGATTCTTGATGATGCCATATGCCGAAGCTAATCCCAACCCGGTCCCACGGCCCTTTTGCTTTGTCGTGAAAAACGGGTCAAAAATTTGCTGTCTGACTGACTCATTCATACCGATGCCGGTGTCAGTGACCGAAATCTTTGCATAGTGGCCAGGCTTGGCCTTGTAGGGCTTACAGTAGGCATCGTCAAGCGTGACAATTTGAGTTTCCAAATAGAGATCCCCACCACCGGGCATGGCTTGCCAGGCGTTGATATATAAATTCAACAGGACTTGTTCGATTTGACTTCGTTCTACTGCCACCACGGGCGGCGGGTCTGGAAACTTGGCGTGGAGCCGGGTTTCTTTTTTCGTCCGACTAAACATCTTTGCGCAGTTATGCACTAAATCATTTATATTGGTAGGCTTGACTTCATATTTCCCGCCGCGGGCAAAGCCTAAAAGCTGCCTGGTCAGATCCGTAGCACTTCGGATGTAATCTTCAATGGCGGTGATATGTTCCGAATGAGAATGGGAGGGCTCAAGGTCTACCGACATGAGCGAAGTCCGACCCTGAATGCCCATCAACAGATTGTTGAAATCGTGGGCAATACCGCCCGCAAGTGTTCCGATTGCCTCGAATTTCTGGGTTTGCTGTAGCTGCTGTTCCAT
>JAAELB010000540.1 GCA_024227155.1 Desulfobulbaceae bacterium
AGGCTCACTGGCTTCCTGAAGAAATGAACAGCTTGGAAGTATCTCCATGGCTGCAGATGTTCCAGAATGCCTATGAGTGGTGTGTGAAAAAATAGATTGAATCTCAATTACGGGTCATCTTACATAAAGGTACGTAACGCGACATAGGATTTGTTGGAAGCTCTCATGGCGAGATGCTTTTTACATCGGTTACTCCTGCCAAATATCCGGAATTTTCAAGCGGCCAGTTTGGGAGAAAGAATACCAACAGTGTCTTGTAGCTTTTCATCTGAGAAATCGTAATGTATTGGTGTTCATTTTTGCGGCAATAATCATTAACCGTCTTCTGCCTGCCAATGGCCACCTTTAGCGGGGCCAATCCGTTTTAGTCGTCCTTCTGTCTGGAGTTGTTTCAAATTTCGCTCGATAGAACGGGTTGTAACCCCAACTTTTTTTGCAAGCTCTGCAATGGTGATTTTGTTGTCTTCTCGTACCAGCTGGACAATTTTCTCCGACGTTTTCTCCGACGCTTTCTCCGACGCTTTCTCCGACGCTTTTGTTTCACTCACAGGCTGCTCGGCTATAAATGTTGGTCGTGGAAACTCCAGAGTAAACATGGTGTTAAAGTGGATTTTCACATCTGGACAATGGGCTTCGGCAAGAGCTGAATGAATACGCTCAATACCAGAGCCCATTTTTTCTATGAAATTACAGCGCAAAAGGAGACTTGCAATAATGGGGTTACGACAGACACTACGACGACCAAAGTCTTTTTCCTGCAAACCTTTGGGCAACCCGCCGGGGTTATATATCTCAACCCGGTCATCAAATATCTCCACCATGACACTGGCACCTTCTTCAGTGTAATCTCGATGGCAGACACTGTTGATAATAGCCTCACGCAGGGCTACTTCGGGAAGTTCCAAAATCTCTTTTCTGCGGGTGCTTTTGGCTGTAATCTCCCACCGCATCTGCAAATGCTTTTTAAGGAAGATGAGAGCGTCTTCCACATTCTCTAAGATATTGCCATTGAGGTCTTTACGGTCGAGGATATAGGCTTTGGAAGTCCCTTTAAATAGAGCGCAAACAACATTTACATGAAATAAGCGCTGGGTTGGTTTTTTGGTAAAAAAGAGGACGCCCGTCTGATTGAGATAAAACTGTTCATCTATATATTCGCCGGCGCCCAAGTTAGTCAGGAGGTTGGCAATATCATCCTTTGGCGAAATATTGGCGAGCTGTAAATAGTGGTTGAGACGGTTTTGATCAAGTGTTTCCTGCCAATCAAGATCTCGCCGAACCAATTGGTCGAAACGAACCTTCCCTTCTGCCTGAATAAAGGCGGTAATATCCTGGGTGGACATTTTCTGTGAGCTGGCACCATTGCGTAAATAAAAGCCCTTATTGCAACGATGAGGTCTATTGACACCTTCTGGGATATGGATAACCAGGATATTGTGTTGCGGAAGTTTTTCAAGCTGCACTACTACTGGAGGATCACACGCAGAAGCGATACTTTCCACCTGAGAGAGTGTTTTATTTGAGATGTCACAGCCATGAATCTCATTGTTGTCTTCCACACCAATGAGGATACGGCCACCAGAAGCATTGGCAAAGGCCACCATTTCTTTGGAGAGATCTGAGTTAACAGCTCGTTTAAATTCAAGAGAATAGCCTTCTCCCTCTTCAAGGATAAGGGCCAGCTCATCTTCTGTTGTTTTTTTATATCTCATGCAGCCAGTTTCTCAATGAGTTGTAAAATTTCGTCTATCTCCGCAGGTCTGCCCCCCCCGAATCCCCTGAGGGTGGAGAATGGTAAAAGGTGATTGGATTAGATCACGCTTTTCAACCTTCTCCCGCTCGATAATAAAGCCTTTCAATAAACTCAAAAACTCCTTCTAAGTATCTTGCATGGGCTTTGGTGGCGCAGAAGAAAATGGTCTTACCGAGCAGGGCACCATTTACATCTTTAATGCTTTCCTCCATAAACTCTTTAACAATGAGAGTGTTAGTACCTTTGTTGCCAACCGTTTTTTCCAGCTGGCGTCCTTCAATGTTGATCTCGTCAACATCTTGTCCATAAAATAGCAGTTCATAAACGTTGGTGAACACGACGAGCCATACAAAGCAATTCCATCTATAGAAATTACCGAGTCTTGCAGGTAATAGATAGTGCTATCATTATCCACTAAAGCTTGGTTAGCCCAACAGGGTTAAGCCCGAACGGCTTATCATGGTTACCAGCAATAACGATTTTATGGGCATGGAACAATTTCCGTCGCCATTGGCCGAAAACCTGCCTATCATTCACCCGGCCTAAAGGGAAAACACACCCGACAATACGCACAACCCAGTTAACAACAAATTTCCATTTAGGTATTGAACCGATCTTGAAAGTCCTTGATTGCAACAATTATTTCATCAAATGATGGAGCGGCACCATAAAACATCTCCTTTACCATATCTCTATAGTCTGATGCCCAATCTGCCATATGTTCTTGCAAAGGAAGTATTCGGAGAGTTCCAGGAGCAATAGTTCCGTAATCCATCCAGTTGTGCTTGAAGTAGAACATCCTATGCTCAAGAATGCGTTGAAATAAATCCAGATCACGTGCTGCTTTTTCAGCAATGCCCGCCTGCATAAGACAATAAATATCATAATAGTACCGGGCGAGAAAACGTCGGGCTTTTTGTTCTCGACAATTTTCTTCGTGTAGCAGCATTGTTTTTTCCCAAAATGTTCGTTCAGGAGCAACAGCCCTCACTTCAAATGAGTCTGTAAACAAGTCAGGGTACGCTTTGCTTTGTTAATATATGGGGAAATCATTATTGACTCAGCAGGATCAACATCTGATCGAGCCCCCATTTCTATCTTGACGGCACGTCGAAGATAAAAAGATTCTTCACCATAAACAGAAGGGTAATCAAACAGCAACGTTTGAGTATCAGGGATTTCCTCTCTAATAACTTGTTCAAGAGAGGGAGCTATCTTCTCAATGACGCACTCCTGACAAGCTTTAGTTAGAGCTTTGCTCCTTTTTTTCTTCTGCTTCCCACTAGGTGCATTTTCAGGTGCGTTTTCACCTCCGACGGTTGTATTTTTGTCGCATCTCGATCAGCAAGAGCTCGAGCAATATCCTCAGTGGAAGGGGGGATAAAACCAAGAACTGGATCCACTTTCGGATAATAATATAACCCTCGTTCTAACTTCCGAATTGTGCCTTTTTCCTTATAACACATCAGTGCCATATCTATGCCAGAACGAGAGCCCAGGTCCTTAAAACTTCCTGGAGTAAAGACCCACCCCCTCTTCTTGCCATAAATTCTGTTAATTACCTTATAATCAACACTTTTTGTATGTTTAGTCATCGATATTTTGAAAGAAATAAGTATACATTTTTCTCACATTACCTCTTCAGAGGATAAGTACAAGCCCCAATTGCTTCACTGGAACCATGAGTGTCTGTCGCTCTTTACGACGTCGTTACGCATCAAACCGTCAATGACATAGGCATTTTCCCGTTCCGCTGCTCAGCATCAAAATATGGCGGTTTTTCAAATTGCTCTTGTTCGGTTGCATTTAAGATACGCATTCTTGGCATGACATGTTCCCCCACTGCTGGATATTTATTTAAAAACGCCACCATTTTGTGTCAGATATTATCAAGCAAAGTGAGATTGGGCGAACAACTTTTAAGATGTAGTGAAGGGATGTAAATGTTCCAGCAGACTTTTAGATGATACCAATTTCTATGTCGCGTTATATACCTTTATGTAAGATGACCCAATTACAACCAGCCCGGGAACAAAATCCAGCCTGTTCCCGGGTATTTCATTATTTCTCAAGTGGCACAAATCTACCATGCGGCCATGCTGGAGTTGAAACCGCTTCCCCTAAATTAAATCTAACCAACCGGGTGCGAAGCTCTAGCAGCTGATCAATCAAAGCTTTCTCTACTTTGGCATATGCCACTTCATCAACATACCTGTCAACGACGATGCCAAGAAGCTCTGTAATAGCATTACCAACCGAGTTCTGGCTTATTGTAACAATCAATCGTCCCTGGTCATCCCGGTAAATTAACTGTTTATATGCCGGCTGCCATCGTATCTCATTTGCAAATGCAGGATCTGCAATCACCTGTTGACGTAACATCCTGGCAGCCTGGTGAAACTGATCACTAAACAGGAGGACATCCTCTATCTGGTCAGGATATGAAGATATCGCTGGCACCCGTGTATCCTCTGCAGAAACAAGAGCAAAAAAAGCACGGTAAAAATCAAGAAAACCCTTGAGAACTAAATCATACTCTTGCCAAAACTTACCACTGGAAAGCGCCTCTGCTCCGCCAATAACCTGCCAACTAGGTAATCCTTGAGGATAACCTGTAAGTGACAATTTTCCATCCTCAGGAGAAATAGGTTTCAGTATTTCCAAATCAAGAACTTCAAAAAAACGATGATATACATCACTCAAAAACTGTAGGAACAGGCCATTATGACCGCTGTCTGTAAGATTAGGATTATCTTCTTCGGCTTGTGGAGCAGCTGCTAGTACCGCATTCTCAAACACCATAAAATGATTATGAATCATGCGCACACTCGGCACACCAGGCTTATTCAACGGCCAGGTGGAATCCAAACTGGCCTCACCGCAGAATAGCAAATGCTCAGCAGGATCTGGATACTTTTCCAACATATAATCAAGCACAACCTTAGTCATACGGCTGAATACTATATTATCCTTACGGGAAAGCTGATCCCTTCTAACAGGCCGCCCCATAGGATCAAGTACTTTAGCAGATGTATCAAAAATAATAGAAGTATCAAATAAATTTGAATGACCAATGGCCTTACGGTATAAGAGAAAGCCTTCAGGGTTTCTAAGCAAACCGTTCTCACTTGCCAAATGCTTTAAATTACATGGACTATTGAAAAATTCTGTTGGAGCCACCCCTTCTGGTATATCAATTGGAATTGGACGATGCGGTGTGGACACAACCCGAGGTGCGGCAGATTTCATTCTCTCCTCCACTTCTTCCCATTAACTAATGAGTTAATAACCTTCCTATTCTACCTGCCCCGCCTTCAAATCGGTGGTGCAATAGTTACCACAATACGCATATCGGTGGTTGCCCTAACACCATGGGGTTCTCGTATGTCTGAAATCAACATATCACCTGTTTTAGCGGGCATTGACTCATCATTGTCAGCTAAAAACTCACCTTCTCCTTCAATAACAAGGATGCTCAACTGCCCGTCAAGGTCATGGGAATGGACCGGAAACAAGGCCCCTGCCTGCAGGTTAAAATTAATAATTTTAAAATGTTCAGAGTCATGCAGAAGAATGGTTTTCATACCCAGCGGGTTAAATTCTCTAGTTGTATCAAGATCAAGTTTTTTCATAACGTATCTTTCTCCGTATAATTAATTTGAATGGGATAATTATTCTTGATCAAACACTATTCATTTTTCTCAAGAGATAAAGAGGCGAGCACGTTTGCCGCATCAGCATTAGAACCAAGCATAAGGGCAAATCCTTTTGTTTTTTCATTAGACTGCATGCCAATTTTCAAGGTCATTGTTAAGGGCACAGAAAGCAGCATCCCCACCGGCCCGAGGACCCACCCCCAAAAAGCCATAGACAGAAAAATAACCAATGTCGACAGCCCAACGCCAGCTCCCATTATGCGAGGCTCTAAAATATTACCTATTGCTACATTGATCATCATATAGATTCCGGCCGTACTAAGAGCCGGCCCAACTCCTAACTGAACAAGTGCCAGTAAAACGGCAGGAACAGCAGCAATAATAGATCCGATGGTAGGGATAAAATTAAGTACAAAGGCCACAAACCCCCACATGATTGCAAAATCAACACCTATAAAGTGAAGACTAGCCCCGGCAAGGATTCCGGTTGCTAAACTGGTAAGTGTTTTTAAAAACAGGTAGCGATTTACTCCCTGAGTTATCTTAATATATTCATCAAGTGAATCCTGAGCGCCACCTGCCATTGCCTTTATTTTTGCAGGAATACCTGCTGCCTCGAGCATGATAAACATAAAGGTCAGTAAAATTATGAAGGTATCTTTCAATATAGCCAGCAAATTATTCAACATTGACCCGACAATCCCCATAAGTTTTCCAGGGTCTAACTGATCCATGATGACATCATCGGTTATATTAATTCCAAATTTCTCAACCCATTCAATCCCTTCTTGGAGGATGAGATGAAGACGCTGCTGGTATTGAGGAAGTGCTCTGGAAAAATCTGCCAACGATGAACCAATAAGAGATGTTAGAGCAAGTTGGAGAATAACGACACCGATAACAATCAGTGCAACGGAAATAAATGGAGGGACCTTTTTTCTCCGCAGCCAATAGTAGGGAGGAGTAAAAATTATAGCTAAAAAGATGGCCAATAAAAAAGGCACAAGTAACGATTTTGCCGACATAATACCAGCAACAACAACGACAAAGGCAGCCAGGTTAATAAGCATTTGTCCACCTATTATTGGTCTATGGAATAATTAGACACCTACCTAACTATTCAAAATGATCTGATAATATTACAGTTTTAATACAGAAGACGATACACCCAACCAAAAATGTCTGGGCCAATATTACTGTTTTTTACCACATAAACAGGTCTGTGCAATACCGCTGATAATAATAATCAGGCAACCACCCGCCTGAAAAGGACCCAACGACTCATTAAACAGAAGCCAACCAAAAAGAATCACTGCTACAGGTTCTACGTAAGCTAAGGTTCCAAAAACGGCAGCCGGAAGTCGGCTTAGGGCGGAAACGGCAAAAAGAATTGCCAAAAAACCAGGGCAAAATCCGACACAAGCAAGCCAAAACCAATGAACAGTGGGAACCGAAGGAAGTTCAAATAGAGCAAGGGGAAGTACAACACAGGAACCAGCCAACATCTGATAAAAGGCACGTGTATACACATGTACCTCTTTTGATATTGTTCTATTAAGCAATATAAAGGCAGCATAGGCTATCATTGAAAGTAAACCGAAAGCCACCCCACCTGCATGAGTGGCAGTCCCGTTCAGGTCTATTCTAAACTCCATCATCATGGCAAAACCAAACAAAGCGCAACAAATAAGTATGACAGAGATCATCCCCATGCGTTCCCCTAAAAAAAAATGGGCAAAAACAGAGGCAGTAACAGGCGCCAGGTAAACGAGCATGATAGCATTAGCCATTGTCGTCATATTCATGGCTTGCACATAAAAAATAATAAACCCGGCCAGCATTAGACCGGTTAAAAGAACAGGCCACGTTGGCCATTTTTTCAGGAGGTTAATACGATTAATCAACAGCAGGAACAGGCCCATGAAAACTGCTCCGAAAAACAAACGACAAAAAGTAATAACTTCAGGAGTGGCACCCAGAGACTTTGAAAAAACCCCTATAGTGCCCATCAAAAGGGCAGAAGCAACAGCAGCCAGTATCCCGACTATATCCCTATTTTTTGCGAAAGTATATTTCATTTGCTAAACAATATTGTCAGCTATGATTTGTTCTTTTTCATCAAGGACCACAACTGTGAAATGAGCATACCGAACAACATAAGAGCACATCCCAAAAACCCTCTTCCGGATAAATATTCATTTAAAAGCAGCCAGCCGCCAAGTGCTGCAAAAGGAGATTCTAGACTCAATAAAATTGCAGCATGGGCTGGATGTGCTGTTCGTTGAACAACAACCTGAAGGGTATATCCGGCACCGACAGAAATGACCCCTCCATAAAATATTGGAATTGCAGCACCACTGATGCCGGCCAGACTTATTGTTTCTGTTGCCAAAGCAACACCAAGGCTTAAAACACCACAGACGAAAAACTGGACCATAGCCAACTTCACCGGTGAAGTTCTGGGAGAAAGGTAACCAAGTACAAGAACATGACAGGCCCAAAAAGCTGCTCCGATAACCTCAAGAAGATCACCAAAGGCAATGCTTACCCCTCCATGAATACTCAATAAGTAGAGCCCAAGCACAGCAAGCATAGCTCCAACCCAGGTTCCAGTGTTGGTTCGCTGACCGAAAAAAAGTCCTATAATAGGAACAAAAACCACATACAAACCAGTTATAAACCCGGCTTTTCCTGCGGTGGTATATTGTAGGCCAACCTGCTGAAGAGTCGCACCGGCAAACAGAAACACACCGGCAAGAAGTCCTGCCTTCCATACATTTATCTGCTTCTTCCCGGTTATCACTGGTTGTCCAGTGCGCCTGAGTACAAGCGGAATCAGACAACACCCCCCAAGGATAAATCTGATTCCATTGTAAGTGTAGGGGCCAACATGATCCATTCCCACACGCTGGGCTACAAATCCAAACCCCCAAATCAGGGCAACCATTAAAAGAATTGCATCTGAAACTAAATGAGTATATTTTTTCTGTACTGCCATATTCAAATGCTCTATTGTTACAAGCGTGACACCGCTAGGATTTTATGTATAATTATAGATTATAACGTTAACAAACAACTTGATTTTCATTTTATAAAAATATGAGAACCTAGTTGTTTAGCCATAAAAATGCAGTAAAAAATCAACAACACGGAGTAAAACCATGCCGAGAATTTTCTGCGCTGTAGTTTTTGTTGCTGTTAGTTGTCTACTTGCTGGGTGCGGAGATAAAGACCCGGAAGCCTATTCAGGTCAAAGCTATCCTCCTACAAATAAAATAGTTACAGCTTTTCAATACACCCAGGTGCCAGGTCCATGTCGCGTGTTTGCGGAATTGCTGGTTGAAATACCGGCAAACCTTTCCGGTAAAGAAATTCAACAGATTATCTATACAGAAGCCGGGAACAAGGGAGCAGACCTGGTACTGATTGGCCAGAGCAGGCAGCGTGATGACGACAACGAGACAAACTTCATCTACTTTGGCCCGAAAGCAGAATATCTCTGTTCTACCAACTGGTGCGGATGGAAATTTGGTTTTGATGAATGGGAAGACCAAGGAGAGTGGGTAGACATTGGTATGTCGGAATGGGGAAATCAGAATATACGAATTGAACCACCGTTACTGATGCAGGTTGCTTTTATGAGATGCAGATAAGGTAACAGCATCCTTTTCTAACAAAAAAAACAACCACACCTAAAAGGTCAGCCAGAATCAGATTAAAGCTATCTGTTTAAAACAAGATAGCTTTAATCTTTAAACTATCCGATAGTTTCCCAGGTGTTTTGTCACCTCTTGTTAGGCCTGGAAAGAAAGTACATTTCTTTATATTTCCCGACCAACATTTAGTACCTACAATCGATGAAATACTATTTTTAAAAATAAAAAGGGCTCGCCTGGTTTCCAGGAAAGCCCTTGCCAAAATTTATATCAAAAGCAGTATCATCTCTTAATTATAGAGCTCCAGTTTCTTCAGTATACGAATTGCAGCGTTAAATGAAATTACAATAACCGCAACCCATGTAAGTAAAAGAAAGGTATTCATAGTAAACCTCCTGATGTAATCATAACGTTAGTATGCTGCACTATCGCCAGTATCTTCAATTTTCATTTTAGTCCTATCCATTGACCACCAAACATAAATGACGTAGGCCAACACAAACGGAATGCCAATAGCAACATATGTCATGATCTTTAAGGTATAGGGACTTGAAGACGCATTATAAATAGTCAGACTGGACTGCAGGTCAAACTTTGAGGGGTAAAATGCAGTATTGTTGTAGGCTGGAAGCAGAAGTACAGCCAGCCCAACCAGTACTGTACCCAGACCGCCAAACCAGATTCCGACAGTACTTTCTGTTTTAGCTGTCCGCAAAGCACCTAAGGTAACGAGCACTAAGCCACCCAACAAAAATCCGAGAAGCCATGGGTTGGCTAACAGATTCTTGAAGTACTTAAACTGGACATAATCAATTGTTCCCTGCTCATCAACGATACCAAAACCTTTCATCACAAGAAGCGACACAACAACATATAGACAGAAAGGTAGAGAGAGTACAAAGTTTTTCCAGCACGCCTCTCGTAAACGTTTTTCCATTTCAGGAACAGCAGAAAGATCTATATTATTGACAAGATACATAGCGCCAAGGGTACGGGCATTAAATACCAGAAACAATCCCAAGGAGATGTTAAACACACTTGAAAGGGACAGGCTCAACGCGGCTTCCAACCCCCTGAAAGGGTGGGTCCAGGTAACAAAATTGTAACTGCTGAGTTCAAAGTTTGAACCGGTAAAAAAAGTTCCAACAGCAGCACCAATCAAAACAATTCCCACTGAACCATTAATAAAGAGAAACAGTTCATAAACCCTGCGCCCCAAAATATTAAACGGTTTCTTCCTGAATTCATAGCTGACCGCCTGTATAATAAAAGCAAACAAGATGAGCATCCAAACCCAATAGGCACCGCCGAAAGAAGTGGAGTAGAATTTAGGAAAAGAAGCGAACAGAGCGCCTCCAAACAGTACCAATGTTGTAAAGGTCAATTCCCATTTTCGTCCTAGGGAATTGATGACCAGATCCTTTTCGGTTTCTGTTTTAGCTACCTGCCAGAGAAGGGTCTGACCTCCTTGAACAAAGGTGAGGAAAAGAAACAGTGAACCAACCACTGAACACAGCAACCACCAGAGCTGCTGCAAAGTTACGTAATCAAGATTTTCTATCATTTTAGTTCTCCTCCGGTCCAATACTGACCTGTTTAGCCATAATACATATTTCAGCAATAAGCAGTATTGCAAACAGAACAAAAAACATCCAAAACGAGGTTTGTACGGTTCCTGCAGTTAGATTAGTACGAGATACAGTAACCGGTAAAAGACCCTGAATTGACCATGGCTGGCGTCCTACTTCCGCGACAACCCAACCGGCCTCGGTAGCAACCAGTCCAAGAAGATAAAGTATAGTTCCACCACCAAGGAACAGTTTTTTATTCTGTAGTGTTCCTTTGTAGCTAAAATATATGTAGGCCATAAAAATCAGAGGAAACAAAGAGCCCAGGCCAACCATAATATGAAATGAATTGAACGAGACACCAACTGGCGGCACAAGATCTTCAGGTTCCTCTATAAATCCGTAACCAAGGAACTCTTTGTGCTCACTAAAAGTAGCAAGATATTTTGCAGCTGCGGCCTCGTTATTTTCTTTTTTAGCAATTTTGTATTTATCCAAACTCTCAAGGGCAATTTTACCCTTTTCCATCTTCTCCACACCACCGACGACACCTTTCTCTTCGTTGCCGTACACCAGATCCTTCATACCGGGAACAAATGAACCAAAAGACCTATTGGCCATAAGTGAAAGCATTCCGGGGATTCGAACTTCGAACTTGAACGGTTCTTCGTCGTTATCAACTTTTTTATCACGATTTACAGCACCAAGAGCAACAAGCCCCGCACCATCTTCGCCTTCCCACAGGCCTTCAAAAGCCGCTAATTTCATCGGCTGAACCTTGGCGATTCGGTAAGCTGATTCATCACCATTGAAAATAACAAATATTGAAGCGACCAGACCTAAAACTGAAGCCACAATAATGGAGCGCTTTGCCATAACAACGTGACGTTTCCTCAGTAAGTACCATGAGGAAATTGAAATAACAAAAAGGGCTGCAACCAGCATTGATGAACTTGTCGTATGGGTAAATTTGGCAACCGCATAGGGAGAAAAAGCAACTTCTGTGAAATTCTGCATCTCGAATCGGGCAGTATCAGGATTAAATTCCTGGCCAACCGGATACTGCATCCAGGCATTTGCTACCAGAATCCAGACAGCGGACATGTTTGAACCAACTGCTACCATCCAGGTGGAGAATAAATGAAATCCCTTTGAAACACGGTTCCAACCAAAAAACATTACCGCAAAAAAAGTGGCCTCAAGAAAAAAAGCGAAAATACCTTCAATGGCTAACGGTGCTCCGAAAATATCGCCGACCATCCAGGAATAGTTTGACCAGTTGGTACCAAACTGAAACTCCAAGATGATACCAGTTGCCACACCAATGGCAAAGTTAACTCCAAACAACTTCATCCAGAATTTGGTCAGCCGTTTCCATTCCTCATTTCCGGTTTTGACATAGATAGAATGGTAAAATGCTACAATCCACGAAATACCAAGGGTCAACGGTACAAAAAGCCAGTGATACATGGCTGTAAGAGCAAACTGTGCCCTCGCCCAGTTGACCATGGTAAGGTCAAAATTTTCGATCATTACAGTTCTCCTTTTTCTGTATTATTCTTGAGGAAATCTGGAATAATGGGAAATTCCTTCAAATCCAAAACACATGTAAAAAATAGTACATGTAATAAGGACGTTGGACAGATTTCCCGTTACTCAAGATTTCCTTTAGTATTTTTTTGAGCAGATTGCGTAAGCTGTTGGATCACATGATCTGCTCGTTGTTCATCGGTTGAAAAATTAGTAGATAAAAAATTAGGAAAGAAAAATAACTTAAGTACACCAAACATTATGAAAAGTTTAATAAAAATAATTTTCCATAATGTTTTACCAATGGTCATGTTCCGAAATCCATCACGATAGAAAGTGTAGATCCGGGACAATACAAAAGGTTGTTTAGGAAGTGTTTGCTCCATTGTGACCTCTTATTACATTTCAACTATTTTTGACGACTGCTGGAGAATCTCACCTGCTGCAGAAGTGTTGTGGCAGATGCACGATTCCTCACTTATCAGTTTTTCCATCGTTACCGCTGCCAGTGTTTGTCTCAACTGATCACGTGCTTCAAGCCATACCCGGTGTACAGCACAGCTGTAACTGACCTTACATTCTGCTGGTCTGGCAATGCAATCATTTAGATATATTTCACCGATCATCGTTTCAACAACTTCAAGCAAGGTAAGAGAGGATGGATCACGAAGCAGAATAAATCCCCCTTTAGCCCCCTGGCGAATTTCTAAAATCCCTGCCTTTGCCAAATCCTGGGCAATTTTGGCTAAAAAATGAGTAGGAATTTCAGCGCAGTCAGCAATTTCCTGCCGACTACATTGCACACCTTTACCCTGTTTAGCCATATATACGACACAACGAATTGCATATTCAGCAGCTCTTGTCAAACGCATCTTCCACCCAATATATAAGATAAATAATGTCTCATATATCCTGTTTGCATCTCACTGTCAATAAATCTTCTCAATAAGACATAAATTCGGTATCTATTTAATGGAAATAATGTGACAACAACTCAAAGCAAAGTGATTAGGTTACAAAATATATGTATTTTAATAGATCAACGGAGGCTGTGGAAAGTGAAGCAAAAAATGAGTGTTAACTGGGATGGCGGGATGGCCTTCTCCTCCCAAATAAACGGCCATGCAATCGCTATCGATGCTCCTGAGGAATTTGGAGGAAGTGGCTCTGCCCCCAACCCAAAACCATTAATGTTAATGGCTCTGGCCGGGTGCACCGGAATTGATGTGGTCTCCATTCTCAAAAAAATGAAAGTGAAAATTGAGACCTTCTCCATTGATGTGGAAAGCACGATGACAGAGGATCACCCTAAAGTGTATACAGCGATGCATATATTTTATAGTTTTGCCGGGAAAAATCTCGATGCTAAAAAAATCCAAAGAGCTATCGAACTCTCCATGAACAATTACTGCGGCGTTAGTGCCATGTACAAAAGGGCCATGGATATTACCTATGAAATGAAAATTACTGAAAGCTGATGGGTAATAATATGGATGCAATATCCGGACAGGACAGATATGCAGTTATATCAAGAAAGTACAAAGAAAAATTCGGTGAATTACCCCCTATGTTATTTAGAACAGGGCCAGCTCTTACTCTTTGTCTAGATCTTATGGAACAGGCCATTCAAGGAAAACGGGGAAAAGTTTCCGAGGCAGATTTCGGCTATCCACCGGGTTCAGATATATAAGTTTGATCTATTCCTTCACAGACCCTGCTAATAATCCTCTGATAAAGTACCTGCCAAGAACAATATAGATTAATAAAACAGGCAGCGCAGCGAGTATGGAGCCGGCCATGGGAAGGTTCCAGCTTACCGCCTGACCACCGGCCAGTTGGGCCAAGCCCACTGTTATGGGGTTATCTATATGCCTGGTAAGACAAATACCCCATAAGAATTCATTCCATACCTGAGTAAACTGCCATAGTGATGTCACGACAAATCCAGGAATAGAAAGAGGAAAAATAATCTTGGTATAAATTGAAAAAAAGCCAGCTCCATCAAGTGAGGCCGACTCCATAAGCGAATCAGGAATCTGGGCATAAAAATTCCTGAAAATTAATGAAGTTATTGGCAAACCGTAAACAACATGAGCGAGGATTAGACCAGGAAGACCTCCGTAGAGATGCATAGCCCGCAAAGTTTGAAACAGCGGAATCAAAATAACCTGATAGGGAATAAACATTCCAAACAGAAACATAGTGAATATTATTTCGCTACCGGGAAACTTCCACTTTGAAAAAACATATCCGTTCAAGGAACCAAGCATTGTCGACAGAAAAGTTGCTGTAACGGTGAGGATTACCGAGTTGATAATGTTTGGTTTAAGTAAGGTAAGAGCATCGCCAAAGCTCGCGTAATTTACCACAGGCGGTATTTCCCACGCATTAGGCAGACTGATATCTGGCGGAAGTTTGAGTGCGGTAACCACAGTCAAGTAGGCAGGCAGCAAATATAAAGCCGCAAGCAATAGAAGCGCGGAATATAAAAAAATGGTGCCAAAAGAAAATCGTTTCATTTATCTTCCACTCCGCTGCTTATAACTGCTTATAAGGTAAGGGATGATAAAAGTACCGGCTATCAGAAAAAGCACCATGGCGATAGCTGCGCCCTTGGCAAAATCATTGGCTCTAAAAGTAGTTAGGTACATACTCAGAGCCGGATGACCTGTTTGACCATTGTCCGGACCAGTCATTGCAAAAATAAGGTCAAACATCTTCAACGAAATGTGAGATAAAATAATTACGGCGCTGATAGTTATCGGTTTTAGCATGGGCAGAGCGATATAGCGATAATACCCCGAGGTTGTTGCACCATCAAGCATTGCAGCATCACGCAAATCCTGTGATATACCAGTAAAACCGGCAAGATACAGAGCCATAGTATATCCTGAATACTGCCATATTGTTGCCAATATTATACCGAACGTAGCAGCGTTGAGGCCGTGTATTTCCTCCATGAACAGAGCTTTTGGCAGCAAATCACCAAACAACAAGGTTCCCCCCCCGATCAGTACACCAGACACCAACCAGGCAATAGCTTTACGGTACTCTTTTCGAACCTTTAAAATGCCCACGACAATGCACACGGTAGCAAGCAGGTAAAGAGCAATTAAAAAGATATTCTGCCAGTTGAACTGAAAAAAAGAACCAGTAGAAGATAGCCACCGAAACGATAAAGGCTCAGCACCGACGTAAGTTGGAAGAATATTAACTCCTCCTTGCGGAGCCAACATCCAGCGCCAAATAGTTCCGGTTACAATAAATGAAAGTGACATCGGATAGAGAAAAACCGTTCTAAAAAAAGCCTCTCCCTTGGGCTTATTATCCATCAGCATTGCCAGCAACAGTCCAATACCGATTGCTCCGGCCAGCAACAATGTTGAATAAAAAACAGCATTAACCAAATCCTGGCGAAATCCACCTCCTAAAAAACCGGTAAACAGCTCTATATAATTCTCCAGCCCGTTGAAATTCCGCACCGGATTCTCAGCTAAGGCGGCAACGCCTCCCCAATCAGTGAGAGAAATCCACAAGGTATTACCAATAAAGCCGTAGACAAAGATACCGATCAAAATCATTGACGGTAGCAAAGTGAAAAATGCTTTTATTTTATCTGGTGTACGCATAACTAAATAATACCCCAGATCCAAAAACCCGGGGTATCGTCAAGATTGGATTATTTTCCAATACCGTTTTTAACAGCAATCTGCTGACATGCCTTGGCTGCTACTGCTGCGTCACGAGATTTCAAGAACATTTCCATTACTGCTGCAAAATCATTCATAAAACCTTCATTAGCGCTTACACCGTGAGCAAGCGAGCTGACAATGCGGTCTTTACCAAAATCAGCTGCAGCTGATTTTCCATAATCATTATACTTGCTCATATCAGAGTCTGTACGTGGAGAAATGGACCCCTTGAGTGGATTAAAAGCATCGCTTCCTTCAAGGCTTCCGATAACAGACAGCCAGGCAAGAACGTTATCTTTACTAGGGGCACCTTTTGGTAAACCAAAAGAGTCTGACAAGAAAATAAACTGTCCGGTTGTACCCGGTGAAGCACTCCAACCAAAATCTTCGCCCGGAACCATTTTTTTGGTGGTGCTCATGTAACCAGCGGCCCAATCACCCATTATATTAAATGCGGCGCGACCATCAATTACCATATCTGTAGCCTGCTGCCAGGAAAGGGAAGAAGCATCGTCATTGGTGTATTCAAGAACTTTACCAAACAGTTCCCATGCTTTAACACCTGCGTCACTATCGAATGCGAGCTTACCTGCCCATAAGGCATCCCAGTTATCAGCACCCAACGATCCCAGTGCAACTGATTCCCAAAGATGATTAGCTGTCCAATTCTGGGCAAGAGCAAGAGGAACGATGCCTTGCTTTTTCAACTTGTCGCCAGCAATAAAAAAATCTTCCCAGGTTGCTGGAGCTTCAATACCCCATTTTTTAAGATTCTCCGGAGAAAACCAGAGAACATTGGACCTGTGAATTGTTACTGGTACAGACCATATACCATCATCGGTTCCGATATTTTTAATCAAACCTTTAGGAAAAACATCAAACCAGCCCTGCTCTTTAAATAAAAAGGTCAAATCTTCCATACGATCTGCTTTTACCCAGGTACCAATCAGTTCCTGACCAGCATGAACCTGAAAACTGTCTGGAGGCTCACCGCCCAGCATTCTGGTTTTAAGAACTGCCTTGGCATTTACACCCGAGCCGCCGGTGACGGTAGCATTAACAACTTCAACTTTAGGATTTTGAGTTTTATAGACCTCAATAAGAGCATCCAATGCCGGCCCCTCATCCCCAGCCCACCAGGAGAAAATCTCTAGCTGACCAGTTAGTTCTTTTGCATGGTTAACCTGTGGCAACACCAGGGCCATAACAGCTGCCAAGCAAACAAAAAAAATGTTTTTCCTCATTTGTCCCTCCTCTGATACTTAAAAATTACAGAACAACCTTTAGGACTGTTCGTTGGGGTACATTAAATAATTAAAAACAGACCTCCCATTCATAATTATTCTAAATGTCATTGTATAGAACCGAAAACCCAGCAGTTATGCTGTTATGGTCTCCTCCGTTTCCGGATCAAAAAAGAGTAATCGTTCAAGGTCAATGCCAAGAGTTATTTTTTCACCCGGCTGAACCTGTACCCTTCCTTCAAGCTCTGCAATCATGGTATTACCACCGGCAGTAAACTCTAAAAGCGATTGACCACCAAGAATTTCAGAGACTATTACCTCCGCTTTAAGGCGGCACTCTTCAGGCATTGCTGAAACTGACTGTCCAAATTTAATAGCATCCGGCCTGATGCCGACCAGTACATCCTGAAAATCTTTCAGTTTTGGCGATTTCAGAATTGGTAGTGTCAGTTGATTTAGTATTACTGAAGTTTGCATACCTGAAACCTTCAGTTTCCCTGATACTATATTAATAGGCGGATTGCCGATAAAACAAGCAACGAACCTATTAACCGGTTTTTCAAACACTTCAATAGGAGTACCAACTTGCTGAATACTTCCATCCCGAAAAATAACGATCCTGTCAGCAAGGGTCATTGCTTCCACTTGATCGTGGGTGACATAAATGGTGGTTGTTTTCATCTTCAGATGCATTTTCTTTAATTCCATGCGCATCTGAGTCCGAAGCTGGGCATCAAGGTTGGAAAGGGGTTCATCAAAAAGAAAAACAGCAGGGTTGCGAACAATTGCCCTACCCATAGCAACGCGCTGACGCTGTCCGCCTGAAAGTTCTGCAGGCTTTCGTTGTAAATAGGGGGTCAGTTCAAGAATTGCTGAGGCTTGGCGAACTTTTTCATCAACCTCTTGCTTAGTATTTTTGGCCATCTTCAAACTGAATGCCATATTATCATAAACATTCATGTGTGGGTAAAGCGCGTAATTCTGGAAAACCATAGCAACATCACGATCTTTAGGAATGACATTACTCATCGGCTTCTTATTGATGAAAATTTCACCGCCGCTAATAGTTTCAAGCCCGGCAATCATCCTTAGGATGGTTGACTTACCGCAACCTGATGGGCCGACAAGGACAATAAATTCATTATCCTGAATAAGCAAACTGGCCCCATGAACCACTTTGGTTGAGCCAAATTTTTTGATAACATCTCTCAGTTCAACCTGAGCCATATCGATAACCCCAGAAATTGAAAGCAGTTCTTAAACCTAAAACATAGACAATATTACAATCATTTACCACAAACAAGAAACACTACTTTTCTAAAAGGTCAGTCCGTTCTCTGTTAAACAACATACTCCCGGACGACCTATCTCCAACTCAAACACTGAATTCTCACCAAAAATATCCTCCATCTTTTCAGTGTATTCAATAAACATATCATCAGGTATATAACTTTGCACTGTTCCTGCAAACCCTCCCCCATGCACTCTGCAAACTACCTCCGAACAAATTCGCTGTGACATTGCCAGCCCAACAAGAATACCCTGCTCACGTGAATTAATTGAAGAGGAACAGTTCTGCAACAATTGCTGCGATGAAAGACCAGACTGCTTCACCAAAAAAAGATAACCTGAAAAATCATTTTTTTTCAAACATCCAGCCATTCGTTCTACTCTTTCACTTTCCTCAACAAAATGCAAAAGTCTCAAAAAAGCTCTATCACCTACCACCTTTCTGATCTTACCTATATTTTTAAAAACTGCTTCTAATTTCACCATTCTGCCTGAGACAGCTCCAAGAACACCCGCAGCGGCAAACATTTCCTCAGGAATAGCTGCATATTCAGGCGTTAACTCAACATGACTACCGCCTGTATCAATAACAGCAAGTTTATAACCAGTACCGCTTAATCCAAATTTAATTGCTTCAACAACTGGTACGTTCTGATCATAAAAATCAATGAAAACAGTTTGTCCCACAGCACTTGCCAACTGATCCATCAGGCCACAGGGTTTACCAAAATAATCGTTCTCCGCTTCTTTAGCTATCTGCGCTAGAGTTTCAACAGAAAGTTGACCATCATTAAACAGAACATTTAAGGTATGCCCTATAAGCACTGAAAATGCAGCCGACGAACTTAACCCTTTACCCGGCGGACAGGTGGCATCAAGTTGAGCACAAAACCCCTTATTAACACCGGTGAGACGAAAAAACACGGCGGCAACACCTCGAACAAGAGCTTGCGCAGTTCCCTGCTCTTCTAACCTAGGAGCCAAGTTTTCTAGCCCAATCACTATCGGTTCATTCTGGTCTGAATCAAGCAGAATTTTATTCTCTTCTACAGGAGAAGCTACCACTACACAATCCAAATCAACAGATGCTGCCAAGACACAACCGTTGTTATGATCTGTATGATTTCCAGCTAGTTCTGTTCGTCCAGGTGCATTGACAATGACAACGGGCGTATCTGCTCCAGTATTTTTGGCATGCAGTTCCAATAGCGTCAGGTATCGCCGCTTCTGAGCA
>JAAELB010000541.1 GCA_024227155.1 Desulfobulbaceae bacterium
GACCTATGGCCTTTTTCGCCAGAAGCAACACAATACAATTCGTCTGGCCAGCGACACCGCTGTCTATTACTCCCAGCTCTTTCTCCTTGGCCTTCTTTTTTATCTTACGGTAATAAGCCTCTCTTCAGGGGTGTACAACCCCTTCATATACTTTAGATTTTAATGAGAATATAAAGATTTACCCATGATACAAAAGAGCTCAGACATCCTCCTGATCATTTTATTTCTCTTAGCCATCTTTATTCCACCAGTAACCACCATGGTGACCCAAGACGCCAAGTGGTCAGAAACAGAAAAGAGGCTACTAACGCCTGCACCTCAACTCCCAAAAACACTCGATGAGATAGTAAATTTTACCTACAATTTTGAAAATTATTATAATGATCATTTCGGTTTTAGGGAGTTTCTGATCTATCGATATCATCGAGAGATGAAAAAAAGATTTGGTCTTTCCGGCACACCTCGAGCCCTCCAAGGTAAGGGCAAATGGCTCTTTTATACTGGAGATAATTTATTAGAGGATTTCCAAGGCAATAGAAAACTTACCATTGCCGAGCTTGAAAAATGGTATTCAACTCAACACCAGCGCTATCTCTGGTTAAAAGATAA
>JAAELB010000542.1 GCA_024227155.1 Desulfobulbaceae bacterium
ATAGCTCATCCTCTTCAAATGAGAGAGAATTGCATGGCTTGTCATGTAGGGCCAGGGACTGTTGTTTCTATCAGGGTGGAGCACCCAATGCGGGGTAATTGCAGACAGTGCCATGTACCAAGGGAAGTCAAATCGCTTTTTACCAGAAACCCTATGTGATGAATAAGGAAATAGTGGTATGAAAAAACCAATAATTAGAAAAAGCCTTTTTTATATGGTATTGGGGTTTCTTGTTTTTTTCCCTTCGCTGATAGTTCTTTCAAGTCAGCAAGGGGTGGTATCCAAAATAAATAAGGCCACAGAGAAACTTGATAAACAAGGGCAGGTTAAATCAAGCATTCCAATGCCAAAGAATATCGTTAAAGTGCATGAGGAATATCAGGGGGGAGCGTTTTATACAGAAGCACGAAAGGCTGAGGTCAAACGTTTCAGATGTAGTTCTTGCCACAATAATAAAAAAGTATCTGTCCTGAATGCAGCTGATATTTCCCACGCTGATATCAAGGTAACCCATGGCGATAAAGGTAAACCCCTTGCATGCGATACCTGTCACAATAAAGATAATATGGATTTCCTTGTGACATCAAAACAAAGTAAAATTGATATAGATCATGTTTATGATATGTGTGGGCAATGCCATTTCAGGCAGAAAAAAGACTGGACCGGGGGAGCCCATGGAAAGCGTGTGGCTTACTGGGCAGGAGAGAGGGTTGTGAAGAATTGTACTTC
>JAAELB010000543.1 GCA_024227155.1 Desulfobulbaceae bacterium
ATCCACTTGGGTAGCCATACTGTACATGCATGACATTACAGGACGGTCCATGCTCTGAGAGTACTGTACTTCTCTATGCAAAGACCTCCCATGTCCCTGTGAATTAAGAACTGAAGTAGTGGGAGTCAACACTCCCACCTGTCTGGTGATAGCAGGTGGTGAATTTAATAGGCTTTCACCATTTGATAAATGTCTATTTATCGGTGCATTCTGGGAGTCTGTGCAGAATTGTTGGGCCAGTAGGTGTGTTGGGAAATGTGGTGCAGAGGGCATACTTACCCCATACTCACATAATCTCTGTCCATCAGCCAGGGTCTGACTCATACTAGTATTCTTACCTGTATGAGAATGGCTCCATGTGGTAATTGGCCTGGTAGTTTTACTAATAGAACACATTCTACTATCTACCAGACTATTCTGAATCTGTATGCTTACCTGGGGTTCAGATTGGACATTAACAGATGACACTCTGTTAAATTGATCTGAATCTGCTCCACTCCTCCTGTAATTAATAGAATTCATTCTGCTAAGATTGGATCTTGGTTCCTCTGGGGGTGGTGATGAGAGTGAGCGATTAGTAAGATTCTCGATCCTACTAGACCCACCATCTGTTGAATCTGAGCAGCTTACAGGATTATCAATCCTGCAGAGCTCACCAGGAAAGCTACCTTCTTCGCCAAACCCAGAGTTATGACCCCAGAGGCTGGCTTCTGATTGCCAAGCGGCTACGTCTCAATTGGAGACAGCAATCCAGGGCCATCCCCTCACCCCGGCCCGGGGCTCTCAGGAACTGGCACCCTCATCAT
>JAAELB010000544.1 GCA_024227155.1 Desulfobulbaceae bacterium
AAACATCTTTCGCTACCTTAAACCAGGCACTCAATCGATTGGCAAGTAATAAGGCAGAGTTGCTTCTAGCGTTGGAGCGGCCAGATATCCCGTTGCAAAATAATCTGAGTGAACGCGATATCCGTGAATATGTCATCAAACAAAAAATCAGTGGCAGTACCTGTTCGGAAGATGGGCGAAGATGTCGGGATACATTTGCCAGCCTGAAAAAAACTTACAAGAAACAGGGTCTATCATTCTGGGAATTCCTGTGTGACCGGCCCAGGAAACAGAATGTTGTACCTTACCTTCCAGATCTGCTCTCCGGTAAGGAATGAGTGCACGGAAGTATTGAGAAGTTACTCGTTTTGGTGCTAACGGAAAATCCGGAGTCGTCGGTTTTTTCAATACTGAAACGGATCTTCTCCTCAGAGAAAGTGTACAATTAAGTACATATTTACCTGTAATCACTTTTATTATTCTCAGGTGGGAGGTTTTGTTTAGTGTGCACATTTGCTGTAATTTTTGAAGTACTTTTGGTAGGACGATGGCGGTTTTCTCTAAGCTCTCCCTGCCGATTTAAGTTGGATGCGGTATATTTTGGATTGTGGTATCACCAAGTTTGACTTCTTGCATTCGAATTGCTTTAAGTTCGTCGATTGCTTCCTCGACAGTAATATCCATATCAGCTATGGCAGTTTCCAATTCTCTTTGTAAAAGAAGTGCTAGCATAACTACAAACACATGCCCTTGAGTGCTGCTTTTCTTTTTCACAAAAACAGGCCGAAGTTCAAGGTGGGAAGTTTTCATTGTGCGAAATGCACGCTCCACCATTTCTAAATCACAATAACGATCATGCAGTTTTTGC
>JAAELB010000545.1 GCA_024227155.1 Desulfobulbaceae bacterium
AAACCGATAAAAATCATGCTATGTTTGTTCATGCTAGCCTCCAAATTGATTTAGTATTGAACAAACTAATTATGGCACTGGCTTTCAGCTAACCCACGAAAATGCGGAGGCTAGCATTTCACAGGGAGTCATTGTGTCTATGCCAAGGAAAATCCAATGGGTTTAAAAAGAATAAAATTGGTTTATTTTGTAAGCATTTTACCTTTAGTAGGCCTAGTTCCTTATGCCAAGGAAAATCCAATGGGTTTAAAAAGAATAAAATTGGTTTATTTTGTAAGCATTTTACCTTTAGTAGGCCTAGTTCCTTGGATGCTTTTCCTACCATTTAGTCCCATGATGTTTGATGCCCCTGGCTCAGAGAAAAAACCATGGAATTGGTTTGCTTTTTTGTCTTGCCTTATTTATCCAGTCATTGTCGGTTTTGGATTCAAATTAGTGTCTAGGGCAACAAAGTGCGAAAATCTTGATAAGGCCACAATTGGTATGCTCGTTTCATATTTAGCTCCTATATTGGTAGCTATTTCAATTGTATTAATGAATCACTTTTGCGCTGGTAAAAGTGTATGCTGACGGCACATAACAAACCACTTAAGGCTCTCGCTTCGCTCGCTGGGACAGTAACACGTAGGCTCTGTCGCTTCGCTCCACATTTTAGCCTACGTATTACTGCCCCTTAGTGGGGTGTTAGTTCCCAAAAGGAAATTCGTGAATCAGTTCTCTTTTTTAGAAAAGCTTCGTTCAAGGTATTTAAGCACTGAAAGTGAAGAGCTTCTCTTTAACGACAAAGAGTGCACTATCGAAGGGACTGTTTATCGCCTAAATTCTTGGAAAGACTTTCATGGTAAAGACGCCATTGTGGTTTTTGAGTTAAAAAAGAAAGGTGTTCTAATAACAAACAGCTATTGTATCGGTATTAGGTTTTCCGCTAATCAAGAAACCTTACTGTTGAGCCGAGAACAATTATGGGAAATAGGAATTCCATAGAATGGTAACTAACAAACAAATTATGGCACTCGCTGTCGCTCGTTGGGACGCAAACACGTGTGCGGCTTCGCCATTATTGCACACGTGTCTGCGCCCCATATTTGGAAGTTAGTTACTCAGGGAAGTCATGCGAAAAATTCTACTATTTCTCACACTACTTTTATCGCATGGCATTGCTAACGCGTGTAGCTTTGCGCCTGGGTATGATGAGTTTTTACCTAGTCCTCTGTATAAAAAGAAAAATCATCCATTAGCGGTACCAAAGGCTAGCGTAGAATCAATTAGGCGAGGTTATGACGATGGCAATGGAGGCTCATGCTCCGATGCTGGAATCATAAAAATAAAATTTGAAAACGAAAACCCTATTAGGGCTACCGGATATAAACTAAAGATTATTTTAGGTACTTTTGAAAGTCATGTTATCCCTGACTATGAGGTAATGCCCTCACGATATAACCTAAGTGAAAACTCAATGTTCTTCGTTTGGTTGGATGGCAGTTATAACAATCAGGAAAAAATTGATTTCGTATTACAAATTATTGCTGTATCGCCGGAGGGTGACGAAAGTGAACCCTATAATCTTAAAATCCAGCAAGCGGGTGGCAAGAGTAACTAACAAAGCAATAATGAATGGGACGCATAAAAGCTTGGCTGCGCTCATTCTTCGCTTAGTATAGCCAAGCTTTTATGCGCCCCATATTGCGGCGCTGGGGGATCCCCTCATAATTTCGGCATTCCGGTTTCATGAATTCGTTCAATGTAATGCCTGATCGCCCATCGAATATCGTGTTCTTTTATTTGATAGTGCTGACTGCGTTTTCTTACCTCTCTGCCCAGACGAATGAGCGATAAAACAGGTCTATTCCTGATGGTGTTTGCCTGAAACTGTCGTGCCCAATTATGCTTTGTTGCAATAAAACCAATGAGCCTTAACACCCACTCAGCCAGCATCGCTATCAGCAATAGAATATCGAAGCGCTTGGTACAGCGAGTATTACTGTGACGCAACCCCAAACCATACTGGGGGCTTTTGATATCTCTGAAACTTTCTTCAATTTGCATGCGTTTGGCATAAAGGTGAGGTGGTTTAATTGAGTTGACCAGTCCAGTTAAGGATATAATTGAACCTTAGCTGGAGAAAGTAAATGGCCGGAAGAAAGCGGTATACGAAAGAATTTAAACTGGATGCTGTGAGCCTGGTGCTAGACCAAGGTCACAC
>JAAELB010000546.1 GCA_024227155.1 Desulfobulbaceae bacterium
AGAGGCTAAAATTTATAGCAAAATAGATAAAAGGTCCATCACCGGCCAAATCGAGCACTGGGCCAGGATCGGGAAATGTGCCGAGGAGAACCAGGATCTTACCTACAGCCTGATAAAAGAAATATTGATTGGAATCGCTGAGTTAGAGCAAGGTGAAATGTCAGAATACAAATTCGGATAGGGCACAATGAAAATATTTCAATCAAGGTTTTTCGAGCGAAAAGTAAAAAAATTCAGTAAATCACAAAAATTACAACTGGATAAACAAGTCAGGCGCATTCTTGAAGATCCTGCCATTGGCTCCGAGAAAAAGGGCGATTTGCGGGGTATCCACGTCCATAAATTTAAGCTTAAAACAATTCAGTATCTTTTAGCCTACCGAATCGCCGGAGAGAACCTTGAATTAATTATGATTGGCCCTCATCAAAATTACTATCGTGATTTGAAGAAATATATAAAAAGTACCTGAGCGAACAAACCACTTGAGAACGACGCAAAAGCCGCGCGTCTCAGCTTAAACGTTAGTCGCGACACGAAGTCGCGTTTTTATATGTGATCTCTTGTGGTTATTGCGAGATCACCCGGTGTGTCCCCGCCGGTATCCTAGGGAGGCGTGCTACCGTTGCGCTGATGACGGGGTGCGAAGCCCTCCTGACAATGTACCGA
>JAAELB010000547.1 GCA_024227155.1 Desulfobulbaceae bacterium
GACAACTTAATCGGGGTCTGTCCCGAATGGCGCTAGTTTAAGCTTTCATTCTCTGCCTTCCTCGGTGTTCGATTTCTGTCATTTCATGCCTCGGTTTGGTTAATAGTTGGTAGTTTTTAGGGCGTCGTTTAAGGCATCTAGGTTCTCGGCGTCCTGGTCTTTGCTGAAGGGGTAAACCAGTCACCGTGCCATACAAATCATTGAGCATTTTATTTTTTTCTGTCTTACTCAGTTTGTCATGGTTCAGTTGAGGCTCCCAGCTTCGTATTGCTTGCAAGCTCCCTTTAAAACTCACCAATCTAACAGCCATACCCACATTTTCTGCTGCCTCGTACATTAACCTGCGAACACAATTGTAGGCAATAAAGTGCATAAGGATTTCTTTACGTATCATTTCCGGCGTTTGACAACGCAAGATATCCATCCCCATGGTCGTTTTTATATCTCTAAAAAAAAGCTCTACATCCCATCGTTTCAAGTACAGCCTGGCAATTTCTTCGCTGGGATATTCTGTTGGGTCCAACAGGGAAGTTACGATAAAAAATTCTTTTGTCCTGAATCCCGATTGATCAACTACAACCCTTATCTGCCTTAATACTAGCTCCATAGGGAGTTGTTCCAGAGTCTCCCTGGAATACGACAGGCGACGGTTGTACTTCGGGCGATCCCATTTTATGAGCAGATCATCTGGGCTAAAAATCTTCAAACATTTTGATTTACTGACAGGTTTTCTTCGTGCAAGCGTGAGGACACTGTCAATGTTTTGTTCCATCAGCTTTACTATATCGTAATAACTGCAAAATCCCTTGTCGCCAAGAAAAATATCCCCAGGTTTAAATGTCGGCCATTGTTTACGAAACAGTGGAAGTTCATTGTTTTTTTTGTTTCCTATTGCATAGCTAAGTAAAGAGCCACTTTCCAGGGAAAAGCAGGCACATACCCGTGCTGATGGAAATCCGCAGCCAGGTTTCTGCATAGCTGATTGTGGCCACACCGCCTGATTTTCAAGGGTATCCGGCATACTGAGACCGGTCCCGTCAACAACAATGACTCGACGATTTTTCAATAGTCCGCATTTTGTCAACATGTCACCCCGTAGAGCTGTATATTGAAAAATGTCGGAGAGAGTTAGCTCGCCCAGTTTTTTACGAGCTGTACAGTATGATGCTGTTGAGGATGATGGAACCTTGCCACCTTTAAGGGACGAATATGATTGAAGTTTCCTAACCACCTCCTTGCATCCGCCATCTGCATTCAATACTTGTCCTAAAAATGCCCAGAATGTATTTTCCTTGGAATAAATGCTTCGACGACTCATAACACCAGATGGTTCTGGCTTGAGGTGTTCGCCAGGAATAAAGCGGCCAAATATTTCTCCAATCTGTTTAAACGATTTTCGTTTTAAAGAGGCAATTTTTTCTGCAAGTACCTGCTGAGCTGAACGAGGTTTTCGTCCTCGAAGCGGCAGATAAAAACCGGGCAACATTGGAGTGGGATTTGTTAAATTTTTCATAAGCAAATTTAACATTTATTTCTTAATATTATCAGGCGTTTTTTGTGAAAATAATGCCTTAAACTAGCGCCATTCTAGTCTGTCCACCAAGGACGGTCATGCCTGTGATATACATATTCATAGAGAATCGCTTGTCTAATTCGTAGTAATGCTGAAACGGTGATTTCCTTTCTTTATCAGCGAAGTATTGCCGGCATAGGTGCAGAAGGGTGAAGAAGTGGTTTACCAACTCCAAGTAGGTAATGGTACTTTTTTTTGCTAAACAAACACATCTTGCCTA
>JAAELB010000548.1 GCA_024227155.1 Desulfobulbaceae bacterium
ACATAGTTTTGGGCAGGTGCTACATAGCTTGGGGCTGGCATTTGAGGAGGCTGTT
Organism: Desulfobulbaceae bacterium; assembly: GCA_024227155.1. Lineage (GTDB taxonomy): Bacteria > Desulfobacterota > Desulfobulbia > Desulfobulbales > Desulfocapsaceae > Desulforhopalus_A. Next base: position 56 of record JAAELB010000548.1, read on the forward strand.
GCATAAACGTGGGAGGTTGAATCGTTTGTATTTGGGGGTAAGGCTGGGGTGGTGTCACTGCCATATTTGGGTAATATGTCAGTTGGGGATTCCCTGGGTTGAAGTAGCCATTCCCTTGGTGGTGGGTCTGCATAGCCACTGTTGCCACTTGGTTCCCTGTGGCAGAATTGCTGTTCTTGGAGGTTGAGGTCTTCTGGTCATTGGCATTGTTAGCCTTGGACGTATTTGAGGCAGTAATAGCATTGATGATATTCTCATAACCTCTTGTTAGCCTCTTTTCTCTCTCTTCCTCCATTTTTCTCCTTTCCGTGACTATCCTCTCCACCTTCCTTGCTTCTTCCACTGCTTCATCCAGGGTGTTGATGCTGACCCTTTCAGTCTCCAACCTTACTTCATGATGGAGTCCACTGGTAAAATACCCTAATTTTGTCTTTTCCTCCTTGACATTTTGTTTGAGGAATATCTTCTGCATTCTCGTGGCATACTCCACCACTGATTCATCCTTTCCTTGAACTGTATTCAGTTCCTGCA
>JAAELB010000549.1 GCA_024227155.1 Desulfobulbaceae bacterium
CGCATATCCGTTTTCCCGCAAACCAAGTAGACTTGACCTAAATCACTGAGCCGGATTGTCATAGAACAGTACCTTATCCAAGATTGTTTCCAATACCTCTTGGTTGATAGAGTGAAAGAATGTGAGTTCTACTTTTTCGAGACGAATCTTCATCAGAATCTCATTTCTACTTTTCTTTTCAAAGCGTCGCGATTTGGGAAGAGTCAATGGGACGATAGGTTGTGACATAAAAAATCCTCCAGTTTGTTTTTTATAACAGTATACTGGAGGAAGGAGTGATTGGATAGATACCTTGTTATGGGGCGCTTACTTTTTATGTAATACAAAAAGTTGAATAGAACCCCCTTTTAAACACAGGTCGCATTAGGAAATTATTTCAAAAAATGGTATAATGAAAAGAACTGCTATTTGATGGAGAGGATTCATGAAACACGTTTTTATTATCGGTAGTCGTGGACTGCCTGCAAAATATGGTGGCTTTGAGACCTTTGTCCAACAATTGGTCAGCCATCAGGAATCTGAGGAGATTCAGTACCATGTAGCGTGCTTGTCTGATACAAGTCATCATCAACATTCAACTTACCTGGGTGCAGATTGCTTTACCATTAATCCACCAAAACTGGGACCGGCTCGCGTGATTGCTTATGATATGATGGCAATTAGATATGCCCTTAAAATCATTAAAGAACAGCAGATAGAGCGACCAATTTTCTATATCTTGGGAAATACCATAGGTGGCTTCATAGTGCCTTTTGCAAAAA
>JAAELB010000550.1 GCA_024227155.1 Desulfobulbaceae bacterium
ATGTGAGCCAAGTAGGGTGGGCAAAATCTTTGTTTATTATGTTATTGCCAAATCCACTGCGGGGCGTAATAAATCTTATTCAAACAACTAAAGCCAGCGTAGGGTGGGTAGCGAGCGTAGGGTGGGTAGAAGCGAAGCGGAAACCCACCACTCCCATTTAACCACTGCCGCACGTATTGCCCAAGAAAATAGGGGACAGACCACATTTTATGCTATACTGATTGGCGAATAAAGAAATCCGATTTTTGAAAAAAATCGCTATTTCTTGTTCCCACGCGCCAATGCCATCAAGTTAAGTCAGGGCGAACAGGTTGTACTCAATGCAACACTGGTACGTACATCACAAGCTGCACAACTACAGCCCAGTTTCAAATTACCGTTTTCCACCAGTGAAATCACCGGGTTCCCACGTTTTCAGAAGCTTATGCGTGTGTTAAGAAAAAAAAAGTGATCAAAAAAATCGTCTTTTAGACATTAAAATGCTAATAACCGTTTTCAGTCCTTGACCGGGTTCCAACGAATTGATATACTCATTTCTTCTTATTGTTATGAGGAAACAGGTATGAATATTAATTCCAGCATTTTTGGTTTTTGGAACCCAACAGAGAACACTTTGAAACGTTTTCAAGGGTTACGTGATGTATTAGCAAAAGATCACGCCCGACTCGAATTAGTAATATGTACACTCCAGGATGAGTACATTCAATCTTGGTGTTCATTGGATGTGTCGGAGTTGTTGTCAAGCGACTGGCAGCTTAACGGCGGATTGGGTATTGCTTTTTTTCGCCCTTCCCCAATTTTTTTTCCCCAATACGGTGTGATACCGATATATTCAACAGGGCATATTGCAGTGGCGTACCTCGGCGTTATCGATAATATCTCTGAAATACGGGAGAAATTGATTTCTGACGGGTATCAATTTAACTCCAAAAATAACGTGGCGGAAACTCTCTGTTATCTGCTTGACAATTATTTGGCAGACGGTAATCTTTCACCTGAAGATGCGATGCAGAAGATGATGACAAAATTGGAGGGGCGTTTTACCCTCATGGCATTGGTGACGA
>JAAELB010000551.1 GCA_024227155.1 Desulfobulbaceae bacterium
AATTCGATCAATTGCTTTTAATTTATGATCGTCTAACAGGTGGGTATAACGTTGCACCATCTGCATAGTGCTATGACCGAGAATCTCAGCTAAAGTCCGCAGGTCGACACCACCCATTAATAGATAACTTGCGGCGGTATGACGCAAATGGGGAGCTCCCCATTTCAGACATTATGGTGAGAGATATGAAATGGTGAGTGATTGAAAACGATGTAGTGTATTCATGCATTTGGTTGGTAATAGAAGCAAAACTCTCACCATTTGTTGGAATCACATTTACGGTACAGTTCGAGTAACAAAGGAGTCAGCAGTGGCGAGCAGTATGTGTTTTTGAACCCGAAAAAACAGCAACTTACACGCTGGGGCTTCTCTTGCATCATTAAGAAGTATGTCGGTTTGGCAAGCTTGTGTGATGGATTCAACGTGCGTTTTTTCATCACGCCACATATGTTCCGGCACAGCAAAAGCGTTCATTTGCTCCAGTCCGGTGTCAACCTGATCTACATCAGAGATTTTCTTGGGTATAGCGACTGCAATAGCACTCAAATCTATGCCAAGGCGGATACAGAGACGAGGAGAAAAGCATTAGAGGCGGCATATGTTGATATCCTGCCAACAACTGGGCTCCCAGATAGGTCCTATGATAAAAACCTTATGGATTTCCTCATTTCACTTGGCCTTCAATGATAAAATGGTGAGAGAATCGATGGGTAACTTCCTGGTATGGCAGGTTTCCTGTCTTCTCTCACCATTTTATATCTCTCACCATAATGTCTGATGACATGGGGAGATACCGGAATTGCTTCGCCACTAGTTTTTGTTTTTGAAAGTTGGCCTGTTAGACGGCGAACTACTTTATAAATTCCGAACCGAGTCATAGCCCTTCTTTTC
>JAAELB010000552.1 GCA_024227155.1 Desulfobulbaceae bacterium
CACCTTAGAGAAAAATTGGCTGAACGGATTATTTATGAATCTGAATGTAAATTAAATTAACAGCCGAAAAAAAAAGACTCACGGACCTGCCCCTTCGTTCAGGCCAGGCAGCACTGCGTTATCTTGGCTTTAACTCAGACGACTTATGGGGTCGCCGGACACGTTCAGCAATCATCCAGTTCCAAGTTCAGTCAGTCCTAACCAAAACAGGCGAGCTAGCCCTGCCCTTTACCCATAATTCGCCGGTTGGTAGTATGCTATCCACTTCTGAGCCGAAAACCTTCACACATGAGTTGTAATCGGAAGTAGCCCAACCATATTATCTGATGACCAGGGGGAGGATCTTTATGGCGATCAAGATACCCTCCTATCCTTGCGACCAATTTTACAGCAGTCCCTAAATTATCTGGTGAGCAGAGGTTTTTTTTTAGAATAGGCCTTGAGCACTTCAATTTCTAAATCTGAAAACAATACCTCTGCCGGTAATTCAGGGACCTCTCTTCCCAAAAGGGTCATGAGCATTATTCGCCAAGCAATAACTAAGTTGATTGCTATCCCGCGCCTGAGACGCTCAGCGGTTTTATATGCCATGTCTTCAATCCGGCACCCTGATTTTAAAACCCTGTGCCAATCTTCTATCCGCCAACGCAGGCAATACCATTTCATGCAATTCAATGCGTCATCACCAGATTTTATCTCGCAAGTTGTTAACAGAAACCACTCTAAAGCGTCTGTATCTGCAGGGGGATTTTCCTCACGGACATGAACTACCCATACAGAAACCGGCTCCTTGTCTTTCATCTGGAGCGGAGGGTTAATCTCTATCTGAATATAACGTACCGAAACTTCCGTAGAGCGTGCCGGCCGCCTAAGACGTGCTTTTTGTTTGCTCTTTTTAGCCCTGGCGCTCTGTCGTGGGACGTTTATGTTTACTTGGGCCTGGACAGGAGCTCGTCTCACTGCTTCAAACAACTTGTGCTCCCCTGCGACAACCCGATTGTATTTCGCCCGAACCAGCAAATCCACTTTGGAACAATTGCAACGCTGATCGTCGAACAGTTCGAAAAAATCCGCTTCTCTATCCAATACGTTGATCAATCTTGTGTGAACCATTTTGGCTTTCAGGGCCATACAATCGCGTAGCCCCTTGATCCAACAGAAAGTCTTCTTCTCTTCGATTGGAATTTCTATGGATTTCTGCTTGTCTTTTTTTGTCTCAGGTGCCACACAATCAGCGTTTACAACTCCCAGTGGAAGGCCGTCTGGAGTTATTGCAATCATCGAATGTAAATGTAACCCTTTGCTCTTGGCACTGGTTTGGTTATTGCCAATTACCCCAAGGTCTTTGCATTGATCTAAATTATTGTAATTTAAGTCGCTACCGTCCTGAATACAAAGCACTACCGGTTGCCCTTTCATTCTTCGTATTGTTTGGTTGCGGTGTGGCAGGAGAATATTCTTCATATTTATGGCTGAATCTTCCGGAGCCTCTATGAGACGGTAAAAAGCCTTTGTTTGGGCCCAGTCACCACCAACAACACTCGCATATGAAACACCTGGTTTTTCAGCTTTCCCTGTTCCAATCTCAACAAGCCTACGACTCAAACGGCTATCTCCAAGTGGAGCGTCACCAAACTCGTATTTTGCCCAGTCCTGGCCTTCAATACCGGAGGTTATGTCAAGGGCACCTAAACCCCTGTCGTCTGTAAGCCCAATTTTTTTGCGAAAATCATTTGCAAGAGGATAAACATAAATATCTTTTATAGTTTCCTCTTTTTTATATAAACGATCCTGCCTGCCCCGGCCTTGGGTCTTGCCAATACGTTCCCAATTCGACGCTTGATAGCAGGTTCCGGTAAACTGATTTGTATCCACAAAACTTTCCAGCAACAGAGGACGGTAACCGTAACGAAACTCGAAGTCTATCGGCATTTTTTTAACAACCATCCCCAATAAACGAGAAGCCAGGTTACGACATGAGACGCAGGTCCGGATTAAGAATCGACTCATATTGACTACCTGTTGCAAATTGGCCCGTTTTTCTTCAAGATCCCAGCCTATCCACTTGTCCCTATCATGCAGATGTAAAGCAGATGAGCTAAAAGAAAAACCGCCAAGTAAGCCGTGCTTTGATTGAATCAGGTAGCGAATTTGACGGCCAACTAGCAACCCGGCACCTCGGGGATGGTCATTGATCATCATTTCATTCCAGATTCTCATCTGCTGCTCTGTCTCTACTAAAAGTAGCTCTAATTCTAGAATTTCTTCTGCCTTATTGGGAACGGATTGAGGTTCCGGCAAGGGCTCTGTAAGGCGTCTTGGGCTTCTTTTTGTCTTTTTCCGAGTAGATTGAGGTAATGAAACTAATCCTGCTCGTTCGAGTTCCCTGAGTGCTTTGGCACAACCTGTTATCTGCTTTTCCCCAAGATGATTATAAAAGCCTAGATCTTCACAAAGTTTGTCAGCCAGTTTTGTTATTTTAAGGTTGCCATCACTATCGAGAACCTCGTGGACATGCTCAATGGCTTCTGGCTGAGATAATTTTCGTTTGATTTGATTTTGTGTTTTCATGCTCTAGTAAATACAGCACGAAAGTGATCCTGTCCAGCATATATCTATGGGTAAAGGGCAGGGCTAGGCTCACTCCGGTTGGACGCAGGAACACGTTTCCGAATGTGTTTTTGAAAAAATACGCATGAAAAAAGGCGCATTTAGTTTGAGAAGCTTTTGCGAGTTTGTTGCGGAGAAATTAAGATCG
>JAAELB010000553.1 GCA_024227155.1 Desulfobulbaceae bacterium
CATCAAACGCTACATCAAAATTAAATTACAGAGATTCCGGGGGAGGTTGGGCACCTAACAAAGTGCTCCACCTGACAGCTTTCCGCTGTGCTCCAAAGCAGCAGGTGAGCTAAACGTTAGCCCTTTCAGGAGCACATGGTGATGAATAAAAGAGAGTTTTTGAAAGTATTAGGGTTAGCATCGGTAGCAGGAATCTTTGGTAATATTGGAAAGGCATTAGCAATGGATATTAATGGAGGTAAATGCTTTATGCCTGATGAGAGTGAGCCACATAGTCGGACATGGATGGCTTTTGGGGCAAGCAAAAAAATATGGGGGCGAAGACTTTTACCCGAGGTGCAGCGTAACCTCGCAAATATTGCTCTCAGTATTGCAGAATACGAACCCGTATCAATGCTAGTGCGTCAATCTGACCTTTCAACAGCAAAAAGCTTGATGGGTTCCAAAATTGATCTGGTTGTCTGTCCGCTTGATGACTTATGGATGAGAGATACTGGGCCTGTCTTTGTTGTAAACGAAGAAGGAAAAAAGAAGGCTATAGATTTTAACTTCAATGGATGGGGGGAGAAGCAAGATTTTTACAATGACGGTAAGGTAGCGGCTTTTGTGGCAAAACATAGTGGTTATACATCTTACAAGTCGAAATTGATTCTTGAGGGCGGTGGAATCGAAGTAGATGGTCATGGCACAGCCATTATTACAGAAAGTTGTGTACTTAATAACAATCGAAACCCTGGTTTGCCTAAAGCAAAATGTGAAGAAGAATTAAAAAGTAATCTTGGATTGAAGAAAATTATTTGGTTACCGGGAATTAAAGATAAAGATATCACAGACGGACATACTGATTTTTATGCTAGGTTTGCCAGACCGGGAGTCGTCGTCGCAGCTTACGATCCAGATCCTGACTCTTTTGATCACGCTGTAACTAAAAAACATTTAGAGATTCTACAAAAATCAACAGATGCCCTTGGTAGAGATCTTGAAGTCGTAGTATTGAATGCACCTTCACAGATCAGGGATAAATATGCCAGCGATGATTTTGCGGCAGGCTACGTTAACTATTATATATGCAATGGTGCGGTTATCTTACCTGAGTTTGGTGATAAGCGAGCTGATACCGATGCAAGACACAAACTGGAGTATTTATTCCCAGAGCGTGATATTGTTCAGCTTAATATCGATGGTATAGCAGTCGGTGGAGGAGGAATTCATTGCACTACGATGCAAGAGCCAATGGGCTAACAAGAAATTCCATCGGACGCCTGCGGTGCCGCTGAATTTGGCGTTAGAAGTCCATACAAACTACAAAATTTAGGGAGAGAAAGATGAGCTTTGTAAAAATTGAAGATCTTCCGGAGTTGGAAATCACTAAAGGAATTAGAGCACGTGCAGTAACAACTGATACTATTTCTGTTGTCCACGTCATGCTTGATAATGGAGCAATACTACCTGAGCATAGCCATTATAATGAACAAGTAGTGAATGTAGTTGAAGGAGAACTAGAGCTAACAGTTTCCGGTGAAAAATTTAATTTAAAACCCGGAAATGTAATGGTGCTGGAACCCAACATTGTTCATTCAGGTAAGGCACTGACAGCGTGTAAAGTAATAGACATTTTCCACCCTTTGAGGAAAGACTTTGCAGGTTTGAGCTTTGGTGGCTATTCAGGTGATGAAAATTAAACTTCTAACAAGGTGTTTTCAGCCGGACATTTTGCGCCGCTGCGCTCTGCAAAATCCCGCTGAAACACGACGTTGGGTGTAAAACAATATATGTCAATTAGTGAATTTGAAATCCGAAAGTGCGAAAAAGCGGCTGAGTCATTTATGGTGAAACGCCGCCCACCCGTATCTGTACGAAAGGAATTGGATCTTGGATACAGAATCAAAGGCCAAAGC
>JAAELB010000554.1 GCA_024227155.1 Desulfobulbaceae bacterium
AAGGCCGTTTTTTATGGTGGAAAAGGCGATTGATCCTGGTCTGTTAAAAGTTCTGGAGCAAGATATCGTACCTCGTTTACTTGAGGATGTGCCCAATCAACCAACCCAGGATGACTTAGACAGAGATCCCTGGTGTTGTCGTTTCATCCTGGTCTTCGACAGGGAAGGATACAGTCCAGCTTTTTTCAAAAGGATGTGGGATAACCACCGTATTGGTTGCATGACATACCATAAGCATCCTGACAAACCATGGCCGCAAGAGTGCTTTGTGAAAAAGAAGGTGGTCATGCCCCGAGGTGAAAGCGTTCAAATGCTCTTGGCTGAAAGAGGCAGTCTGGTAGGGTCAGGCAAGCAGGCTTTTTGGATGCGTGAGGTGCGTAAATTGACAGATTCAGGACACCAAACCAGCATTATCAGCACAGCTTTCGATCTTGCTCATACTGATTTGGCTGCCCGCATGTTCAGCCGTTGGTGCCAGGAAAACTTCTTCCGATATATGATGCAACACTTTGCCATTGACCTGTTACAGGAGTATGGCACTGAGGAGTTTTCCGGTACCGAGCAGGTAGTTAATCCTGCCTGGCAAGGACTTAACTATCAGAGAAATTCCCTTAACGGTAAGCTCAAGACTCGCAATGCTCGATTTGGTCAGTTGACCAACCATTCTGTTCCTGAACAGGGTGGAAAGAAGTACGAGAGTTGGTTGAAGAAAAAATCAGAGCTTTTGGAGGAGATAGAACACTTTGAGAATCAGCTAAACGAATTAAAGGCAAAGATAAAAAAGACACCTAAACATATCAGCTGGAACGAACTCCCAGATGATGAAAAATTTCTTCGTCTGGTTCCATCCAGGAAACGTTTGACGGATACTGTACGCATGATTGCATATAGGGCAGAGACTGCCATGGCTGACTTATTGGTCGATGACACTGTAGATATGCCCGCGGCACGAACGCTATTACAGGGGCTTTATAATACCGAAGCGGACATCATGCCTGATGAAGAAAATAGTCTGTTGCGTATACGAGTTCATAGAGCCTCCAGACCTGCTGCAAATAAATCGCTGCAGAATCTTTTTGCCAAACTCAATGAAAGCAAAACCAAGTACCCAGGGTCGGATTTGACCCTCTATTACGAGCTAGGCCATGGTGATTTTTAGCGATAATATTTTGAGGTTGATACACGTTAGGATGGTGAAGTTGGTGCCACCTTAACTTCCGTCAAGTAAAGAAGTCTGAATTTATTAACCCGAATAAATCGGAACTTTTTGAAATGCTTGGATAAGTGCCACGGAGGTTACTTTAAGTTCCTAATGTAAAATAACCCTCCAGCTTACCTGTTTTTGACTGCTGTTTTTATTGAGTAAGTCAATAATAAATCGACATTTTTTGTATCTTGCTGTTCTCATCTCAACATGGCCCTTAAAAAGATCAGTCCCCCCATCAGCTCTACGCGTAAAACTGCAAATATCCAATCAACTGTTTCCATGAATGATCAAATTGATTACATTCGCCACTACTGATAATCGTCTACTCTCTTCATCCTTTTCTCTCAGTGGTTGATGGCCTTTTGAACGATCAACAGTTAAAATTTCCCGGATTTCAAAAAATTATAAAGTAACGGATTTAAGAATGGGTACTTCTCCCGATGTAAATGGCAGTGTTGCTGCCCCCGGACATCGCTCTGCTTTCACGGCTCGACTTGACCTGACACTAAAGATCCTTCTGACTCTGTCAATTCTTGGAAGCATCGCCTCACTCCTTCTCATCGCCAACGGAGCGCTTCTCTCTTCACCTTTCAGCGAAACAGTGAGATATACTGTTGCTACCTATTTGAGCTTGGGGCTTAGCATATTAAGCTTTTCATTAACTATGCTCGCCATAAGACAGACCAGGATACAAACCAGTCAGGAAAAACTGATCCTCAATCTTTTAGATGAGATAGGCAATGATAATGTTCTCGCCAGAACTGAAATAGTAAGCAACGGTGAGCTTGGCACAATTGCGCAAAAGCTCAATGACTTCCTTGATGTAATAATGGTACAGATCGAGAGTAAGGCTGAGCTGGACAGTTCCCAGGAGACACTCGTCAAATTACTCGTTGATTTAAGTAGCTTTCGCCAGGGAGATCTTACGGTAACCCCCGCGGTGACCGAAGACACCAACGGGGCAATAGCTTTTACCTTCAACTCCATGGCAAAACAATTCTCGAATGTTGTCGTCCAGGCACGCGAGATGACGAGACTTACGCAAGCCACAGCGGAAAAACTATCAACACAGAGCAACAATCTGATAGACAGCAACCTGCAGCAGGCAAAAACTGTCAGCACTTTAATTGACAGCAGCAAGAGTTTCCAAGCGGCACAGGAGAACTGTCGTATCCTCGAAGAGAGCGTCGAAATTAGTGATCGAGCAGAATCGACTGTAACAGCAGCTCTACAAACCGGTGATGAAATACGCCTGACTTTGGAAGAACTCGAAAAAGCAATGAAAAATACTACAAAAATAGTTAAGAGCTTTGAAAAAAATTCGGAAAACATTCAGAATAGTGCGGCTATCATGGAGGATTTTGCCGACCGAACCTCTATCTTAGCCCTTAACGCATCAATCCAGACAACAATGGCTGGAGATTCCGGTCATGGATTTACAGAAATTGCCGATGAAATCCAGCGTCTATCTGGAATCTCCGGCAATGCTGCCAAAGAGATTGGGATTGCAGTAAAAGACTTTAAGACAGACCTCGATGATCTTAGCTCTTGTGTCAGTGGTGGCGTAGACAATGTTGATCTTATGGTGGCAAAGGCATTTGACAGCCACCGAGACCTGCAGGCACTCATAGAAGTAACCGGACAGCTGAATACTCTATTCAGATCTGTGAAAAAATCAGCTGAGCAGCAAGAAAAAAGATTGTTGACCCTCTCTGATTCCCTCACAAGTATTGGCGAGGTTTCAAGACAATCCGCCCTTGTTGGAAATGAATCCGCCAACGCCATGGACAGCCTCAGCACATCAGCACAACAACTAAGAAAATGTGTCGCCGACTATAAAATTTTAGAGAAAAACAGTACGGAATCAACTCCCGCACAATAAATAATCAGACAGTAAGGACCCACAAGCAAACTGATGCCAGACAAAAATAGAATTGTAAAACCAAGCAAAAAAGCAAGAACCGTTATAGCTGAGGATGGAACCACTCTCACCGTACCTTCAAACTGGGATCTCTTGGCTCCCGGTGACGCGCCTCTTACAAAACTTGTTAAATCTAAAGGACCGAGCTGGCTGGTCCAGGTGAAAAAAGGCAGGCGCCTCATCTCAAAGGGCATCTGGTCGGAAGCGGAACATATCCAGGAGGCACAAAGAGAACTGGAGGCAAAGCGGGCAACACCAGAATACAGCAAAAAACGGAAAAGTGATCTTCTAAGGAAAGAAAAAAAGCACCTGGAATACGTACAGGACTTTTATCTAGGAGTAGTGCAGTTTCTCGATTTTGATCCAAAATACGAAAAAGAAGCGCAACTCCTTGCAAAAGCGGTCACAGAACTCGCAACTCCCGTAGGATCAGGCACCGTAGCAAGGACCCAGCGAATCCCTTTAACAGACAGGGCACGCAGTGCTGTCATTGCCTGGCTTCGCCATCAGACGACGGGCTATGATTCAATGAAAATCGCGCGGGTAAAGGGTAGAAGAAGAGAGGTACGCCGGGATCTCGCTTCCCAATCATTGAACCTGCTGGATGGCTACCGAAACGGCAGCAGGATAGTAGAACCATGCCCATTGCAAAGAGCATTAGAAAACATCATAAAAAACTAGGAGCCTGATGTCAGAATGATCAATCCATTATTCCAGTTTGAAGTTTTTACGAGTCTAGTGCGGTGTAAACCTTAAAGTGGCAATTGGACCCATCCGTCATGCCCGAGTGTTGTTATCGGGCATCCAGGAAGTTCGCAAATATCTGGATCCCCGATTACTACCTCGGGGATGACTTCAATGAGAAGGTTTAAGCTATACGATGCACTAGGTACTTATCCCGTTTCCGGGGTTAGGTTTACAGAGTTGCCAGCCTTTGATTAAACTCGTCAGCCGTGAAGCTGTAATCCTGAGTACCCTGACACTCTACGGCAAAAGAAGCGCAAACACTTCCCTGAATACCGCAGCTCTTCAGATCTTTGCCATTGACCAGTCCACTCAGCAAACCGCCCCGATACGAATCTCCGGCACCGGTTGGATCAACCACCTGGCGTGCAGTAAATGAAGGAACAGCATTACATTCCTGTCCCTCATAAATCTCCGACCCCTTTGCACCCATTGTTATGATAGTATTTTGTGGCAACTTGAGGAGTTGTTCTTTGCTAAGACCACTTTTATCCATAATCAGGTTAAACTCGTAGTCGTTTACGATGAGCAGCTTACAACCAGAGATCACTTCGACCAGATCCTCTGCCTGCAGCATCGGCAGGGCCTGACCCGGATCAAAGATATATTCAATATTTCTCTTTTTACATTCTTTTGGGTAGTTCACCATATCATCAAGATTCCCCGGTGCAACCAGCAGAAGTGTCTCTTCCGGGACAAGATCCTCAAAGCTCAACTCTGAAGATAATTTCATTGCTCCAGGATTAAAACCGGTTATCTGATTATTCGTCTGGTCTGTAGTTATATACGCTCCAGCGGTCAACTCCTCCTTGACAATCGATATCCCTTCCCTGGAGATATCATTTTTTTCAAACCATTCAAAATACTTGTGATGATCACTACCTATGGTTGCAGAAATAAGCGGATTTTCTCCCATCAGTTTGAGAGCATAGGCAATATTGCCAGCAGTACCACCGTAATTTTCTGTCACACCATCAACCATAAAACACACATTGAGATCGTGAATTTTATCAGGCAGAATGTGGTCTGAAAATTTTTCAGAAAAATTCATAATCCTGTCATAGGCCATTGAGCCTGAAACGATAATTTTTTTCATCCTCTATCCCTTCATGGCAAGAATTTTCTTTTTAATATCTTCAACAGCAAGGCCCTGATGTGGAAGTTGTTCAGCGATACCACCGTGACCAATCTTGCTTGTTCCCATTAATGCATACTTCGGTGCAAAACCTCGCTCAAGGAGCCAGGTACCATAACGAACCCCAAGCCCGGTCTTACTGTTCTGACTCTCTACTACCAGAGCGAATGAACTTTTGCCTACCTTTTCAACCATTTCTTCGTCGATCACATTCAGAGTCGCTTTGTTGATCAGACCAACCTCAAGCCCGTCATTCCTGAGCTGCTCAATGGCATCAAGACATCGATAGGTCATCTCGCCGTAGGTTATGACATAGCCGTCTTTGCCTTCTCTGACGATTTCATCTTTACCCGGCTCAAAGCTGTAATCGCCATCATAGAGCTTACTCCCCTCACTGTCTAAAAGACATGGGGTGGCTGAACGTGTTGAGAAAACAAAGCGAAGACCTTCGTCATTAAAGGTTTTCTGCAAAATAGCCTTTAACTGCAAAACGTCTGCAGGAAAATAGAGTCTGGTCTTATCCCCTTCCGCTATTGCATTATCTGCAAAGAAATTATTAATACCAAAATGGCAGGTGTTATCCGCCATATCATCGATTCCGGAGTGGGAAAAGTGTGCAATAACATTGGCGTCATTGAGGCGAGCCATGGTGATCTCAGACACAACCATCTCAAGAAATGCGGCAAAGGTGCCAAAGATTCCAACCCGGCCGGCTTCAGAACCGAAACCAGCAGCAACGGAGTAATTATTTCTTTCCATGATGCCACCGGCGACGTACACTTCCGGATGATTCTTGCGGATATGGTGCAGACCGCAGGAACCCTCAAGATCAGAGTCGACCACCAGTACTTTTTCAGCAGGATTGTCAATAGTGTCAAGAATCTCACAGACAACCTTGCCGAAGTCATCGCGAACCTTACCCATTTCAGGAGTACTTCCAAGGTAGGTCACTTTTTCTTTTGCCACTTCAAAATCAAGAAGACACTCTGCGGCTGCAGTCAATCCCTTTGTATTCAGGTAATCGATCGCAAGATTTACAGCAATAACGTCGTGTCCTTTCGGAGTCCCCTCAATTCCGGAGACGCCAACCGCCATGGGTCTTTTATTGACCAGGGCAACCGGGCCATCAGCAGTAATGGCCTTTTGGATTCTCTGGTAGAGCGCGTCAATATCCTCACCGTCGCCACTGTTTGCAGCAAGACCATGCCCAGCCAGTGTCTTTTCGACATCATACCCTTTCATATACTGGGTAGGATGACCTGCAATGGTAACATCATTATCATCGATAAAGAGCTTCACCTTCAGATTTCTGGCTACTGCATAGCGGGCCGCCTCAGCATTATCACCTTCCATCTGCGAGCCGTCACTACCAAACATCACCACTGTCTTCTTGCTGTCAGCTTCTGCCACGCCGTTGACATAACTCCACATATGACCCAGACGCCCAGAAGAAAAGAAAACCCCATTTTTCTCGTCACGTTCTGGATGACCATAATAACCGTGGTCATACTCACGATAGTGGAGCAGAGATTCAGCTTTTTTATGGCCGTTTAATACCGCCATCATATATTGAATAGCCACCCGGTGTCCGGCCTCATCAAAATAGACGGGATGGATAGTATCTGAACCCTTCATAAAACCGTCAACTATCAGCAACTCAGGAACTATATCAAAGGCGCCACCTGTATGGCCACCCAAGCCCTTAACATTTGCAAGTGCGGTAAAAAATATCAGACTGTCCCGGACAATCTCAATATTTTTTACCAATGCTTGACGCTGTTCAGCTGTCAATGCCTCCTGGTTCAAATCAAACTGCAGTGGCACATATCCACTTAAATCTATGGGAAAATCCATATGACCTCCGGTTACAGGCTCAAGGGCCTTGTTTATTATTGTCAAATCGCCGCAATCGTATCTTTTGCTTCCTCATAAAAGCGAGGACCCAAAAGAGCAACATTGGAGACTTTTTTATTCTTTTTCATGGGGCAAAATCAGATTGAGCAGTAACCCCAGCACCCCGGCAAGACCAATTTTTTCGATGGCAAAAGAGCCCGCAGTAAACTTCATCCCACCAATACCGCAAACAAGGATAACTGCAACGATAATCAGATTTCGTGGAGTTGTAAGGTCTTGTCCTGATTTTACCAGAGTATTAATACCAACAACTGTGATCATGCCGAAAAGCAGAATCATTATTCCACCCATAACAGGAGTTGGAATTGTTGCCAGTATTGCGCCAATTTTACCAACAAAAGAGAGCAGGATCGCAGTTAGTGCAGCCCAGGTCATAATTGCTGGATTAAATGATCTTGTCAGAGCAACAGCACCACTTACTTCCGAATACGTGGTGTTTGGAGGACCACCAAGCATTGAAGCAATGGAGGTTGCAATACCGTCACCAAGCATGGTGTTCTCAATCCCTGGATCCTTTACATAATCTTTTCCGGTAATGGAACCGACGGCAAGTACATCACCAAAATGTTCAATTGCGGGTGCAATGGCAACGGGCACTATAAAAAGTACCGCCTCCCATTTCCATTCAGGAAGAACAAAGGCGGGCATTGCAAGCCATGCTTTTTCCGCCACGGGGGAGAACGTAATAAGAGTCGCACTTGTCCAGTTCTGCAGAGTACCAGGATCAAATACTGCCTGGGTAGATGCTGTAAAACCGCTGAGATCAAGGACGAATGATGTCGCGTACCCCGCAATAATACCACTGAGGATCGGGATCAACTTCAACCATCCCTTGCCAAGTAGAGCTACAAGGGCGGTGGTTACCAGTGATACACCCGCAATAATCATCGCAGTACTCTCCGGCACAAGCCAGGCTGAACCATCACCGGTGCGGCCCATGGCCATATGCACCGCAACAGGAGCAAGAACCAGACCGATAACCATGATAACAGGACCTGTAACAACCGGTGGTAAATATTTATGCAGGATACCTGAACCAAAATAGCGGACAGCAAAACTTAATAAAATATAGAGCACCCCCGCCCCAGCCAGGCCACATAAGGTCCCCGGGATTCCCCAGGTTTGAACTCCGTAAATAATCGGGGCAATAAAAGCAAAAGATGATGCCAGAAATACAGGCACCTTCCCTTTTGTTATTACCTGAAAAACAAGTGTACCAACACCCGCGGTAAAAAGGGCGACGTTTGGATCAAGACCGGTCAGAATAGGAACCAGAACCAGGGCACCAAAGGCAACAAAGAGCATCTGCGCCCCGAGAAGACTGTCTCCTATACGGAAACGATAGTTTGAATTTGATGTCACTTCGGACATACCACGAACCTCCTTTACAAAATGAATCTATTTACAAATTACGTATTACGGACGTAACTGTTCAGCCAACAGCAAAAACCTTATCTAAGCAGACAAAAAAAAAGTCATTACAGAAACCTGTAATGACTTTTGCCCCTATTTGGTGCCGAAGATTTTATCCCCGGCATCACCTAAGCCTGGTAGGATATATCCAACCTCATTGAGACGTTCGTCCACCGCAGCGACGTATATTTCTACATCCGGGTGCGCCTCTGTGATCCTTTTTATGCCCTCTGGGGCAGCCACAAGAAACAGTCCCTTAATTCTCTTACAGCCAGCTTTCTTCAGTGTTTCAATAGTGGCAAGTAAGGTACCACCGGTTGCAAGCATCGGGTCGAGAATCAAAGCTATTCTCTCTTCAATTTCCCCCGCAGTCTTTACATAATACTCAACCGGCTGGAGGGTTTCTTCATTTCTGTAGTAACCCACAACACTTACCTTGGCTGAGGGAATGAGATCAATAACACCATTCATCATTCCGAGACCAGCCCGCAAAATTGGCACGATGGTGATTTTTTTCCCTTTAAGCTCATCAACTTCTACAGGCCCTGCCCACCCCTGGATGGTTTTCTTTTCGGTGGGTAGGTCTTTCGCCGCTTCATAGGTTAACAGTCGAGCAACTTCTGAGGAGAGATCTCGAAAATCTTTTGTTGAAATATCATGTTTGCGCATTAAACCTAGTTTATGTTTAATGAGTGGGTGATCCGCTACATGTACGGCCATAATATTCTCCTCGGAATAATTAGAAAGTTGTCTGGCGAACCAAATTCCATGATACTATCGCCAAATCTTGTTGTTTTTCGGAAAGTTACCGCCATAACATGCGGATTACTGGTGAAATCTGCTTGAACATTACCCATTTCCATCTGATACAATACGCTTTTCTTTAATAAAAAAAAATAAAAAAAAGCAAGGTATTTTAGTGCCCAAAACCCTTGTGCATTCGGCGAACAGCATAGTTTATCGCCTTTTTTACAAACTGTCTTATTAAGAAAATGCTAAGAAAAGCATGATAAGAGTAGAGATTATTATATAATTTTAATATTGTTTGTTTAACCTTGTCCTCCATCAACACAAAACTGAGGCAACCTAGTCATGAAATCTATTTTCACGCTCGTCATGTTTGTTTTTTTCCTCTTCACAATTACGACCAACAGCTACGCCAACTCCAGACCAAACAACTCCATTGGTTTTATCAAATCGCTCTCCGGTGAGGTTTATTTATCCTATAAAGGGGAAGACTTGAAAGCAGTTGTCAACATGAAACTTACCCAGGGGGATACAATCAAAACCGGGCATGATGGTGCGGTAGGACTTATTTTAGAAGACGATACTGTCATCTCCCTTGGACCCGGAAGTGAAATTCAGTTAGAGAGTTTTGCATTTTACCCTGCAGAGAAACAGCTCTCTTTTGTTGCCAGGATACTCTCGGGAACATTTTCATTTATTACCGGGAAGATAGCCAAGCTAGCGCCCGAAAAGATGATTCTGGAAACGCCAGATGCTACCCTTGGAGTTCGCGGAACAAAGTTTCTGGTTAAAGTTGAATAGCAACAGTACAAACCACAGTCTATCAGTAGCTTACGCCCTACTGCTTCGATTCAAAAACCGTATCACTCACCCCAGAAAATGAACAAAAATGAAAACATCCATTATCTTAACCCTGTTGATCACCATACTGGTATTTGTTAACGGTTGTAGCCAAAAAACCACCGTCGTTCTTCTACCGGACCCCGACGGTAAGGTGGGTCATGTCATTGTGGCAAACGATGCGGGAACTGTCAACATCAGGGAAGCCGGTAAAGCCACTGTTGTTAAAGGGAGAGACTCTCATCCAAAACAACCCAGTCCAATGTCTCAGGCTGACATAGATGCAAATTTTTCAATTGCCCTGAAAAATTTACCACCACAGCCAACCCATTTCCTCCTCTATTTCCAAAAAAATTCGACCAAACTCACAACAGAATCCATCAAAACTCTGCCACAGATTCTCCAAACAATTGCAAACCAAAACTCGTCTGATATTAAAGTGGTTGGCCACACAGACACTAGAGTGGTTGGCCACACAGACACTGCTGGAGATCACGCCTACAACATGGCATTATCAAAAAAGCGTGCCGCCGCTGTCGCTCAACTTTTAGTTAATAGTGGACTTCCTGAAAATCAAATAACCTCAACTTCCCATGGAGAAGAAAATCTACTTATAAAGACAGCTGACGATGTCCATGAACGAAAGAACCGCAGAGTAGAGGTAATTGTCAGGTAACACGCTTTCCTGATACCCTCTTCACCTGTCGATTCGAGCCACTTTCTGAGCAAATTTATTTTTATGTGGAATATACTCAAACTCCAGTCTCCTACAGAATCCAGAACCACGGGCTCTTTCCTGCCTAATTCTGGAAAAACCATGTTTATCTGTAGTGGAGTTCTTACTCTGCTGCTAGCTGCCATCTACCTGTTCAATCCTGCAGCTGAGTACCTCTCTTTGAAAAGTAACGACATTATAATAAACAGTGCCAAACTGAGTCCGGAACATCAGGGAACAGAACTGGTCGTAATTGATGACAAAAGTCTTGAAAAATATGGCCAATGGCCCTGGCCCAGATATAGACTCGCCTGGTTAGTCAACAAACTCAAGGAAGCCGGGGCAGAGGTCATAGCGATTGACATATTTTTCCCGGAAAAGGATCGAACGTCCCCTCTGAGCTGGAAACAGACTCTTTTTGATGATTTTGGCATAGCAATAGACACCTCAACCATCCCTGCTAAAATTCTCGATCACGACCAATACCTGGCGGATAGTTTCAATAATGCATCCGTCATCCTTGGATACGAATTCCTCTTTGACCGGATAACTACAAGTACCAACCACTGCAAACTCCAGCCTGTTTCCTTTAGCGAAAAAGATGTTAAGCAGTCACCATACAAATCCTACTTTCACCAGGCTGATGATGTTATCTGCAACTATGGTTCGCTGGCTGATGCCGCAAGCGGTGTCGGCTTCTTCAACGGATCTGCAGACAGGGATGGCATCTTACGCCGAATTCCTCTTCTTATCAGTTACAAACAGCAGTTGTATCCCTCATTTTTCCTTGCCACCTTTTTGCGTCGCCAGTCCACAAACGATGCTCAGCTTCACCGGGACAGTCTGCAAACCCTGTCCCTTGCTGTTCATGGCGCGACAATCCCTGTCGACAGTGAAGGTAACTTTCTTTTAGGAGCTATCAATTATTCGAATGCGAACCATATCTCTGCAGCTGACCTATTTGCCAAACCTGTTGAAAAATTCGACTTTCACAATAAGACTGTTTTTCTCGGTCTTTCTGCCCTCGGACTCACCCAGGAATATCCAACCTCATCAGGCAGCACCCTACCTCTTGTGGCACTCCATAGACATGCTTATGAGGCCCTTGGTTCCGATTATCATACAACTCGAACAGATCTTTTTCCAGTTATCGAAACGATACTCAGCCTGCTACTCTCTGTCGTAATCCTTCTGCTGATTTTTTTTGCCCGAACACACTGGAACATCCTCTTTTTTCTTATTATTTCCGCATCAATATGGTTTGGAACCATTCTTGTTTACCAGCGTAGCGGCCTTCTTTTTTCACCCCTCCTTCCGTTGACTAGTGTAACCGCCAATTATGCACTGCTGTTGATTTTGAAATACTGGCAATCCAAACATCTCGCAGAAAAAAATACAAAAAAAGCCATTCAGTTACTTGAATCGAGCGAAAAAAACCTCCAGGCAATACTCAATGCCATCCCGGATATTATCTTTCGTCTTGATGATCACGGCAAGATCACATTTATCAGCCCGGCAATTTCCAAATACACAAATTCCCAATATTCCCTAATCGGCCAATCAATCTTTGAACTTGTCGACCCAGCGGATACAGTAAAAGCACATCATCGGCTTAATGAAAGAAGAACCGGGGAAAGAGCCACCCACAACATGGAAATACGGTTAAAGCTGACGATCTACGGAGGACACACACCGGAGACATCAAGATATTTCAGTGTATCCGCTGAGGGCCTTTATATTAAAAATGAACCTACCACCCAAGAATTTCTCGGTACCCAGGGCATTATACGTGACATCACTGAGCGCAAAAAACTTGAAAACCAGCTTCTACAGGCGCAAAAAATGGAAGTTGTAGGCAACCTTGCGGCCGGCGTAGCGCACGACCTTAATAATATACTGAGTGGGCTTGTGAGCTATCCGGATATCCTCCTACTTGAGATCCCGGAGGAGAGCCCAATGCATAAAAAGGTACAAATAATCCAAAAATCAGGCAAGCACGCTGCCGTCATAGTACAGGATCTCCTTACTCTTGCGAGACGCTCTGTAATTATCAGTGAAGTATGCAATATCAACGATATTATCTCAGAATATACCAGCTCCATCGAATATCAGCAGGTAAAACTGCGGCACCCTCTGATTACCATGCACAGCCAGCTCGATCCTGAACTGTTGCACATAAAAGGTTCACCTGGCCATCTGTCAAAAGCATTAATGAACATCATCCACAACGGTTTTGAGGCGATGCCAGCGGGAGGAGAACTGACTATTTCCACCTCCAACATCTACCTTGACATTGACTACGAAGGGTATGAATTAGTGCCAAAAGGCGAATATGTGTCTATTGAAATTTCCGATAGTGGAATTGGTATTTCTCAGGAACGTCTACAACGGATTTTTGAGCCGTTTTACACCAAGAAATCTATGGGCCATAGCGGCACGGGCCTTGGCATGACCGTAATTTGGGCAACGACAAAAGACCACAACGGCTTCATAGACATTAGAAGCAATGAAGGACTTGGAACTATCTTTACCTTGTATTTCCCCACTACCCGAGAGACCACGTCGGTATCCAAACCTCGTATTGTCCTGGATGATTACCTCGGAAACGAAACTGTGCTCGTCGTCGATGATGTTCTGGAGCAGTTAGACATTGCCAGGGGCATGTTAGAAAAACTCGGGTACAGTGTCCTTACAGCAGCAAACGGCTCCCTGGCGCTCAACATAGTCCGCGAGTCCCCTGTGGATTTAGTTGTTCTAGACATGATTATGCCTGGCAATCTAGATGGGTTAGAAACCTATTTGGAAATTTTAAAGATAGCTCCGGGTCAACGGGCAATTATTGCAAGTGGATTTTCTCAATCTGAACGAGTGAAAAAACTCCAACAATTAGGTGCCGGCCAATATATCCAAAAACCATACACCCTTGAGACCCTCGGGGTTGCGGTAAGAAGCGAGTTGGATAGAGTTTTTGCAAAGTGACACACCAACGCCCATTTATTCACATCAATTATATTTTACATAAACACAATTGATACTAAATCAATCCTATGCTAACATATCAACAGTAAACAGAAAAACGATCTTGCCAGAGCTAGCAAGTCACCATTTTAACTTAAGAGACAGATAACCGTTCTTCCATCAGACGCTAACAATCTAAAAGGAGCATAGATGAAAGTTAAAGATATTATGGAACCTCTTAAAAACTGGCTAACCCCTGAAATGTCTATCCGCGAGGCAACCAAGGTATTCAAAGCAACAAAACGGGGACATGGTATGCCCGTAAACGGTATGGTTGTCCTGGATAACAACATGAACCTGGTTGGTATCGTCTCTACTAAAGACATTCTTCGGTTGTTAATCCCATCCCACCTCTACCACGATGACAACCACAACAATATTTCCTGGGATTCTGTCCGGGCTGACAAAGCGAGCGTTCTGGATGGCACCCGTGTCAGCAAAATAATGACGGAAGATGTCAGAGTAATAACAGCAGAGAACTCAATCTTCAGATGTGCCGACATGCTCCTCACAGAGAGAGTCAGACGTCTTCCTGTTACAAGGAGTGACGGCAAAATAGCGGGTGTTATATATTTACGGGATGTATACAACGCCCTTACGGAGATGATTACCCACTGATTCGTGTTGTTGGAGAGTATTTTATTACAATAGTGATAATTGCAGATCAGAAAATGAGCTCCTCCACAGGGTCAGACTGTCGTGGGTGATCTAACAAATCGTCATGGTATTTCTTTTCAATAAAACCAGCAAGGGCACGGTGAAAAGGGCTCGCCTGGAGTTTCCACGCCGTGGCTGCCAGTTTTGCTGCAGCTGGAAAATCATCAGCGAGCAGACTTTTCACTGCTTTTCTGGCCAGGATATCGGCAGTGGCCTCAACCGTCTGGACAATATCCAGATCAGTTTCACAACGGCCGCACACCGTTTTACCCTTTAACCGCGCACGGCACTGGGGGCAACGTTCCATCGGTTAAGACTCCATATAAAATATAATTTCAGAGAGTTCTTCCATTAGCTCCAGCAGCAGGTTTTCATTATCATCCACCAGTGCCTGGTCAATATTCTCAATGAGGTCAATCATATCTTCACGATCGTCATCGCCTGCCGTGTCAAAAAGGCTACGAGCCTTGTCAATGAGCGCTTCCGCCTGGACCTTACGGCTGTTTCCTACATTTTTCGAAGTTGAATCGCCGGTTTCAATTGACTCAGCAGTATAATTTTCCTGTTCTTCCTCACCAAAGAGTTGTCGGATCTTGTCCCGGGCCTGATCGAGTGAGTCCCGGTTTTCGTCGGTTATGACATTATCAATGGTAATGGACTTCTCCAGTCCGGTTACTTTTTCAATGGCGCTCACTTGAAGGATACCATTGGAATCAAGGGAAAATTTGGCAATAATCTCATTTTTCGAAGGAAGCTCTGACAACCCTTCGACGAGAAAGCTCCCTACCTCAATATTCTCCAGGGCATTTTTCGCCTCCCCCTGGTACACCTTGATCTCCACAGTGTGCTGAAAATCTGCAGCGGTATAGAAAAGTTCACTACGAGTGACAGGGATCGGACTATTTTTCTTGATGACCGGGACAAACATATTGAGTGAGAACTCACCGTCGATCTCACCGATGGCGCTGGTGCCAAAGGTATAGGGTGTAACATCAACCAGTACCGCCCTGATCTCTTCACCGCTGATCATGGCTGCCTGCAGAGCCGCCCCGGCAGCGACACACAGATCCGGATCCAGTTCAAAGCGAGGCGCTTTACCGAATACCTTTTCCAATCGTTGCTGCAGTAGCGGAGTGCGGGTCGATCCGCCGACCAAAAGAATTTCGTCGATCCCCGAGGATGTCAAACCGGCATCCTTTAAAACCAGATGTACCGAATCCAGGGTTTCGTCCAACAGGGGAGTGATCATCTCTTCATATTCATGTCTGGCCAGCTCAACGCTAAGATTGTAGGGTATGCCATCTCGCTCAGAGAGATATTCTTCTTCAATCAGTGCAAACGGTTGGTTAGAAAGCTGTTTTTTGGCATTTTCAGCTGCCCTGCGAATTCTCGCCTGGGCCTGCCTGGAAATGTCGGAAAAACCATCTTCCTCGATTTGTGTCATAAGAAGTTTTTCGATAAGAGCGTCGAAATCATCACCGCCAAGATTGTTGTTACCGTGGCTCGCGATTACCTCAATAACATCGTCTTGCAATTCTACCACGGAAACATCGAAGGTCCCGCCGCCAAGATCGTAAACCAGCACTCTTTTGGCACCTTTGTGGTTACTTTCGTACACCAGGGTGGCAGCGGTTGGTTCATTGATTATTTTGACAACTTCCAATCCAGCCATTTGCCCGGCTTCCCGGGTTGCCTGGCGCTGGCTATCGGAAAAAAATGCCGGCACGGTAATTACCGCCTTGTGGACCGGATAACCAAGTGAGGTCTCGGCTATATTTTTCAGATGGCGCAGGATCATTGCTGAAATCTCTTGAGGAAGATAACTGCTCTCCCCAAGGGGCACCGGACTTGTCTGGCCCATGAGCCGCTTGATGGATTTAATGGTTTTCTCAGGATACAAAACAAACTGGTTCATCGCCGGTCCACCCACCAGTAGATTGTCGCTATCATCGAGACCCACATAGGAGGGTAGCATTTTACCATCCGGTCCTTCGATAATCGTCATGGTGCCGTTTTCGTAGAGTGCAACTTCAGAGTTTGTTGTTCCCAGATCAATACCGAGAATTTTTTCAGTCATTATACTTTTTCCTCTAACTTATTAACAATTACCTCTGCCGGCCGAAAATTTCTCTCGCCCTGCCAAAATCCCTTACGATTTTCACGAAGTACCACACCGTTTTCCCGTTGTGGGTCCGATAGAAAGCCGACGGCCTTCATACAATTCGGATCAAACCGTTTCCCAATACTATCCATAGGCAAAATACCACACTGATTAAGCAGGTCAAGCACCCTGCCAAGGGTCATTTTCTGCCCTTCGAGATGCCCCTGCAGCCACTTTTCACTTGAGTTAGTGCCAGCAAACAACCGCTGGAAAAAGGACATTTTCGGCATTGTACCGGAGAGGCCTGCTTCGACCCGATCATGCAGTTCGATAAGACCGAGAAGTACCGGCTTCAATTCCGCACGGGCTGCATCTCTTTCCTGCTGTTTAATATGATTGAGCATTTTGGACATGTCCTGATGGGCCGTGTCCAAAGAGGTAAAGGCCAGACGAAAATCGTCAAGTGCTCCCTTGAGCTGCCGAGATTCAATCCGTACCTCGGTTTTCAGTCCTGCCAGCTCGTTGAACAGGTCCATTTGGTCGATGATTTTCTCTGGTTCATCGGGTATCCAAGCAGTTTCCAGATAGGCCCGGAATTGTTCTATCAGTTCTTCTTTTAGTTGTCCATCCATGTTGTATACATTCACTATATTACGAGGCCTGCACAAAAATTCTGAATATCGCGGGCAAGCTTATTTTGAAACTCTTCTTTGGTTGGTGGATTCTTTACTCCATCTTGTGAAAGCAGCAGCGTGGCAATATCGGCACGTTCCGGCAGAGAACAATGAAACAGCCGGTACGATAAACGATCCTCTGCTGTTTTGAGTAGTTCATAGGCCTGGTAAATTCGCTGGAAATCATCTGGAAACCGTTCCGGCGGATAGTGCCGCACCATAGCCAAATAGGCCTTCTTTATCGCAGTGTCATCGGCGTCTTCCGACACCTCCAGTATTTCATAGGGAGTTTTCATTCTATATCATCAAATAGATTCAATTGTTTGCCACCCCTCTGTTGTTTTGGCTGAGGAGCTGGTTCATCTTCCTTTGCCTTCTTTTCAGGCATTTAAAAAGGCCCAAAATTAAAAAAATCATCGAGAAAATCATCGAAATCGTCATCGTCATCGTCAAAAAAATGATCTTGATAAATTCCACTGGAATCCAGAAGATCTTCGAGGCATTCCGCAAGCTCGTAACGGCCTCTGTCCATCAGATGATCCATCATGTCTTCGATTTCGTCAATAATCCGCTCAGGGATCTCTTTCTTACCATCCGAGTAGGTACTCAACAATTCCCAGACCCTGAAATCTATGACCTCCCTATATTTTCTATGTAACGACTTCGAAAATTTTGCAAGTGGAGAAAGTAAATCGACTTGGTAAAACGTCTTGCAGATCGACAAACCTTCGTCCCGGCTCCAATCTAAGGATGCAGCCCTGGTTAAATATTTTTTCAGAGAGTCACAACTTTCTTTCAAGACAGGACGCTGCTTTTCTTCACTGGTTAACATCCAGCCGACCAAACGCAGGAACTCACTTTTATCCACCGGGATCTCCGCTGAGAGCTGCCTCAACTCACGAGCGAATTGATTTTGGTGCGACTGTGGCAACTTGTAGAGCCTCGACTCCAGGAACACCAGGATGTGACTTAGGAGGGGAAAACCATTTTCCCGCCTCCCTTCGGCAATGTGTTGCATTCCTTCCTTCCTGCCCTGCAGAAGCAAAAGCATGCCCAAACAGATCTGCTGGCGGCCTCGAAAACGGACCGCTTTGACTCTGGTATCTGCTCTCTGAAGCTCCTTTTCAGCCAGTTGCCATTTTTTCTTTATGGCCAGCTTACGACCATGCTCCAGCCGTGATTCCACCAGGAAATCCAAGGCGCTGATATTGATCGGGTCAATTTCCAGAACCCGCTGTGCCAGGCCGGAGGCCTTCTTGTGAGCCCCCTTACGCCCACATGCCTTCATCGCCGCCACCAGAATATCGACGTTTTCCGGCAACTTCACAACTGCATCCTGAATGATTCTGTAATGCCTCGCCAAACCGAAATTTTGCCTGGCTAAATCTGAAGCTTCCAGCCAGGTCTGTGCATGATCGGGATCATACTTAAGACTATCCAGCATAGTATCGAGAATCTCATCTATGTTATAATGACCAGCCCGCTGTCCGAGCTTCGCTATACGACGGAGTACCAGGCCAATCTCCTTGTATCTGGCCGGCTCCCACTCGCTGGAACTACCCAGATAATCATTCCAGAAATCAACAGCAAATAAGGGTACGTTATCATTCTCTGCTGCCAGGGCGCAGAGCCTGTTTTTTTCCAGTAAACTGAAGTCGGTATGGCGGGCGAGAAAAGGCAGGGCCTGCTCTCCGCAGTGGGGAAGAATGTTTCCCAGCAGATTGAGGCGCCTGGGTTTTGTGAAACAGGCTTGGTGGTTGCGTACAAAATGCAACAGATTATGTGGTTGACCATCATTCTGAGATAAGTCTTCGAGCGCTTTACGCTGGGCTGGATTCAATTCATAGTTGGCGAGAATCTCCCGTCTCTCAGGTTTCTGTGCCCCCGCCAGCTTTTGCAAAAGAAATTTTGGACTATCAGCTGTCGCAAGATATCTCGCAGCATAGGAAAAATAAGGCGAATTTTTGTTAATTTTGCGCAGTAAAATTATACCTTTTTCCTTATTGTCAGGGAATTGCAGCAGAGCTGTTAGTAAGGTGCGCAGATCACGATATGGCGAACGGAGCGGAATCTGTTTCAAGGCATTACGGCCCTGCTCACCCTGCCCATCAAAAACCGCATCAATTGCCAGAAGTGCAGCCGGATAAAAGAGAACAACGGGTGAATCTTCGACAAAATTATCCGGCAACAAACCACCGGTTCCAGTAAGCAACAGTGCACCGAACAGAGCATCCATCCGCTCTTGCTGCTCACTTGTAAAGTGGTTTACACACTCTCGGTAAAGTCCAGCTGCTTCAATAAAGTTACCAGTTTGCAGGAATAAAGAGAGACTGACGTGCTGGATTTTGGCATCCGGCCAACGATCAGATACGATTTGCAGCAACGCTACCGCTTCCTTGGCCATCGATTTTGACGCCAGGCTTTTTATCCTGCCCAAATATGCCTGGAGAAGTGCCTGATCAGTTTCAGGGTCCTCCTTCATTTTCAACAATTGTTTGAAAAACCGGATAGCCTCCGAATACTTCTCTTGATTGAGGTAAAGATTACCCTTCTCCCACAATTCATCCTTGGACAAGCTACCGAGGGCGGCAACTTTATGTCTCTGAGTCCTGGTTTTCTTTTTTTTCTTTGCCATAAGTGCATTTCAATTAGATTGGTAAGCTGTCATTTTCTTCAGACCTTCTGGACAATTGATTTTTTTTACCAACCAAGAGCCATTTGGACCAGCACAAATTACCTTTTCAAGACCGCTCCGGCAATATCATTGGTGCCACTGCTGTAATCACCACGTTTATTTTACACCAAGAATAAATCCGGCAGACTCAAGCGCTTTAATAAATTTCAACTCTTTGCCGGGGGCGGCGACCAGGTACTTATCACCAGCAGGCATACAGAGACTGCTTAACTTTTTGTTTGTTAATGCCTGCTTCCGAGCTTCAAGACTGCATTCAATCAAACTTGTCTGGCCGACATTAATAAAGGCGGTGGACCGATGCTCAACCTCCACAAAGAGTTGCGTTAATTCTCTGCTGAACTCATCTGCCGATAGTGCTTCAAGA
>JAAELB010000555.1 GCA_024227155.1 Desulfobulbaceae bacterium
GAGGAACAGCTTAAAGGGGACAACCAAGGTTTGGGTTTCGACACTTCTACACTGAATATCCCTATTAGTATAGATGAAGTTCGAAAGGCAGTATTACATGCAAAGTTACAAAAGGCATACAGTGTGGATGAAATACCAGCTGAAGTACTAAAAAATGATTCCTGTACCATACTACTTCATAAACTAATTAGTCTATCATTTGAACAGGGCATTGTTCCTACACAGTGGAAAAGGGGTATTATCCAGCCCATACCAAAGGGTACATCAAATGACCCAAGAATACCAAGCAATTATCGTGGAATTACATTGATATCGGTTCCATGTAAAATATATTGCCAAGTCCTAAATTTAAGATTGTCAACTTGGATTGAAAAATATAATCTCTTAGTAGAAGAACAAAATGGATTCCGTAAGGACCGCTCCTGTCTTGATCACCTTTATACATTGTATAATATTATATCATGGCGAAAAACACAAAAAAAGTCAACCTATGTGTGTTATGTTGATGCCAGGCGTGCATTCGATAACATAAGCAGAACATGTCTGTGGTATAAGTTACAAAAGTTTGGGATTAAAGGGAGAATGCTTTCAGCTGTCCAGTCGCTGTATGAAGGTGTAGAATGTGCAGTAAGGATAAATGGTAGTATATCAGACTGGTTTGGTGTCTCAAATGGGCTCAAGCAGGGATGCAATCTCTCACCGACTCTCTTCTCATTATACTTGAATGACTTAGCAGAAGAAATCAAAGCTCTTAGCTGTGGTATTAAGTATGGTGACAAGGACCTGAGTATTCTTCTTTTTGCTGATGACGTTGCCCTTCTATCAGACTCTGAGGAGAAGATGCAACAAATGTTACTTTGTCTAAATAGTTGGTGTAAAAGGTGGAGGTTAAGTTTAAATATGGACAAAACAAAAATGGTGCATTACAGGCATGAATCATGTGAAAGATCTAATTTTGAATTCAAAATTGGTAATGAAAGTATAAGTTGGACAAATGGGTATAAATACTTGGGCCTATGGCTAGAAGAACATTTGGATCTGAAAGAAAGTGTTAAGATTCTTGCTGCATCTGCAAATCGAGCTCTTGGGGCTTTGTGCACAAAATTTCATAAGATTGGTGGAATGTCCCATAACATGTTCACACACTTGTACGAATCACTAGTCGAACCAGTGCTGAACTATGGATCAGGAATATGGGGTACATCCTCCTACAGTAAGACCAACACCATCCAAAATCGTGCATGCCGTTTCTACCTTGGAGTCTGTTCATCAGCATCAAATTCTGCTACAAGAGGTGATATGGGTTGGACTTCACAAATTGGGAAGCAGTATGCCGAGGTACTGAGGCTCTATCACCGAGGTGAAAGTGTTGATCCGACCAGAGTGATTGGGATGGTACATGCACATGTAAAAACATCTAAATCTAGGTCCCTGTGGGTAAAC
>JAAELB010000556.1 GCA_024227155.1 Desulfobulbaceae bacterium
AAAAATCAAATCATAGTTATCAATATTGATATTATCTAACTGCCTTGCAAACTCAAGAGCTGCTCCGCGCATTCTCCATTTCCAATTCCTGGCAGGCAACGATAGTATCTCAACTTCATGTTTTGAATGCTCTTTTAAACCGAGAGCAAAATCCATATGAGATCCGCCGAAAAAAGATTCTAAAAAAAGTATTCTCAATATAAAATCCTCTTAATCCATTTTTAAGTATGTTCTAGCTCCGGCATAACGTTTTTGATAATAAGAAGAATTAAGAAATTGAGAACGAACAGTTTTTCCTTTTCGAGGTGCGTGAATAAACTGAGAGTTACCGGTATAAATTCCTACATGGGACACGGCCTTACCCCTGGTTTTAAAAAAAACAAGATCCCCTCTTTTCAAATTTTTTTTTAATACAAAGGTTCCTGTTTTGTACTGTTCTCTTGATGTCCTCGGAAGCATGATACCTGATTCGCGATAAACCGAAGACGTAAGTCCACTGCAATCAAAACCTGTTACAGAGTCTTGCCCTCCCCACCTGTATGGCACTCCAATATATTTCTCTGCCTTATTAACAATCTTTTCTCTTATCTGAGAAGTTTGTTCATACTGATTTTCATATTTTTCAGGCAAAACTAAAAAATAATCATCAATAATATTCATACTCCTCAATTGCCTTGCTTTTCTATGGGCATTTTCTTTTGAAAAATAATTGCCAAATC
>JAAELB010000557.1 GCA_024227155.1 Desulfobulbaceae bacterium
CGATTTCTGTCTGTTTTGCCTCTTCTTCCTCAGCCTCTTCAACAGCCGCGGCTTCAGCGGCTTCTTTCTCTTCAGCAACTTCTATAGCTGCTGCCAGTGCCGCTTCTTTTTCCTCAATAACTTCAATATTTGTTAAATGCTTAGACTCTTTATCCTCCACAACCTCATCAGGTACTACAGATTCCGTATTTTTTTGCTCTGCTTCTACCACCTCTGCAATAACCTTTTCCGTAGAACCAACATCACCCTCTTTGATCTGCTCAATAGCTCCATTAACTGTAGTCGGAGTTGCCAGTGTCGCATTATGTGCTGTCTCTTTAGCTTCTTCGGTAGTTTCTTCGATACTGTCAGAACTGCAACTGCTCATTGCAAAAAGGCACATTACAAAAACACAAAAAACACTATTCTTCATTCCACTCTCCCTCAAGTTTTTACAATACACTTACATTAAAACAGATCAAATTCAGACAAGGATTACCTTATACTGATATTCTTCATAATTGTCGAGATGAGACCCTCTCAAACTACAGAAAATAATGGTTATGGTAACCAGTGAAGGTTTAAGATAAGCCAGAAATAAAGAAGGCGACCCATTATGTGTGATGAGTCGCCTATCGGGAGTTACATTCGTTGTGAGGTATGGAGAAGAGTACTCCTCAAGTATGTTACAGAACCGGCTACTTTTACCAATTTTCTCCTAAAATCTCGAAGTAACCAGTGGGTTTAACACATGCAGGACATTTTTCAGGAGCACCCTGCCCCGTATGAA
>JAAELB010000558.1 GCA_024227155.1 Desulfobulbaceae bacterium
GATTACAATAACAATGATCAATGTCAGCGCTAAAAAAATTCTGACCCGAAAAGAGTGGAAAAAAATATTTAATCTATCTTTTAACCACATATTAAAAATTAATACTCCTTTGCGCTTTTTTTAATTTCTAAAGTCAAATATAAGTTTGCAATATCAAGGGCTAAATATTTATCAACATAGAGTAATGCTTTTTTAGTACATTTTTTATTTTGTAGCATTAAGTTGATTGCAAGTCCTGTTGGGACACTGCTTTTATAATCTTGCCACAAAACATCAAATGCTTTTTCAACCTCAGTTTTATTATTGGAATGCCGGATGATTTCCAAAAGTGCAATCGAAGCCCATTGTTTTTGAGCTTTAACTTTTGCAGGTTGAACTTCTTTGGCTGTTAAGGGATATACCAAACTGACCCAAGGCACAGGTGATGATATTCCAATTTCAAGATCAGGATATTTTCCTACAATATTCCAATAGTACCCAATACCAATCTCTTTTTCATTTAATAAATCACAATGAATCCAACCCAGATACCAATATGCTTTTACAATAATTTCAGGATATCCCTTATAATTGTTGATCACTCCCTGATAGGCTTTGGTTGCATTATAGCAATCTTCTTTTTTAGCAAATCTATAATCAAATCCAAGATTAAGATATGATAAATAAAGAGCAGCATTCC
>JAAELB010000559.1 GCA_024227155.1 Desulfobulbaceae bacterium
GACCGGGCAACACTTTCCATTTATAATTTGCCAACCATTTCCAATGGGAGAAGGATGTTCAGTTAGGATGACATTCATCTGGCAATGGGCAAGGTAATTGACTCTTTTGAGTCAGTGTGTCTTTGTCAGGTGGGAGACGTATTGTACTTTTCTTCTTTTGGTTGTGCCACTTAGAGGCTCTAGCTTGCCCACAGGTCATATCCTCCCTTTCACCATACACACAGGAAAGAACAAAGGATGTCATGTCTTCACTGACTTCCTCTTCCAACTCAAGAGTTTGTCCAACTTGTACAATCAGCTCCCTTGCCTCAGCATCATCTATCACCTTCTGCAACACTGACTTCTTACCATGTCCATAGAATCCTGATGTGTGGTCACTTCCAGTGATTAAATGAACAGGTATGACTACACTAGCAACCTCTTCTGGGAGCATGGACCTGCAGTTTATGAATGTCTTCTTACGTTTCATCAATAGTGTACCATTAAGTTGATGCGCAACATAAATAGCCTGCACATACACATCAGTGTCTTCACTGTCTAGAACTACAGTTCCATTGTAGTCCCCAGCCCTTATCTTAGCATAGGCAGAGAGTAGCATTGTGTCTGCCTCAGCATGCTTAAATGCATATTCTCTGCTGACCTCCCCAGTATTCAGGTTAGTTGATGTGTCTCCTTCACAGTAGATGATGTTACTCTGACCCTGGCCAACATATGTTTTCAACTGTTCCTTAACAAGCTTTTGCAGTCTGACCTTGTTTGCAGAATTTACCATGAATTTATTGAACTCAGCAGCCACTGGAAAAGTATCTGCAGGCTTAGGGAAAACATTTGGTAGATGAGGAAACTTGGCTGCACGTTGGTCATGCTCATCATCCTTGATGCTGAAGGGCAGGTCATACTTGTCATTGACAAGAATAATGAGGTTTGCATCAGCATGGCGTGAAAGGATAATAGTGCATATCTTATCAAGATAGTCATTCCACCTGTAGTCCACTCCATCTCGCTTCCTTTCCTCACGATCAATGGGAGTGGGAGTGGCCAGTCGCTAGATCAAGCCCATGTCCACAAGGCTAATGTGGTGTCTTGGTTGTTCAGCAACTGGATCTAAGTTAAACAGGTCTAATAGCTTACTTTTCGCTGTCTTGCGCATTGACTCATCTACATTATAGACTGAGAGACACTCCTCAGTCACTCTGCCATCAAGAGCTTCCTCAAGTTGTAGCATGCCTGACTCTTCTACAAGTGCTACAAGGGCCACTAGTCCTGACCTCTCCATTTGGGCAACCTTCATAGGTGCACCAGATGGTGTTTGAATCTGTTCATTTGTAAAGTTCCACCTTTTATTCCTGTGAATGGTTGCACTCAGTGGCTTGTCCTTGGTGAATACTCGCTCTTGCATCAGTGTTTCAACTTGAACTTTGCCATCTGAAAGTGCGGTTTTGAGGTCATGGCAAAGCTCCGGTGAAGCAGTCAGACCAGACTGTAATGACCTTAGTGTAGGTGAGGAGGTATCAAATGGCTCAGCATTAAAATCCTTCATGCATGCCTGCAAGTCCTGAACTGCTTGCTCATCCTTCTTCCGTCTTGCTGGCTGGCACTCAACATGCTTCCTGATACGGAGCTGACACTTGAGATTTTGTTTCACAGTTGCTTTTACTCTTGCAATGTTGTTTGCATTCCTTGTTGTTGAGAATAGTTGTTTATCATTCTTCAACAGTTGAAGCAATCCTTGTTTCAGCTTTGAGTTTAGATTCATAGTTGTTTCTATCCATAAGTCCAATGGCTGGCATGAGTAAGGCAACCCTGTCATTGACTGTGAGAAGTGATCTATGAAGAATGAAATTTGTTCATCTGGCAAAGAAGAGAGCATTGCCCAATAATCTGGCAGCCATCTCCCATAGTCATGGTTGTCATATGCCATCAGTCCAGGCAACATGTCATATGTTGATGACAAGTACTCTGAGGCATCTTGTGCATGGCATGTATAAATATTTTGAACAAGGGGGTCTGTCATTTCAATGAAAGATATCCAAAAATTACCCATATCTGTGCCAGGTTTTTCATACACTTGGTTGATCAGGTCCTTCAGGTCTTCATCCCCCTCAAGACTAATGTGTGCTTCCTGCAGAACCTCCTGTGTCTAATTCAGTGCATCACGAAGAATTGTAAGATTATTGGTAATGTCCTCAGATAATTCTTCATATTCAAGGATATCTTGCAAGCGTTTCTGAATTAGGGCTTCTCTCCATAGTAAGATACAATGTACTCCTCTGCGGTAATGTTTTCCTTGAAGTGCCTGGTCAACAGATCCCTCCACCACAACCCCTGCTGCAACCAGAGTGTCTGCTATACCAGAGCCCTTGAAACGCTTGTACACAGCATAGATGTAGGACATCTGTTGATGAAATGGACCAAAAATCAGAGTCATGTTCTCAAACAGTTCCTGATTTTCTGCCTTTAACTGCACAATGGTTTTATATGTGGGTAAATCACTGACTAGAAAGGAAAATGGAATCTGCTTTTCATGCATGGAATCCACTAGTTTAACCATGATGTCATTCAACACAGATTTGCTTGGAGGCTCAGGATAAGTTGCATGGTAATAGGGTTTGCTTTTGTTTGGAGGGGTTGTTTTAACCAAGTCAACAGCTTCACTAAGAGATGACACACTTCTTCCTCTTCTTCAAGATGATCAATTTTAGCAGGCCAGGGTACAATAGATGTATCTTTGATCAATTTAGAGAGCCTTGGTGCTAAATTGTGGAGGAGCTGTTGCTGATTCAATATAGTCACCTCCTGCCCCTACATCATAGACCCACTCACTCTTGTGCATTACACTTCTTTCTTTGAAAC
>JAAELB010000560.1 GCA_024227155.1 Desulfobulbaceae bacterium
CAGCCTACTGGGCTACTTTTGGAGGAGTTGTTACTCTCCTTACAGCAATTTTTCTGATGAAAGAGACGCGTTTCGAAAAACTCGATTGAAGGAGTGTACTGTCAAGTTAACTTCCACTAATGCATAATTCTGAGATAAATATTTATAAATGTCACAGGGGTATTGCGAAGTTAACTTTAACGCATGGGATGTCGTTATACAAATTGAGTTACATTTTCAATAATTGCTTAATCTATTCCCACTAGAGTCTAAGGATTTAGATAAATATAGGGCAACCGAGAAGTGGCTAGGAAATCAAGAAAGTGGTTCAAGTTGGCCATCATCTGAAAGAAACAGTTCTTTTTCCAGTGCCCCACCGCCAATATGTTTTCAGCATTCCAGCGATCCTTCGGATGTTTTTCCTCTACGATCGCAAATTGCTCGGCCAGCTTAGCCAGTGTGCTGCCACAAGTTTGACGAAGTTTCTCAAAATTACACTTGGGAAAAAGCAGGGCATACCTCTGGTTTTAGTGTTCACACAATAAAGTGCGAATCAAACCGGATGACGAAAAAGGTATTGAAAATCTCTCGCAATACACTATTCGCAACACCTTTGATTTGGTAAAGCTTAGGTACAATGAGGAGACTTCTTCAGTTATCTATCGTTCGAGGTAAGCGAAGACTCCGAGATGTCACCCGGAAAAAAATAAGAAAAACTTCAAAGTGTTTTCTCCATTAGAGTTTATTGCTGCGATTACGCAGCACATTCCTGAGCCTTCCTTCCAGCTTGTCAGGTATTATGGTTGGTACAGTAACCGTATGCGTGGAGACAGAAATAAGCAGAAGGGCAGGGCAGAGGAGAGCGGGAATAAATCTCTGGAAAAGAGCAAAGTGATTGACGTCAGGAACTTTAAGAAAACTATGAGCTGCTAATGGATGGGTTCGTTCAAATTGAAGTAAAATTAGGTTTGGATTGGCATATTTTTCCCCTGACCCGAATAGATCGGAACTTTCTAAAATGCTTGGATAAGTACCTTATAAAATATTTTCTGCCAAAAAAACGCAGAAAATAATTTATAAGGTACTAAATAGAGACTTGAAGAGGAAAAACCGGGGCCGAATAAGGATGAGAATAGTTAAGTATTGTGTCCCCAGAATACATAACGTGTGGAAACAAAACTTGTGGAGCAAATATCAAAAATGAGTAGATTTGATAAGTTACAGAGCTTACTTGAGAATGGGCTGTCAACGGACTCCCATCGGGTTGCTATTCGTTTTGCAGATCAGGAAATTTCCTTCAACGAACTTGATCTCAAGATGCGGCGGCTTGCAGCAGGGTTAGAGGATCAGGGCGTAAAGCAAGGCGATCGGGTTGCGTGGTTCATGCCAAATTGCCTGGAAGCAGTCTTTACGACCTTGGCCTGTTACCGTATCGGAGCCATCTCCGTTCCACTCAACTATCGGTATTTGGCAGATGAAGCATGTCATGTGATGCAAGAGATGCAACCGAGCCTTTTTGTCTATCACACTGATCGCACCGATGTTGTTTCGAGTCTGATGGGGATGGTTGATCTACTACCGGTGTTTGCGGTGGGGAAAGGCGCTGCGGCAGATTTTTGACCTGAACGATCAATCTCGAGTACTCGTAGGCAAGCCAATCAGCCATGCTGGTGGATTGGAGACACAATTGATGCCGACTTTGTTAGCGGGTGGCGTGTGGCATGACCGAGCTTGGCGGCTATTACGCAGCCAATCCGCTGCATGGGAAACGCAAGTGGGGTTCACTCGGGTTGCCAGCCCCGGAGACCCGATTACGGCTGGTCGATGACTTGGGAAGTGATGTGGCCATTGAAACCACCGGTGAAATCTTGGTTCAATCACCTTCTGCAGCAATCGGGTACTGGCAAAATCAGAGAGCGACCAACGAGCTTTTTCAAGATGGTTGGCTGCACACTGGCGATCTTGCTTACCTGGATCCGGATGGTTACGTGTGGTTTGTCGGGCGAAAAAAACTCATGATTGTACGGCGTGGATCAAATATTGCTCCCGCTGAAATCGAGAGTGTTTTGGACAGTCACCCGAAAGTCCATGCCTCCGTGGTAGTTGGTGTGCCAGATCGATCGGAGGGTCATACTCCTGTGGCCTTTGTAGCATCAATGGACGCTGCAGATGCACCAACAGAA
>JAAELB010000561.1 GCA_024227155.1 Desulfobulbaceae bacterium
ATCACAGGTAAACATAATGTTGTCACGGATGCTTTGTCTCGTTTCCAGGTCCAAAAGGCTTTCTCCTGGGCACCATGGCTGAAGAAAGAACCCCTAAAGGTGCCCAAGCATTTGCTACCTTGGTCCAAGCAGCAGCTGCAGTAGTGCTTTCTTCATTGTCGACTTCGTCTCGCAAAGCTTACAACAAGAATATTCTCAATTTTATTGAGTTTATTGAGTCATTGCCAGTTGTGTTAAAATGTTTTCCTGCCACTGTGGGCCACATTGTACTTTACATTTCTCATTTGCACGGTGCCAATCTATCCTATAGAACTATTTTAAACAGGTTGTCTTCTTTGTCTTATTGGCACAAAGCATATGGCCAGCCAGATCCGGCAGACCATTTCTTGGTGAAGAGGGCCCTTCTAGGGGTCAGAAAAGCCGGGTCTACGACTAAAATTGTTAGAGCTCCTCTCATGGTGGACACTCTGAAATTTATGCTTGAAAATATCAAGCTCATGGGGTGGTCCTTTTACAGACAAACACTTTTCAGTGCCATGTTATCAGCTTCCTTTTACGGTTTTTTAAGGCCAGGTGAAATGGCCAAGTCCCATAATGCCTTGCAAATTCAAGACATTAAGCTCAATCATTCTTCATTCAGACTGAAATTTA
>JAAELB010000562.1 GCA_024227155.1 Desulfobulbaceae bacterium
ATATACTACATAATACATAAAAATTGTTTGAACTCCTACCTTAGATATAAGTATATACAATCGATGGGTGAGAGTGGTACTCGATTTATAAAAACCGCTACACCCTTTCTACCGCGGTACCACCATCGATGGACGGCAGTAATACATGGGTAATAATTACCGCATACCGCCGTACGCCGCACGCCCAACTACCTTAATACCATGGTACGACCATCTCTCCACCATACATATAGGTACCAACCCAGTTATATTAACTTCGTTCACCGACGTATATGAAGTACCGCTCACCGACTTGGGCGTACAATATTAAGTACGCCCTTGGTACTTGGTATTAACTCACTTGGTACGCTGACTCAACGGTTCGTCTATATCCATCCACCTGATAATTGTTATTGTCTACCACATGGCCATCCTTAACTGCCAATGCATGTCCACTAACACTTAGAATGAAATTTCCTTTATTGAATTTTTGAGCAAATGTTTTAACCGTGTATGCAACCGGCTTGTGCTTATATTTAGGGTTTTTTAATGTACCACCTTGTTTAGGTGAATCACCTATGTGTTTTACTTTACGAGTAGTAGAACCACCGAATAAATCTAATTGACCCACCTCCTCGAAGCGCATCTCATTGTTCATTTTCATTATTAAATTAAATCCAGTAACACCTTTACCAGGTTGTCTATCGAATGTCGCGGCAACATACTTATGTGCCTGAGTGTAATTAACATCACATGCGTTAGCTACTGCTCTAACAACACAATCATTTTTCTCACCACGTGCAATTGCACTACTTCCACTAACATTATAACCGTTTTCAAAATTTTTTAACATATAACCTTTATTTACCGCTAAGCTTAATTGCTCAACATGGTAAATATACGAAAACTTTATGCGGTAGCCAAATCACTCGTGCGGAGTCGTTGTGAGTATTCGTGAACAGCGCGTTGTTCGCAAGTATATACTCTGTCGTTACGTAAGGGTTGGGGGCGTGCAATGAATGGGTTAATACACATCA
>JAAELB010000563.1 GCA_024227155.1 Desulfobulbaceae bacterium
GTGACCACACAAACCCGGTTACATCAGTATATGGTAAGTATATGGTCAGTATATGACGTTTGGTGTCCATACATACCCTGTCACATCAGTAAATGGTCAGTATTTTACATATGGTGACCAAACATACCATGTCACATCAGTATATGGTCAGAATATGACATATTGTGACCGAACAAACAATGTCAAATCAATATATGGTCAGTATATGACGTGTGGTGACCATTCATACCATGTCACATCAGTATGTAGTCAGTTCATTATGTGTGATTACCATTCGCACTATGTGACATCAGTATACTGTCAGTATATGACATGTGGTGACCACCTATACTGACACACATCACTATATGATCAGATGATGACGTGTGATGACCACATATACCACCACACACCACTGTATGATCAGATGATGACATGTGGTGACCATATATACCACCACACATCACTATATAATCAGATGATGACGTGTGGTGACCACATATACCACCACACGTCACTATATGATCAGATGATGACATGTGGTGACCACATATACCACCACACATCACTATATGATCAGATGATGACATCTGGTGACAACATATACCACCACACACCACTGTATGATCAGATGATGAGTTGTGGTGACCACATATAACACCACACATCACTGAATGATCAGATGATGATGTGTGGTGACCACATATACCACCACACATCATTATATGATCAGATGATGACATGTGGTGACCATATATACCACCACACA
>JAAELB010000564.1 GCA_024227155.1 Desulfobulbaceae bacterium
TATACATGTATATCTATTTACAGTAGTTAACAACAAAAGTTAATCTTATGGCATCTCCTCAATATCTGATTGTCTGAACTCAGGCTCATATACATATAATTGCTATATGTAATATCTGGTCTACATCACCTAGTTATATAACACATTACACATGTATTATAGGTCTTGTACAATTCCTTACTGGAATTAATTCCAACTGCAACTGTCTCCTCTCCCAGGTAAATCCTCCCCCTTTTAACTTAACTGAGATTCTTTTCAGGTCGCCTCAGTTATATCAGGGATTTGCACAACAGGTTTGCTACTGTTCTATTAAGCCATAATGCACTCCATTCCTCCAGTAGCTTCAAATAAGGAGGGTGCAATTTAATGCTATTGCAGATCATTATGATCTGTCTTTGAGGATGTCATCAGCATACTAACAGTCCAGAACTTATGGATCCTCAGTTGGTAATTGGAATTTTACTTCTATCCTTACTTCTTTCCACAGGGTTACAACCCATCTTTTTGACTCTTTGAAGGTTAGAAAAATAGACTTTAGTTATGCTCTCCATAACAACAATCTATTCATGCTAGGAATCCTTAGCATGTAAACATTCCAACAGTCAAAACAGTGGTGGATCATTCAGGACATTACTCAACCTGACTGTCTCTGTTACCTCTATGAGTTTGCAACCACATAGAAAGGACATATTCACTGGTCGCAAAGCATTTAAAGGTATATAATTTCCAATAATAAAACCTTAAAACTAAGTAGCTGAAAGATCCCTAGACTACTTCAGTTTAGCTTGTGCCAGCTCGAATATAGACATCAGTGGGATCCTCCACATCCCCCATAAAGGATGGGTACATCTCCACTTGAAGCCAGCTTCCTTCGCAGGAAGGTTCAAGGTTTCCCTCGACTTCAATGTCATCCTTAGTAACAGGTAGTGTTACCGCGGAGAATTTCCTCTATCTCCAGGAATCAATGAATATCATTATTTATCTCCAAATCTGTACCTGTGCACCGGTGCAGTCCAGAGATTTATATTGCATCAGCTCTCCCCTGTTCATTAGCTGAATGGCTTAGTATTGGACATATTTATCCACTTTTCACGGAATCCCTTACCATTCAGATTTGGGATCCGGAGCAATAATGTGAGTTCATCTGAATCAACATTCAGAACCTCACATTGTCCCATCCAGGACCTGCTACTCAGTTTTTCAACTGCGAGTGGCTTAAAATATCT
This sequence comes from Desulfobulbaceae bacterium, assembly GCA_024227155.1. Taxonomy (GTDB): domain Bacteria; phylum Desulfobacterota; class Desulfobulbia; order Desulfobulbales; family Desulfocapsaceae; genus Desulforhopalus_A. Next base: position 1,227 of record JAAELB010000564.1, read on the forward strand.
CTATACATAGCTTCTTTTTTCATGTTTCCAGATTTTAAGACCCCTACGGTCTCTAATAGCACTTCTTTGAAGTACCTTATGTTTGAAATGGCACCTGGCCAATTCAGACACATATTGGCACATCAGTTTTTGGCGATGGACATACTCATACAAATGTCCTCTCCCTGTTCTCTAGTCTGGGATCCATAGATCAGATTACAGGGTAACCTTCCTGCTGCACACCTGGTCATGAACAACAGCGATGGTTCATAACCTGTTGTATAGTGAGGAGTTTTATCCCATAGTCATCCTGATAGATGAGTGTCCCAGGTATCCTATCTGTTTTCACAGAGCTGCCTGAGCATCATCTGGATCTCTCCACTAAACCAGATGACTGTGGGTAAAAGGGGGTAGCTCTTGTCTTCCTCACTCCCCATAAACGACACAACTCCTTGACTACTGAGGATTCAAACCCACAACCTTGGTCTGAGTGTAGCCTATCACACAAACCATAATGTGTGAGGATTTCATCTGACAATTTCTTTGCCACTTCCTCTGCAGTCTTATTAGGTAGGGCAAACAATTCCACTCATTCTGAATATATCTATTACCTTGGAGACCTCTCTGGAAATGGTCCATGTAAATCAGTACCAAGTCTGTCCAGTGAATGTATGACAGAGTAAGTTTTGAGGGGCATTTTGGTTTTCCCTGTTTCAGATTTAGCTTGCTGACAAGACGTACAAAGCTGGTATCCAATATGCTACATTATTGACCATATTACCAATAGAATTTCTATGCAATCAGGGCATAGACTCTGTCTAATCCAAAAATGTGAGCATTCTATGGAGTGTACACATTTGA
>JAAELB010000565.1 GCA_024227155.1 Desulfobulbaceae bacterium
ATTTCTTCCTTGGTCACAACGTTATCAATCTTTGCGATGTGGACAAGAATATGGACAAGGAGCCAAACAAATCTATTATGGCTTTCGGATTGTGAAGATTCGTAGGTGGCAACCTTTTTTTGTACCCAGTAAGAAAATCCCCAAAAGAGAGCTATAAAAAGAAGAACACCTGCTAAACCCGAAAAAATCAGTGCCCCAACAACGTTAATGAGGGACTGTGCACCACCTGTTACAAAAATAAATAAAAGAAATATAAGTAAACACCCGCCGCAGCCTGGTTGTTGTTGTCGTTGGTAGTTCATAATGAGTGCTAGTTAAGGTAATTCCCTGTTATGAGGGATCTCGTTCGTGGAAAAGGGCCTCTATAAATTCATCTGGATCAAAATCTCGCAGATCATCAATCTGCTCTCCTATCCCTATAAAGCGAATGGGAATTTTAAGATCTCTGCAAACGTTGGCCACTATACCACCTTTTGCGGTTCCATCAAGTTTTGTAACAGCAAGTCCGGTAACTCCTACTGCCTCGTTAAAGAGTTTTGCCTGAGAGACACCATTTTGACCAGTGGTTGCATCAAGTACCAGAAGTATTTCATGGGGTGCACCTTCCAGTCGTTTCCCCATTACCCGTTTAATCTTTTTCAACTCTTCCATAAGATTGGATTGAGTGTGTAAACGACCTGCAGTGTCAACGATTACTACGTCGTAATCTTTTTCTCTGGCAATATCCATGGCATCATATGCTACCGAAGAGGGATCAACACCTTCTTTACCTGAAACTACTTTGACATTATTGCGGTCCCCCCAAATAGTCAGCTGGGATACTGCAGCGGCTCTAAAAGTATCAGCAGCAACAAGAAGAACGGATTGCTCAGAGCGTATAAATTTATGGGTGATTTTGCCAATGGTGGTGGTTTTACCAACACCATTGACTCCTATGACCATTATGACAAAGGGACCTTCATCCGGCATGACCAGTTCAGCTGGAGCCGTAGATTCCATTATGTATGATCTGATTTTTTCCTTAAAAAGAGCTTTGAGGGCTTGGGGATCTGAGAGTTCATTTCGCTTGGTTTGTCTTCTTGCATGTTCAATTATATCTGAGGTGGTTGCAACACCAAGATCAGAGGTAATGAGCAGTTCTTCAAGATCGTCGAGCAAGTCACTATCAATCTGTTTTTTTCCAAGAAAAAGCTGGTCCATCTGGTTGATGAAGGAATCCCTCGTCCTCGAGAGTCTTTCAGCCAGTCTCTTAAAAAAAGAGGTAGATCGAGGATCCTGGGGTTTTTCCTGTGCTGTGGTTTGTGCTGGGGCCAGTTTTTGAGGTTCTTCCTCTTCATATATCTCAAAATCTTCAAGAAATTCTGGCTCCTCAGGGGGAGTTTCTACTGCAGTCTCTTGGGCTTCCTGTTCAACTGAAGGCGTTGCTGAAGCATCAACATCTTCAGATTCATCCTCATCAGTTGTCAGTGAAGGGTCAACTTCATCTCCCTCCTCATCGAGGAGAAGCTCTTTAAAAAGCTCTTCATCATCGCTTTCTAAATCCAGTTGATCTGTTTCTTCAAGTATTTCTTCTTCCTCTGGAGGTGAACTTTCAAGGGGCTCAATTTCTTCTAAAAATTCTATCTCTTCAAACTCTATGACTTCTTCAGGCTCAATACTCTCTGATATTTCAGGTTGATCAATGAGATCTTGAAGGGGATCGGAATCTTCTTGGTCTGCATCGTGATCTTCAAATTTTACAACATCCTCATCCTGCACATCGGTTGCAGGGACAGGTTCATCACTCTCAATGATGATTTTAAGATCTTCCTCATATTGTTGTTCTTCCAACTCTTTAGTTTCAGCGGCGTTAATATCACTTGGATCATATTCTTCCGAGGGGAGTGATTCAATGTCAGATTGAGTAAAGTCAGGTGGAGAATCAGGTTCTATTGTGACTATTTCTTCTTCCAAGAGGGGTGCTTCTTCATCTATGAGAGAACCCTCCTCTTCTAGGCTACTATCAGAGTCTGTAGCTAGCTCAAAGGTTGGTTGAGTCGGTTCATCAAGCTCAACAGGCTCATCAAGATGTTGAGTGGAAATATCTTGTTTCTCAGAGAGGGGGGATTCAATATCAGGTTCTGCTCTTATGTCTTCCTCTTCCAGGATGAATAATTCACCATCCATGAGAGAGGCTTCATCCTCTTTGCTGACGTCGGTATCTAAGGGCGGTTTGGTAGTAGTTATAGTAGGTTCATCATCGATGTCCTCAACTATTAGGATATCTTCTTGAACAGCCTGTTGGCTATGTTGTTCAGGGAGCATCTCTTGCTCAGGTTCCACAAGATCAACAGGTTCATAAATGTCTCCAGTGAGTTCAGCCTTTTCAGAGGTTAGGGGCTCAATATCAGAATCAGCTATAGAGGGAGAAGAGTCTATAACAGGTGTTGTCTCTTCCTTATATAATGAGGAATCTTCTTTAAGCTCAGCAGGGGGGACAACATCACTGATCTTTATGTCGAGTACACTATTTGCCTCAGATTCTGGCTGGATCGGTTCCTCTACTATGGAATCAACTTTTGGACCTTCTTCCTGAAGCTTTCGCTGAATTTCCTTCTCAGCAATTTCCTGCTTTTTCTTTTTTCTTCTTTTAAACCACCCAAGCATAGTGCTTACCTTTTTAGACAATCAAGATTTATTGAAATATAAACGGAGATATCACAAGTAAAACAATCAATATTACGGTTAGATCACCAATAAAGCAACTAAAACAGTAAATCAAGGGGTGGGTGAGCTTGAAATTAATATTCAATTTTTTAAATTTTTTTAAAGTTTGGCTTTTGCCTTGGTGGTAGTTTTTATAGTGCTATTATTTGTGCCATGGGTATCTCCTGTTATGTGGAAATTTATTGCAATTCTGGCAAGCAGCATTACTGTAGATAAGATTGTGAGAATAAATGCTTGAATTGTTGAGCATTGATATATACTAAATATTTGTAAATGCACA
>JAAELB010000566.1 GCA_024227155.1 Desulfobulbaceae bacterium
AGAAATCCATATGAAATCACTCTACTTCAGCACCATAGGCAGCCATCTTTTCCCATAATGCAATGGGATACTTCCTGTAGGAAGTTCCCATACCTTCCCATAATGCCTCACTATCACTCTCCATGCATCCATGAAACAGCATCCACTTCCCATAATGCAATTGGGGACTTCCTGTAGTTCTCTATGCCTTCCCATAATGCTCAACTTGGTTGTTATGGACAGTGTGCTAAAAATGGATTTTTATTGTTACCATAGCAAAAAGGGGATTTCTTGCCTTAGCAACAGTGTGTTATCTCTTTCCAATTATTGCTGTCACTGAGTTGCCATAGCAACAATGAACTTTATCTTGAAGAAAAGGGGCTTTGTATTGTTACCAGAGTAACAAGGGGACTACACAAGCATAAATTCCTTGCCTCAGCAACAGTGTAATATTTCAGTCAAATTATTGCTTTCATGCAGTTGCCATAGCAACAGTGTGTTTTAGAAGGGGCTTTTTATTGTTTCTATAGCAACGAGGGTACTATTACACATTATTTTAACTACAAGACCATAGATATCTTGCCTTAGCAACAGTGTGTTATTTCTATGAATTTCTTGCTGTCATGGAGTTGCCATAGCAACAATGTGCTTTATCTTTAACAGAAGGGGTTTCTTATTGTTGCCATAGCAACAAGGGGACTACTACACATTATTGTAAAGTAGATCTGCACTAACATAGATTTCTTGCCTTAGCAACAGTGTGTCAACAATGTGCTTTATCCTTAACAAAGGGGGCTTTTTAATTTCACCATAGCAATAAGGGTACTATTACACATTATTGTAACTACAAGACCATAGATTTCTTACCTTAGCAACAGTGTGTTATTTCTATGAATTTATTGCTGTCATGGAGTTGCCATAGCAACAATGTGCTTTATCTTTAACAGAAGGGGCATTTTATTTTTACCATAGCAACGAGGGTACTATTACACATTATTGTAACTACAAAACCATAGCTTTCTTACCTTAGCAACAGTGTGGTATTTCTATGAATTTATTGCTGTCATGGAGTTGCCATAACAACAATGTGCTTTATCTTTAAAATAAAGGGCTTTTTATTGTTACCATAGCAATGAGGGTACTATTACACATTATTGTAACTACAAAACCATAGCTTTCTTACCTTAGCAACATTGTGGTATTTCTATGTAT
>JAAELB010000567.1 GCA_024227155.1 Desulfobulbaceae bacterium
ATTCCCCAGTCAGATTGGGTAACAATACTCTAATGGTACTCTCACAACAATTTAAGGTTGAAATTGGTGAGAATGCCACAACAGCTTGAAAATGCCATAAGGGGATGGTAGCTGCCACAAGTTTCATGTCGCAACTGAATGTCCAGCAGCAGCTTGCTGCAATACTTTCACTTACCATCACTTTACAGCACCCTTACAATACCCTACAGCACTCTTGTAACACCTTGCAATCCTTATGATAGCCCTTACAGCAGGACCAATCATGCTCTCAAAGTGCCAAAATGATGACGCAAGAGCACTGGAAGTTAATCTGACGTTTTAAGATGTAACTTGATTAACAAATAGTACACATATAACTTCTTTGATTTAACTTGATATTCCTCCACAGGAGTAGTGATTATCTAAGACAATCTCTGAAAATATAATAGGCGACCACTGGTGCCATAGGCCAATGTCTTTTGTTCAGGATAGAAATAACGAGTCGATGAAATAGTAAAGGGATGTTGAGACATGAATAGCTTGCTTCGCTCAGTTGACGTGGTAGTAACGCTGCATTGTAAGTAGGTGTACAGTCAAATTTGTTGAGGCTGTGAA
>JAAELB010000568.1 GCA_024227155.1 Desulfobulbaceae bacterium
ACTTCTGGAGGCTTGTGCTACAGTCGTTATGGCCGACAATCAGGTTCAAACCCAAGAGACAGAACTGCTCCGTGCTATCGCAAGCAGCCTCAATTGCCCGATGCCAATGACACTCAGTAAGTAACCTTATTAAGCGATTCGACTACAAGCCAACTTTGATTACCAGGCTCAAGACCATATAATTAAAACACAAAGATTTACTCTGCCAATACAATATTTAGCGACTCAGAAGATTATGAGCTTGGGCGATATTTTAACTGCATACCTTGTAAGAAATTACGAAGAAATTGATCCTTGCAATCACGATAATGCTTGTGGCCAGGTTTACGAAAGAGTGCACTCAATTCATGTTCACTCATATGAAAATCTGCCAATTCCATAAACATTAAGATATCTTCAGACTTTAGGTTTAAGGCTATTTTCAATTTCAAAAGAATAATATTGTTATTAAGACGTTTCTCAGGTTGACGTTGTGGACCGTCTTTTTTCCCTCTTTTTTCGCTAATCAAACCATTTAAAAAAAAGGCCAGTTGCTTATCATTTAAATTTTTATATGCAGGGTCGTCATCTCTTTTAAGCCAATCGCTGATCTGACTGCGCGTTACCGGGTAGTCAGCCAGGTTAAAGATCGAAATAATCTTTGAATCGCTGAAATTGAAGGTATAACGGATACGGCGTAAAACATCGTTATTGGTCATATGAATATCCTTATTGTCGAATAGGGTCGACAGAGCAGCCATTAAATTTATAAAATTTTATTCTATCAAGCTAGTTTATTGAAAGCAGGAGCACAATTAATTTTCCAATCATCAGTTAATTCATTTCTTATACGTTGGAGCATTCATACCGATCATTAAAATCTTTTCTCTTGCCATGCTCTAAACAAACGATTAGGTTGGCCGTCCTTTAAAAACTAAATTATTATTTCTATCACGGGCATGCACCCCAGCTGGAGGTGCATGCCCGTTTTTTTGTTTACACACATTGGGCCTTTTACAAAATAAGGCTTTTGGTTCAAGATCAAGCAATGTGAAAAATTTTACCTCGGCATCGATTTGCTAGGCCGCGGATAAAATTTTGAGCATACCGTCATGGTTGGACAAAAAGACTATTTTGCAAACGGCGCACATTACCCAAGCGAGATGTATGGTTGAATTAATTAAGAAAAGAACGAAAAATGTGAAAAACGAGCTCACCTCTGGTCTCACCGTGGCCCTAGCCCTTGTACCGGAGGCGGTAGCTTTTTCATTTGTAGCGGGTGTTGACCCACTGGTCGGGCTCTATGCAGCCTTCATGGTTGGCCTTATAACTTCAATCTTTGGAGGTCGTCCAGGGATGATTTCCGGTGCTACGGGAGCCCTTGCAGTTGTAATGGTATCTCTGGTCAAAGATGGCAACGAAATGGGCCTTGCTCTGGCCGAACCGGTTGCAAATATGGGCTTACAGTACCTCTTTGTAACGGTAATCATCATGGGGATGATACAAGCGCTTGCAGGGGTACTGCAACTTGGCAAATTTATACGTCTCGTTCCCCATCCGGTAATGCTCGGATTTGTTAATGGCCTTGCCATCGTTATCTTTCTCTCTCAACTCAGCATGTTCAAATCTACAGATAGCGGCATTATAGATTGGCTCCAGGGGCCCGAACTTCTCACTATGGTAGGCTTAGTTGCAATTACCATGGCCATAATGGTGTTTTTACCTAAAATTACAGAAAAAATCCCAGCAGCCCTCTCAGCGATCCTGGTTGTGACGGCAGTTACCCTGTTCTGTAAATTGGATGTAGCTACCGTTGGTTCATTTATCAGGGATGGTGGCGGAGAAGGACTTAAAGGCGGATTTCCGGAATTTCAAACACAAATTTTCACCCTCATTCCGTGGAACCTTGAAACCTTTACGTTTATCCTCCCCTACGCCTTTATTCTAGCTGGTATTGGCATAATAGAATCTTTGCTTACCTTAAATCTGCTGGATGAAATAACCGAAACCCGCGGCAACAGTAACAAAGAGTGTATCGCCCAGGGGGCTGCCAATGTTGTTACCGGTCTGTTTGGCGGCATGGGCGGTTGTGCAATGATAGGTCAATCTATTATCAATGTGAATTCCGGTGGTCGAGGCCGCCTTTCCGGTATCGTGGCTGCGATTGCCCTTCTGTGTTTCATTCTCTTCGCATCCTCATATATTGAATTGGTTCCTATTGCAGCACTCACCGGTATCATGTTCATGGTGGTTATCGGTACCTTTGCCTGGTCAAGCTTACGAATTATGCATAAAATCCCCAAGTCGGATGCCTTGGTTTTAGTCACCGTCTCAGGTCTTACAGTTGCTTTTGACCTGGCTGTCGCTGTATTTGTTGGAATAATTATGTCAGCCCTGGTCTTTTCCTGGGAAAATGCGATTCGAATTCGAGCAAGAAAGAAAATAAAAGAAGACGGAACAAAGGTCTATGAAATATGGGGGCCTCTTTTTTTTGGCTCCACCCAAATGTTCGCATCCAAATTTGATGTGAAAGGTGATCCAGATAAAGTGGAAATTGACTTTATTGAATCACGGGTATCTGACTACTCAGGGATCGAAGCCATTTCCAGCATTGTGGAAAAGTATGAAAAGGAAGGAAAGAAAGTCGCTCTCAAACATCTGAGCATGGACTGCAAAAAGCTTCTTAACAAATCAGACAAAAAATATAAGACTATTATCCTGGAAAAAATAGATGACCCGAGATATCACGTGGTTGCAGATCCAACTATTTTTGACGAAAATACATAACAATAATCTACGTTAAAGCCCACCTGTGACTCGGCTTTAACGTTTCCACAGGATTACGCGGAGTAAGACGTGTCATCAAAAAAATTTGATCTGTTGGGGTGACGAAACCGAAATAAACAGTGAAGGTATAACGTCAAAGGCAAGCCCCCTGTTGTTCGGCTAACCACTAAAAGTGATAAAATCAATATGATTTCCTCCATGACCAATCAAGGAGAAGTGAGCTTCATGCTGTACCGAGAGACAATGACAGCTAAAATTCTTATCAAATTCATGTCTCGATAGGTAAAAGATTATCCGTGTAAAATATTTTTCCTCGTGATCGACTTTTCGCGAATCCATCAACTTTAAACTCGCTTTTAAACTCCACCTTGACAATCACCACCCAACCGTTATTGTTGGCGACACAACTGTTGCAATGCCAACAATAAACCGGTCATGAAAAATGAACAAACACCTTTTCCCCCCTATTACTCTTTTCGGGCATAAATTTGCCATGCTCCATAGGCTTCAAATGAGCATGTGTAGAAGTGATATTCAAGCGGCAGGTATACAACCGAGCTGGTTTCCATTTCTTGCCAGGTTAATGTTTGAAAACGAACCAGTCACCCAAGATTATCTCTCTAAAACACTAGCCATAGACAAAGGAACAACCGCGAGAGCCATCAACCAGCTTGAACAAAATGGGTATGTTACGCGCAAGCCCAATCCACAAAACCGCCGCCAGAATCTTGTTACTGCTACACCAAAAGCAATCGACATTACTCAGCAACTACTACTTACATTTGAAAAATCATTAAAAATTTTCATGGAAGGTTTTTCCAAAGAGGAGCGCACTACCACCTTAGCTCTGATGGACCGAATGATTAACAACGCCAAGAAAGCGCTCTATGAAGAAAACTAATACTCCGGTAGTCAACGAGACTGCATCGGCTTCATTGATTCTATTTGTAGTATCATGTGTACAATTTATAACTCCGATGATGGCTTCATCCGTGGGCGTTGCACTCCCTGCTATTGGCCTAGAATTTGATGCAAGTGCAGCCCAACTTAGCATAATACAACTGACCTATATATTCGCTCTTGCTGTCTTGATGATCCCGTTGGGTCGATTTGCTGATATCCATGGTAGAAAGTTAATTTTCAAGCTCGGCATAGTAATGACCGTTCTCTCCACACTAGCCATAGGTTTCACAAACAGTACTGAAACATTTATTTTCTTTCGTTTCGTACAGGGTATGGCGGCAGCAATGATTATCGCGACAAGTCTAGCCATTCTCACCGCTGTTTTCCCTCCAGAAAGAAGAGGAAGAGCGCTGGGAATTGTCGCCGGATTTGCCTATTTGGGTCTTGCAGCCGGCCCATCGCTTGCGGGTGCCATCACCACCCAATTAGGTTGGCGTTGGCTGTTTTACATCATGGTTCCTCTACAAGTTATTGTGTTGATTCTAACAATGATGAGATTGAAAGGCGAATGGGCAGATGCCAGGGGAGAGAAATTTGATTGGAGTGGCTGTGCCATATATATAACCTCTTTGACCCTTGTTATCTTTGGTATCGCCCAGATGAACAATCTAGTCTATGCATGGTTAATAGCTCTTGGGGGGCTTATGGGGCTTGGTATGTTTTTGAAAACCGAAGCCAACAACCCAAATGCACTTATCGATGTTCAACTGCTGGTTGAAAACAAAACTTTCACACTTACCAATATCGCTACATTAATTAACTACGGTGCCTCTTTCGGGGTTATGTTTCTTATTGTACTTTACCTGCAATATGTGAAAGGTTTAAATGCTCAACAGGCAGGATTTATCATCATGGTCACCCCCTGCCTGCAAGGATTTCTTTCCCCCATCGCCGGTCGTTGGGCCGATATTTATTCACCAAGAAAAGTGGCTACCACAGGTATGGCCATTTGTGCTGTTGGTCTCTTTGGTACGCTATTAATGAATGAAAACACCTCTTTTTTCACCATTATAACTATCATGAGTATTCTAGGTATAGGCTTTGGTATCTTCGCATCACCCAACCTGAAGGTAGTAATGGGTTGTGTCGGACCGCACCATTACGGCAGTGCAGCCAGCATCTCTGGAACCATGCGCACTGGAGGTATCCTAACTGGCACCGTCATCAACACTGCTGTCATTTCAATGTTTATGGGTGATGCACCAATCTCT
>JAAELB010000569.1 GCA_024227155.1 Desulfobulbaceae bacterium
ACCTGAGAGGTGCCCCAGTACTAGGTTCTGATTAGGAAGGGCTATTTTATCCTCCCTAAACAGTATAGAATCACCTGGGGGAGATTTCACTTCACTTCCCTCCATATTGGGTGTCCACCAGTCCGGTTCTGGCCCCCAATCATGAGTATGTGACTCCATCTCCGTCTTTAGCCCAACTTTCCTTGCCTGACACCTGAGAGGTGCCCCAGTACTTGCGAAGCTGGAACCTGTGATTTTCCCCACAGTCTTGTCTACTGTTGGAGTCTGTAGGGTCTTCTGACGTAGTGGACTCATAATTCTGCAATCACCACAAAAATATGAATCCTCCAGGCTAGGGACTACTGACTCAGGGAGTAGCAGAGGTCCCCCTAGGCTGCACCCCCTTTGCCGTTTCCCTGGTTTGGTGCCACATCATGTTCAGAAAGATTCAGATCAAACTTGTGCTGCAGGTAGTCATGTCGGACCTCCCCGGTACAAGCTAAGCATCCCTGATCCTGAATAACAGTTGTGGATGAGCACTCCCCAGGACATGTAAAATACACTGTAGACGGGCAAATTTCTCATAAAATGCCCCTGTTGCCCACAAGCGAAACATGTCCTAAGGTTCCCCTGA
>JAAELB010000570.1 GCA_024227155.1 Desulfobulbaceae bacterium
CGAGACTCGCAGGGACCGGGCAGAAATGGGTTTTCATTTTCAGGCCGGGCCTGAGAATCGCAGTCGGCTCCATGGGCCTGATAAGTGGAGCGCGGAGCGCGGAACGTTCAGGTTCATGGCGCAGCAGCCGGCGGCGATAAGCTGGGCCGCGGAGCGGTCCAGCTTATCGCTTAAGCTCACCCGGCGCCTAAAATGAAGGCTTGAAGTGAGGCACGAGCGGAAAGCCCAAATTGTAGGTGGTCGGGTGCAGCGCCTTGTTCGCAGGGGCTATTTCTTCTGAATCAATCGTTTCAAAAGGATATCTTCCACATTTCGTCGGGAATCAATAACAGAGAGAACATATACCGCATGTTCCGCAACTCTGTAGATCAGCCGCCACGGAGAAACGATCAATTCTCGGTATTGCGATATGCCTTGGTCTTGAAGCTCTGGCACTATACGGCCTCTTTCAGGAAGGGTATAGAGGCTTGAGGCTCTTTCTTTAATCTTCTTTAGTATTTTTAATGCATTGCCTGGGCTTTCCACCGAAACGAATCCAATGATTTCCTTTAGATCATTCTCAGCAACCGTCGCCCAAACAACTTGGTACTTTGGCTTCATTTAAGTTTATCTTTCAGGGATGCCTCAATGTCGGCAAATACATCCTCGTGTGACTTAACCCTGCCATTTCGAATGTCATCTTCACCCTGGGATATCAGTTTTAACAGTCCAATTGCATTTCGCATATTTTCATAACTTTCAGGATCTTGAAGAACAGCTCGGGGTTCACCGTTTTGAGTAATAATAACAGGGCGATGAGTTTCGTTAATCTGGTTTAATAAAACTGCAGCTTTTGATTTTAAGTAAGTAATTGGTTTTATGTCATTTGTAATATTCATTTTTATCACCTCCGGTCCGCATATGGTACCAAATATGGACCGCTTGTCAAGATGGAATTTTTACTGCGAACGCCTCCGGATGAGCCGCGAGACTCTCAGGGACCGGGCGGAAATGGGTTTTCATTTTCAGGCCGGGCCTGAGAATCGCAGTCGGCTCGATGGGCCTGATAAGTGGAGCGCGGAGCGCGGAACGTTCAGGTTCATGGCGAAGCAGCCGGCGGCGATAAGCTGGGCCGCGGAGCGGTCCAGCTTATCGTCTACCATCACAGGAGAGCAGGTAATGAAGGCTTTTTTTTAAACACGCTAGCACCAAACTATGCCTATACAACTGCCGCTCGGTCCTGCGAATCCTGTGCTTGGTGTTGCTATCGCCCCTATAATCTTGGCAATATAACACCTTGGCTTATAAAAATATCTAACACTTCAATATCATCCTTGAATCGGGCAGTCGAAAAATGCCCGATTATGGTCCCATCATTTTCAAAAACGAATACTTCATTGTGGCGACTTTGTATCCTTATTTCCCTATTAGTAATCACGAGTTGTCCTACTTCCACATTACATCAGGCGTCTCCCAACCGTGAATACCTTTTATTCTAAGACCGGGAACTTTTTTTAGCTGAGTGCGCGATCCAGACAAGTACTTATTAACCTTCCTCCTAACATATTCAGCACTATCAAGATCACTTCTATGTCTTTTGAGCTCTGTTATCTTCTTGTAGTCTTCTTCATGCGCGATTTCAATGACAGCAGGGCGCCAGGTATCGGGAGTCGGAAATTCAGTATAGATGTAGTAGACATGTCCTGCTGTAACCTGCAGCGTATATAGACTGAATCCTTCTTTTGTTATATTATTGTTCCTTCTGAAGTAACGTAATTCCAGCTTATATGTTCCGGGAAGCATTTCACACAGATCAGGAACCAGCAAAAGAGACTTTTTAGGCTGATCGTCCATCGCAAAATTTCTCAAGTCCAGTTCCGAATTCAAAATGATAAACGCAACATCCTTCTGCTGATGTGGTACACCTGAATAGTAACGTTTTCCCGAAGGAATAGCACATCCCATGAACACGATCAGGATTCCAAAGGCTGCCATTACTTGCATTTTCATTGTCTTTGTCATAGTTGAGCCAATCCTTTTTTTAAGAGCTAACGTCGCCGGATGAGCCGCGAGACTCGCAGGGACCGGGCAGAAATGGGTTTTCATTTTCAGGCCGGGCCTGAGAATCGCAGTCGGCTCCATGGGCCTGATAAGTGGAGCCACGGCGTGAATCGCCAAGGCTCTCAAAAGCTTACCTATTGTCCGTCCATAAATCGGCAATTTTGTTCAAGGTCAAGGAAGGTGCAATTTTTAACCGGAGGAATACATTGAGTATTTCGAGGATTAAAAATTGAACCTGACGCCGAGATTGGGCAAAAGGGCCATTTATGGATGGGCACTACCTAATTCTCGGTGGCCGGATATGGTATGCCGTTGGCTCAAACGCCTTGGTATCATCCCCGATAAGGCGAGGACTACCACAAGGCAATCCTTCTAAAGCCCAGCTTTTTCCTATACACTGCCAACAAAAGCAGTGTACTAGCAATTAGAAGATACACTTGAAATGCCGAATTCTCTATGTTCCATACTGGAATGGAAGGAATTACCAACACAACGCTGACAAAACTTGCTAAATACGTCACCCCTGTCTCTGTTTCCGGATACTTCCAAGCCTTTATAATTGTCGGAAGACAGGCGAACCCATCTCCAAGAACTGCAAGCAAAATTGCAACACGC
>JAAELB010000571.1 GCA_024227155.1 Desulfobulbaceae bacterium
ATCCGCTCCTCAAGCTCTGTTATCAACTGTGAGACGCTATCAGTGCCTTTCAGCAGCTTCTCAACATAACGGGTTTGACTATCTGTTAAGTGTTCTAACTCGGCTATAAGCTTTGTAAATTGTGCTGGGAGCATGATCAATTCTCAATGACTGTATTCATATACAGTGTAGCAACAATTTAGCAGAACATAGCCTTTGGGAAAGGTACTCATATATGTCCAAGGAATGGAATTGAACGTATGGGCGTATATAACACAAAAGATGAATTGCGGCGCTCAGAACTTAGATTAGGGATCGTGGGAAGAGGGGAAGGTGTTGACAAGCTAGATGTCTGGCTGGATTTATGTCGAACTGGTATTTTAGCCAAAGAAAGCCATCTTTCAAATCTATTTAAAGGCTTTGGAGGGGTGTCATTGGATTATGGGTTTCATACCCAATTACTTTCGTCTCCGGGCTACACACGCACTATTCAAAAATCATCAATTGTCAAAGTTGGTAAAAATAAAACGCGAGAGGAGCGAGTTGTCGATGCCGTTAACTTGTTTTATGAGCAGATACAATTTCTTGCGGAAAATCGTTCAATTGATGTAATCATCTGTGTAATTCCTGATGAAATGTTTATCTCTCTGACAAAAAGAGAAAAGCATTCAACAGAGGACACTGGGAAAGTTGAACTCTATCTGGAACATGATTTCAGAAGGCTCCTAAAAGCAAAGTGTATGCATCTCGGTGTACCACTGCAGTTAGTTGTTGAGAGCACATTGTTAACGGGTAAAGCTAACAGAGGCAATCAGGATGATGCGACACGAGCTTGGAATTTTGCAACAGCTCTCTATTACAAGGGTAACAAAACAGTTCCCTGGCGGTTAAAAGAAGAGCGATTTAAACCCAAAAGTTGTTATGTTGGAATAGGGTTTTATCGAAGCAGAGATGGTGAAACGATCTCAACAAGCCTTGCTCAGGTGTTCGATGAATTCGGACACGGTGTCATTCTCCGTGGCACGCCCGTTGTAATAGACAAAAATGATAAACGACCATATATGTCTGAGCAACAAGCCTATGATTTGTTGAGCTCAGCATTGTCAGAATATGGTAAAGCACTAATGCACATGCCTGCAAGGATTGTCATCCATAAGACTTCGAAGTTTAGAGATACTGAGATTAAAGGATTTAATCGTGTACTTGAGGAAAAGAGCATCAGTGCAAAGGACTTTGTTTCGATAACAAACACTGACATGCGTTTGTTCAGCGATTCAAACTATCCACCGGTAAGAGGTACTTTACTTTCAATCAATGAAAATGAAGGTATTCTGTACACACGAGGAACCATAGATTTTTATCAGACATATCCGGGGGCATATATTCCCAATCCGTTAAAAATTGATGTGTTTGAAAATGATTCTTCGCTTGAAGAGCTTGCGGAGGAAATTCTTGGTTTAACCAAGATGAACTGGAACAACACGCAATTGGACGGGCGCTTACCAATTACTCTTGAGTGTGCAAAGAAAGTGGGAGAAATAATGAAGTATGTTGATTTAGGAAAGAAACCTCAGGTCAGTTACAGTTTCTACATGTAACCTCTACTATGTCTAATACGGTTGAGTATTGGACATTGCTTAAATCAGTTTCTTTTCATGAGCATGTGTATGCTGACACAACATGAGGTGGTTTAATTGAGTTGACCAGTCCAGTTAAGGATATAATTGAACCTTAGCTGGAGAAAGTAAATGGCCGGAAGAAAGCGGTATACGAAAGAATTTAAACTGGATGCTGTGAGCCTGGTGCTAGACCAAGGTCACAC
>JAAELB010000572.1 GCA_024227155.1 Desulfobulbaceae bacterium
ATGTACGGAACACCACGTTACACGAGGACATTATGTGTGTACGGGTACGATGTGCACACCTATTGTACACAACCTCTACCTTACACAACCCATACCTGGGATTGCCTACACACGCACCTACCCTAGAAGGGAGCCCCTGCGTAGGTAAACCAATAAGGAAGCCCCTGACCAATGGCCAGTAACCTGGCCGCTGGTCACCTTAGCTCCGCCCCTTAAACCAATGAAGTAAATGTAAACACAATTGTAAGCAGTCTTAAGTTGGCAAGCAAGCTATAAGGAGCTAATGCTAAATGTAGGAAGAATATAATGTGGAGTGTGGAGTGGAGCTACTATGTAATGTGGAGTCAATAAATGGAAGGAAATATAAAGTTGACAACAAAGTGTTTGGGAGTTGACTATTACCCAAATGGAAGTAGACAATAATAGTCTGGTGAGCGATGTACTAAGAGTACTTACCCTAACTTGGCCACCATGTACTAATACGGTATATTGTACAATATATTGCGAATATATCAATATGTCATATATGGAATATGTAATGAATTGTGTCTTATGAAGACTTATGATTTTCTTTGCACCTGTTGAGGTATGGTGGTAAGGTGGTA
>JAAELB010000573.1 GCA_024227155.1 Desulfobulbaceae bacterium
CCTCTTTTTTTCAGGTTGAATGACTTGTTATCTGTTTGTTATGTTTTTACTTTTTCTCTTTTCCACTGCAGGTATTCTTACCAGAATATAAGTCGATTCCTTGTCAAAGTACTATGGACCTAGTCATTTGTTGATCTTTTAATGTAAAAAGGAACGCCTATTGCGACTGAAGCTGCTAAAGAAATTACACCAGAAACATATATTGCTATTTCAAAAAACGGATCTAAATACCCAGCCTGAATATATGCTGCTGCTAGAAAAGTAACGGTCGTTGTTACAGCTGCTCCTACAACTGCAAGAAAGAATATTCTTACAAATGTATGCCAAAGAAGAGCAGACACAACATTTATTAGACCAAAAATTATTATTCCTTGTGTTGATTCATCCATTTTCAGATAACAAGTTATTCTCTGGTTTCCTTATAGCTCCAGAAAACATAAATTATTGACAATGCAAAATCAACAAGTTATCCTATTATCTGCTCTATATCATGAAAAATCACTAGATATCAAGTTAACAGGATAACATCCATGTTGCAAATCCCAGCTCAACTCACCAACCAATTCACGACCTATATCGATCAACAAGGCATTCCATCCGGACAACACAGGTACTACTTGAAATGGATGCGATACTACCTTGATTTTTGTTATAAATATCAATTCGATCGAGGAACAGATATGAGCTTGTCTGCCTTCCTGAAAAAGCTCGACCAAAAGAAACAACCAGGACAGCTGCAAACACAGGCAGAACAAGCTGTTCGGTTGTATTTTGCCTTCTACCAATCCTCGAAAAAGCAACAGGATTTCAGGAACAAAGCCGGTACGCCCCATGCCACTAAGACTTTACCTAACACGTGTAGTGAGGATCGTCAAGAATACAAATCCTTAGAGTTCGTTTCCCAGCAACCAGCAGATGCTGAAGGGAAGAAAGAAGTGCCACAAAAAAGGGGCGCAGACTGGACGAAAGTATTTGCCGAATTAAAAAATGGTATCCTTGTTCGTCATTATTCACGGTCAACGCTGAAGACATATACTGGTTGGGTGAGAAAATTTCAGGCATTTACAGAGAGTAAAGATCCAACATTACTGAATACTGAGGATGTAAAAGAATTTCTCACATCACTGGCTGTAAAAAAACAAGTGGCAGCCTCCACACAAAATCAGGCTTTTAATGCTTTGTTATTCTTTTTTCGCCATGTGCTTGGTAAGGAATTCGGTAAAGTGGACGGTGTCGTGCGGGCAAAGCGCAAGCAATATATACCTGTTGTTCTCAGCAGGGAAGAGATTGACTGTGTTATAGGCAATCTCAAGATGCCATACCGTTTGATTATCAGTCTTATGTACGGATGTGGCCTCCGTATCTCTGAGTGTCTTTCTCTTCGAGTAAATAATTTTAATTTTGATATGAAAGTCCTCACCATACATGATGGTAAAGGGAAAAAAGACAGAACAGTTCCCATTCCAGATTCACTGCTTAACCAACTTGCAACCCAGTTACAGAGGGTCATGGCTTTACACGAAGAAGATAGTCGGTCAGACTATTCTGGTGTATTTCTGCCAAACCAACTTGAGGTAAAATACAAAAATGCGGCAAGGGAACTTGTCTGGCAGTGGTTTTTCCCGGCAAAACAGCTCACTCTCGTTGATAAAAACAACGAACAGAGACGCTATCATGTACACGAGTCACTTTTGCAGAAATCCCTAAGAACGGCTGTGAAAAAGGCTAAAATTCCCAAAAGAGTTACGTCACACACATTTCGCCATTCCTTTGCCAGCCACCTTCTGCAGGCAAATTATGATATTCGAACTATTCAGGAGTTGATGGGCCACTCAGATGTAAAGACAACCATGATTTACACTCATACAGTGAAAAGCACGACGAAGAAGGAAGCAAAAAGCCCACTTGATTTTTAATATGTTCACCGGCAATACTACGGTGAAAGAAATTGTGCCATGCAGAGGTGCCTAATGTTCCAGAAAATTAGACACCTCTCAAAACCTAACAACAAAACAGCAAATTAAGATCAAACCTTCTCCATGACAATCTTTAGCCCAAAGGTTTTCGATAATTTTTTTCCTCCTCTGTCGGTAACAAGTAATACCCTCCCTTACCTTTTGGGGATGTTTGACAGAGGGGAAAAAGAAAGGCATTAGGATAAAAATGTATTGTTTTACTATCGACCCGGAAAGATTTTTCCCATCACTAACGGCCAGGCTTATGCTTTGCAAACCCTGGCCAGGAGTGCTTTCAGGTATCTTGTCTCAGGGATAGCCGGATGTACTGGGTGGTCAGCACCCTGCATGCCTTCGAAGAGTATTTGGACATGACGACCGTTTTTTCTTCCAGCGCTACGTAGTACATCGACAAGTTCATTTCGCTGCAGGTGCATTGAGCAGGAGGCGGCCATAAGCAGGCCGTCTTCTGTGAGAAGCTTGATTGCCAACTCATTGATCCGGTGATAGGCTCGCAGACCTTCTTTATGATCTTTTTTACGTTTAATGAATGCAGGAGGGTCG
>JAAELB010000574.1 GCA_024227155.1 Desulfobulbaceae bacterium
CAGTTCTCTCAGTGAGCAATAAAGGCGAGCGATTGTCTTTTAAGGATTTGAGAAGGTCGTCACAAATCAATGCGTTCCTTTCTGAGTTAGTGATTAGATCTTGATATATCTCATAGAGAGCTGGCTGTTCGCTTATTATTTCATTTTGAAAACCAGTCGCTCTGACATGTACAACGTGATTGAATGGACTATCAGCCGTTGCTTCCTTCCCGCTGTATCGGTATCTGATTGGCCCGCACTGCATTATTATGATTGACCTTGAATTTGGTTGCTAGACCTATTTTTCGTCATTTTTCCATAGGTCAAAAGTAAAAACTAGCTCTTGGATATTATGTCGAATTGCAATACTTTTGGTAGCATAAATAAACTCTTTTAATGTTTTCTCGTCAACGACCTTGCTTTCAAGTACGGCAAGATTTGACAGCTCTTGCTTACTTTCAAGATATTGTATTCTACTCAGAAATTTTTCCATTTCGTGAGCAAAGCGTTTTCGCATCCGTATATAGGGGATCCAAAAACCAACGAGACGGGACGAGACGGGTCGGACCACGTTAGGTAGTTGAATATCTGTGCTAATATTGTTATAAATAGCTCGTTTTAGCTCTTAGAGGGCTCTTTTGGGTGGCAAAAAGGTACCTTTAAGGAAGGTGTTTGCAGCAATCATCCTTTAGCTTGAGAGACTTCTCAATGGTGAGAGCGAATAGACACTATATTCCTGGCTGTGTCTGGCATATTACCCATAGATTTCATAAGCAGGAATTTCTTTTAAAATTTGAGAAAGATAGATTACGATGGCGGTATTGGCTTTTTCAAGCGAAAAAGAGATATGGTCTTTGTGTACTGAACTACATTGCTACTTCAAATCATATTCATATGCTCATTCTTGATACCGGTGAAGATGTTATCCCCCAAAGTCTGCAGTTGATAGCAGGCAGGACCGCTCAAGAGTACAACATTCGCAAGAAGAGAAAAGGTGCATTCTGGGAAGATAGATATAATGCAACTGCAGTCCAGACTGATGAGCATTTGGCAAAATGCCTTGTCTATATAGATCTCAATATGGCCAGGGCTGGTGTGGTTCCACATCCTTCAGCATACGGCATAAGTGGATACAACGAAATCCAGACCCCTCCCAAGCGGTATTCTATCGTTAACCAGCAAGCCTTACATAACCTTTTTAACATACGGGACAAAAAACAATTCCGGCAGATGCATCAAGGGTGGGTGGACCTCGAGCTAAAGAATGACGGATCTAAAAGGGA
>JAAELB010000575.1 GCA_024227155.1 Desulfobulbaceae bacterium
CGGATTGAGCACTCCTAAACATAATTATAAGAGCAAGCTCACCCCTGTTGTACATGAGCAATCGCCGTTTAAGCAGACGCATTTTTTGCTTTGTGTCATCTATGAGCCCGTTGATTTAATGCCTTTTCGCCCAATCTCTTCGTTAAACCAAAAATTTTATCCTCCGGTAAGCGAGGCACGAGACTCCGAGATATCAACTATATGCCTGTGGTGAAATTTTTTGTTTGTCTCGATATTGAACGAAAAGGCATTAAATCAACGGGCTCATAGATGACACAAAGCAAAAAATGCGTCTGCTTAAACGGCGATTGCTCATGTACAACAGGGGTGAGCTTGCTCTTATAATTATGTTTAGGAGTGCTCAATCCGGCGAAATTTGCTTGTGGAAATTTTCGCCACAGGATTGTACCACTTTTTATCAATAGATACGGTCAAAGTTGGTTGACTCGACCTTTAACAATTCCTATTGTTGAAGCAGACAAGTTAAAAAATCATCTAATCACCATTAAGTATAATATTTATCTCGTAGATATGGAATATTACAAGACTCTCGGGGTGGAAAAAACCGCTCCTGCTGCAGACATTAAGAAGGCCTATAGAAAACTTGCGCTAAAATATCATCCTGACAAGACAAAGGGTGATAAACAAATGGAGGATAAGTTTAAGGAGATAAGTGAGGCATACGCTGTACTTTCAGATCCGGAGAAGAAACAACAGTACGATACCTATGGGTCAGCCGATTTTCGTCAACGCTATTCCCAGGAAGACATTTTTAGAGGCTTTGATCTAAACGATATCTTGAAACAATTTGGTTTTGGCGGCAACGGTCGATCGTCCGCCAATTTTAGATCGTCCGGTATGGGTGGAGCGGGTGGCCAAGCTGGCATGGGAGGTGGTAGTCCTTTCGGATCTTTTTTTAGCCAGGGCGGAGGAGGTTGTGGTGGTGGTGGATGTCACAGTGTTCCTGAACGGGGACAGGATATGACATATCAGATCACCGTTACCTTGGAGGAAGTCTTGAATGGTGCGGAGCGAACTATTTCATTAAGGAAAAATGGAACAGCTCAAAACGTTTCGGTTAAGATTCCAAAAGGCATTGAAGAAGGCAAGAAACTACGTCTCCAGGGAAAGGGAGGGGCCTCAAGAAATGGTGGCCCCCCTGGTGATTTGTATCTCAAGGTTGATGTGGCATCGGATGAGAAATTTTCTAGAAAAGGTGATGATCTTATTATCCAAAAGCTTATTTCTTTTAGTGAAGCCTGTCTGGGGGTAAAGCTTGAGGTTGAAACCCTGGAGGGAAAGAAGTTTATGGTAAAAGTAGCTCCTGGCACAGTGGGAGAGTCAAAACTGCGTATCAGGGGGTATGGTTTGCCTGTGGGGCCCATGGGTGAACGGGGGGACCTGTATGTTAAAATCGGCGTCAAGGTACCTCAGAAACTGAACGAAGAACAGAAAGAAGTCATAGGAAAGCTGCAGGCTTCAGGCCTGTAACAGGTAGCATCTTTTTTAAAGCCGTACAAATGCGAAGGCGTAATATGTACGGCTTTTTCATGTCCATTGAATGTTTACCATAGTTGTTGTCCCGCTCCTGTACTATTTTCCAAACTGCTGAGGGTAAATGAAAAGATTAAAAACAGTAGTTTATATAGTCTGCAGTCTCCTTTGCGTTACACATACTCAAAGTTTTGCGAGTCATGGTATTTCAATCGATGGTGTATTGAAATATCCGGCGGATTTTACGAATTTTGATTATGTCTCCCCGCGTGCGGTTAAGGGAGAAAAACTCACCCTTCATGAAATTGGCAGCTTTGATAAATTGAATCCATACAGTTTGAAAGGAGAAGCTCCTCTGGGGGTGGATGAATTGATTTTTGAACCTCTTGCTGTTTCCAGTATGGATGAGCCATTTGCCCTGTATGGATTACTTGCAGAAGATATTGAACTGGCAGCAGATAAAAAATCTGTCACTTATACGCTTAATGGTAAAGCTCAGTTTTCCACTGGTAAACCGGTTACCAGTAGTGATGTGGCGTACACGATTGATGTCCTGAAAAGTGCGGAAGTCCACCCGTACTATAATTACTACTACCAAGATATCAGCGGCTACAAGGTCCTGGACGACAGCAGGATTCAGGTACTTTTCAAACAGCCCAATCGTGAATTACACATGATTACTTCCCAAATGAAAATCTTACCCAATGACCTTGAAATAAATGGCTTTTGGCTGCAGGGACAGGGGGGCGTTGACCCTGGTGTTGTGGTGGGATCAGGGCCATATATTATCAATGAAATGAGCCTTGGCCGGACTATATCATACAGGCGGAATAAAAACTATTGGGGCAGGGATTTACCAGCCCGCAAAGGGATGTATAATTTCGATGATATTGTAGTGAAATACTACAAAGACCAGGTGATTGCACTTGAAGCGTTTAAAGCTGGCGAATTTGATTTTATGAGTGTCAATATTGCAAAGCAGTGGGCTCGGGATGTTTCTGGAGAGAAATTTAAAGAAGGACTCCTTATTAAAAAAACATTTCAACACTTCAATAATGCCGGTATGCAGGGTTTTACCATGAATACCAGGATAGAACTCTTTGAAGACCCCCGTGTGCGAAAAGCGCTGGGGCTTGCGCTAGATTTTGAATGGATTAACGGCTCACTTTTCCACAACCAGTATACAAGGAATGATTCCTTCTTTAGTAACTCCTACCTTGCAGCTCGAGGGCTCCCTGGGGGACTGGAGTTAAGTTATTTGAATGAATTTAAGGATCAGTTACCCAAGGAAGTTTTTACAATTCCCCTGTCTCCTCCGGTTGTTAAAGGAAAGAGAGGGGCCAGAAAAAACCTGTTGGAGGCAAAAAAGTTACTGCAGCAGGCAGGCTGGAAGGTTAGGCAAGGAAAGCTGTTAAATGGGGAAGGGAAAGAGTTCGTTTTTGACATTTTGCTAGCCTCTCCAGCTTTTGAGAGGGTAATGGCCGCATATGTGAAAAATTTGAAAAAACTTGGGATAACTGCTGATTATAGAACTGTAGATGCTGCGCTTTATGTCGACAGGGTCAAAAGATTTGAGTTTGATATGATCGTCTCTTCCTATGGCCAGTCACAATCCCCTGGCAATGAACAACGGAGCTACTGGCACTCATCTGCTGCAGACAAGGTTGGTTCCAGAAATTATGCGGGAGTCAAATCTGAGGTGGTCGATAATCTTGTGGAAAAGGTTATTTATGCTGAAAACCAGGAGCAGTTGACAGCAAGTTGTAAAGCTTTAGATCGGGTGCTTTGGTACGGATATTATCTAGTGCCCAACTGGTATTTAGCTGTACATCGACTTGCCTACACGGATGAGTTTCTTCAACCGGAGGTTCTTCCCCTGTATTACAACCCATTTCAACTCCTGATGACCTGGTGGAAGAAATAGGTTGTTAAAAGGTTGGAAAAATAAATTTTGTTAGAAATTTATTTGTAGTCCCTTCTTACTTCCCGTTTACCGGGTTAGTGGTATATTCGGTTGAGTTGATTCATCTTTTCGCGTGCATCAAGGTCATTAACCCATGAGCTATTTTTTCTTTGCGTTATGATAACATGGACTCTATGACGTTCGACAGTTGCTATGTCTTTTTTTGTCTCTCCCTTTTTGTCATTTTTTCCAGCGATATTTTTTTTATACTCTTGCAGGTTGCTAAAGTCGTCTGCCATGAGCTCTCCCTCCCCTGTTCGTCAAAAAAACTGCTGTCTACTACCTACGAGATGGCCGAGGTAGTGTCATTTTGATAGATTTCGCAATTGTATGATTTCTAATAAATGATAAATATCAGAAAATCTATTTTACCAGGAGCTTGTCCGAGAATAGGTGTTTTGGTTAAAAAGGGTATTCTCAAGCAGCCTCTTACATTAATCTATAGGAAATAGGGGCAAGAGTAAACGGCGTTAATACCCAATTCCCATAGGTAAATATACCTATGGGAATTGGAAGGAATGAAAGTTCAAGGAGTTATCTTGCTTGGCTACAGTGAAATTGTATAAAAAAAAACAAAAATATTTTAATTAATGTAAATCCTCACAATTACATGCATTCTTGCCTCCTTGCGGGCTCTATCGTTAGAATGTTTTTTCGAGTCCGGCGAAATCAAATGACTTTGCAAATTGCATCAGTTCTTCAGTTGATTGGATCGTGTTTCCCTCAAAGGTGACGGAGGCTTTTTGCCCAACTTGAAAGGTGAGGGTGCCTGTTTGGTCGCTACTATTATATATTTCTGTTCCCGTATAGCCTTGGATTCGGACTTTTCTCGTTTGACCTTCACCGCTTTCTTGACTAAGCCCGGCAAAAATTGAGCCTAATGCGGCAAAACTAGCCATTTTACCTGTCATCCCCCCAATTGCGATATTGAGATTGATTGTGGCTCCTTTAGTAGAGGCATATTCTGCGGTGGCACCGGCATTTCCAGCAATTGATGCCCCAGCACCGACTCCCTGCGACTGTTTGTTTAGCAGAGAATAACCATCGGGTGGGGGGGGGATAAATTTAAGCAACTCTGTGGCAGTAAGTTCATTGATCTTTGCTAGTGCATAGTTGATTTCTTCAACTGCTTTGCTGTAGTTGCCATCCTGGACAAAATTTTGAGCAGTTGAGAGGCTGTCAACAGCCTCAGTTTCTATGTTGTTGGCCTGAAGATTAGTGGTCAGAAAGAGCGAAAGGGTAAGCGGTATGAATAGCTTTTTCATAATGTTCTCCTGAGAATGCGTACATAATGTGTACGGGTTGTATTGTTGAGTAGTAGCTTGGCAGTAACTCGAGTTGGTTAGAGATTTTTCAAAAAAGTAACAAGTTTGCCAAAATAGTCGAGTGTCAAATTTCCGGCACTTTTAATATTATTTCCAAGTGCAACAAAGCCGTGATCTTTTAAGATAAAAAAGCTGTGTCCTGCTAATGCCAGCTCTAATGCAGAATCAGCAAGAGCTTCTGTTCCGTAGTCATAAAACGTGGTAGTGGTTTCAATATTTAGAATTTTTGCATGAGCATTTAATAAAGAGCAGTGTCCATGCAGTATGCTCTGCGTTTCATGGTGATTTTGATAGAGGATATTGTGGAGAAAGCACTCTGAAGACGGAGGGTGTTCCCCATCAAAAATAAAGGTAGTGGTGGATTCCTCAAAAGCAGTCACGTGGCAGTAGTTCTCCGGGTCTAAAGCTTCCCCTGGAATCATTCCCGCTTTGGAGATGATAAAAGATTCTTCAGCTGTTCTGTAGGAATGGTTGCCGTATGCACCGCCTGCATGTACTGGTGCAAGGCCGAGCTGTGAGAATAGGTAGGCCCATTGGTTAAGGCGTTCGAGCCGATTATCAAAGGAAAAAGAAGTGTTACTTTGTTTATGATTGAATTTCACTCCCTGATAATTTTCCATGTCGATTGTTTTTGTAGAATATTGAATGTCAAGTGGATCGTTTGCTCTGGAACTGTAACCGTTCACCGCCCCCTTCAAAAGACTGCATAACCAGAGTCCGTAACCGTTCGTCCAGTGCTCCAGGTTCGTTCAAGCTGGTCTCCTGGTTATAGTTGGCTATGCCAGGAGGCCTGATCGGACGAAAATGGGGTGCTGGTGAACGGTTACCTGGAACTTATACTTCAAGTTGTTAAAGCCTGCATCATTGAAAGTTATACCCATGATACACCGATATTATTTTTATTGACACCTGCGTGGATCTTCAGTACGGTGACTGATATCCAATATCCAATATATTGGTCTGGGTCTAGCCATATTAAAAAATCAAATCATTGAGAGTTTACAGAAAATGCCTCTGCCCGAAAAAGAACAACATATTAGTCACCTTCCCATGCGGGAGGATGTGTTTAGGAAATTATTGCACTGGATCATGGATGGTACTCTTCAGCCCGGTGAAAAAATAGTCGACAAAGAGCT
The DNA here is from genome assembly GCA_024227155.1 of Desulfobulbaceae bacterium. Classification (GTDB taxonomy): domain Bacteria; phylum Desulfobacterota; class Desulfobulbia; order Desulfobulbales; family Desulfocapsaceae; genus Desulforhopalus_A. The sequence continues at coordinate 5,919 of JAAELB010000575.1, forward strand.
CGCGGAATATATGGGAGTCAGTCGAACACCTGTCAGAGAGGCGATACATCGCCTCGAGGACAAAGGGTTTGTTGAATCCGCTGCTAACAGATGGACCCGTGTATCTGAAATTCCACCGACAGAAGCGGAGATGATTTACCCAATTATCTGGACGCTTGAAACACTGGCTTTATCGATTTCAATCAGCTCATTGACCGAAGATGATCTTGCAGGAATGGAAAAAGCTAACAATGAATTGAAGAGGGCGCTTGAAGGAAACGATCCAGAGGCAGCTTCCAGAGCAGATAAAAAATTTCACAGCATTTTTATTGAGCGGTCAAAAAATTTTCACCTGATCAATATATTAGAGGATTTGAAAGTAAGGTATCGTCGTCTCGAAGTACAATATTTTGAAGGTCTTTCAATTGCGGAATCATCCGTTTTGGAGCATAAAAAGCTGATTTCTGCATTCAAGGCTGGTGACTCCGAGCTGGCAAACAAAATCTTAATTTCAAATTGGAAAAGAAATTTAGAGCGGTTTGCAGCGTTGAAAGAAACAGCTGGTAAACCAGAACCTGAAGGAAAGTAAGTTTAATCTAACTAGGAGCGTAAATCTGAAAAGTTTTTCTGAGAGCCTCCAAGCAATAATTACAAAATTAACACAAAAGATTAGTGGAGATTCAAGCATGAGCAAGTATCCATTTGGCCCAACGTATGAAGAAATGCTTTTTCCTGACAAAGCACCCGAAGAAATTCGTCAGAAAGCTGTAAAAGCACTCAAAGAAGATGAAATGGATCCAGTCAATCTATTTAACATTACCTGGAAGGATGAGAATAATGATGTAAGAAAGATTGTCTTGCCAAAAGAGTTGACGGGCGTGGAGGCAAATATTGTGGTGATGCTGGGGAAAAATTTCCCCTCCGGTGCACACAAAGTTGGTCCTGCATATTCGATGTTGATGGAAGCGAGCATTGACAATGTCGTAGAACCTGGTGAGCACACAATTCTTGGACCGTCCACAGGGAATTTCGGCATTGGTACCGCTTATATTTCAAATTTGATGGGGTATAAAGCAATCGTCCCCATGCCGGATAATATGAGCAAAGAACGATACGAGCGAATTCAACAATACGGTGGAGAGCTTGATCTAACTCCTGGTACAGAGTCAGATGTTATTTTGACTGTGTATAGAACTATTGAGTTAAAGAAAAATCCAATAAATTATTCACTGGATCAATTTGAGCTGATGTCGAACTATCGTTTTCATAGATATGTAACCGGCAATTCCGCAATCGAGGCGGTGAGCGATGTCGGGAATGGCCGGGTTGCGTGTTATGCGGTTTGCGTTGGAACGGCCGGAACATTCGCAGCAGGTGATGAAATGAAAAAGGCGTTTCCGGAGTGTAAACTTGTGGCATTAGAGCCTTATGAGTGCCCAACACTAACCAAAGATGCGCGCGGTCAGCACCGTATCGAAGGTATTGGCGACAAGTTATGCTCTTTGATTCACAATATCAACACCACTGATTTCGTGACCCTGATCCATGATGATGATGCCGTTAAAGCTCTGAAGGTTATGCGTGATGGCAAGGATATCTTGGTTGCTATGGGAATCGATTCTGAAGTTGCTGAGAGCTATAAAGATCTGTTCGGCGTATCAGGTATGGCCAATATTATTGGTGCAATAAAGATGGCCAAGTATCTGAAACTGGGGCCTGAGGATAATGTTGTTACAATTGCCACCGATGGTTTCGATCGGTATCATTCGGTTATCGAAGATCTGGAAGAGCGATATTTGGAAACTGAGGATTTTGTCCTGGAAAGATGGGCTAATGATGTGTTGAAAAATGCATCGGAAGATAATGTGCACGATTTCCGAACTGCTGCTGCTAAAGAGCGTCTTTATGAACAGAAAGAACAGGACTGGGTAAGGTTCGGATATACAAAAGAGTTTTTGGAAAACATGAAAGATCAAAGCTACTGGGAAGAAGCGTACAATACTATTCCCGAATGGAATGAAAAAATCAAATCAAAGCGGGGTCAAAGTAAATAATTACAGGTAGTCCAACCCTTAAACCATAGTAAATCTGGAGGATTAAATGAAAAGGATGAATGTGGCAAAAATTACTTGCTTAATAGGTGCCTTAAGCTTGTTGCTGGTGACAGGTTTGTCTAATGTGGCAGTATCGGCAGAAAAAACCTACAAGTGGAAGCTCGGCCAACCTTTTACCAAAGGTACAATTCAATATGATTTGACCGAGGATTGGATTAACCGTGTGCAAACTGCAACAGATGGTCGAGTAAAAATTAAGCATTACCCTGGGAATTTATTAGGTGATTACACCTCACAGTCGGAAGCAGTTGCTTCCGGTGCCCAGGAAATAACCATTGCCTGGCCAACAACCGGTATTGCCGGTCCTGGAGCTGATGTTTACATGCTGGGATACGTATACCGTAATTGGGACGACTTTACTGAAGGAATGCTTGGTTGGATGTATGATCTTCATAAAGAAATTTTCAAAGATATCGACTGGGAAGTACTTGGGACTTTGCCAGACGGTTTTTTGATAGTTGTTTCCAATAAAAAATTTGATCCAATGCCTGGCCCCAAAGACGTAAAGGTCAGGTTGATGCCAACTGAACTCTTACAGCTCCGATTCAAGGAACTGGGATTTGGAACACTTAGTATGCCTTACAGCGAATTTGTACCAGCTTTGAGTCTGGGAACAGTTGATGCGGGCGGCAACGCGGCCTGGTCAGAAGCATGGTATAATTACAAGGATGTCATCAAATATATCTATGATGCTCAGGATATGACATCGACTATGTTTTTACTTATGAACAAGACCCTTTTTGCATCTCTCTCTGATTCCGATCAGGAAAAGATTTCAAAAATTAGCGAGGAATGGTCCAGGGATAATTATGCTGCTATCAGGAAGGAGAATGAAAAATATCGCAGCCAGTTAGTCGAACATGGCATTGAAATTACTAAGTACACACAAGAACAATGGCTGGCAAACGGCAAGATAAGCCGTGAAAAAGAATGGCCATTTATGGAGTCAAGAATTGGTAAAGAAGTAATGGATGTTATCCGCAAAAATGCCACCAAGCTACAGTAAGTGAAATGTTATTAGTTCCCGGCTTTGTCTGCCGGGAACTACTAATAAGCGCTGCCATCAAGAAGACCTCCTGCTCTATTAAGTGTTCAACGTTCACCAAAAACAGGTAATACGACGAAAGGAGTCGGTTGATCTACCCTACCTGGCAATAACCAATTCATAAGGGCAATATATATGATTGAATCATTCAAAGCCATAATTGGTCTATCATTTAAAGTTTTAGATTTTTTGGAACGATGCATATTAATTTCGGCCTATTTTTTGATTCCGATACTGATCCTTATCGAAGTTATCAGCCGATACTTGATGACAAGTGCGATTATAGGTATAGAAGAAGGCTGTCTTCTGATAGTTGCCTATGTCTATTACATAGGGGCAGCATATGCATTAAAAACAAAAGACCATATCACAGTTAAAGCGCTACACCTGTTTCCACTCTCTCCTAAAGTTTTACAATACATTAAATATGTTTCTACGCTGTTAAGCCTTATCTGCGCATCCCTTATCACCTGGTACATAATACAATACTTTCTGTTTGTTTCAAAATCGCCTGGTCTATATACTCCTTTTCATTTTAGAAAGGTGTATTACGTGGCTGGACCAGCCATCGGATGGACGCTAATTTTTATTTATTCAGTTGCTGATTTGATCAATATTGCCAAAAGCGACAATAGATTGGAAGGAGAATAGGATGATTGCCCAACTGATGATAGTTTTTGTAATCATGATTGTTATCATGATGCTGGAAGTTCCTATATTTTACGCCTTTGGCCTGGGGACATTCATTTTAATTATTTTAAACGATATTGATCCAGCGTGGGCATTCTCAGGTGCCTTCGACATGTTACAGAGCTTTGTATTTCTTTGCTTGCCACTCTATATCTTGCTGGGAATATTAGTTGATGGCAGTGGAGTAGCGAAAAAGTTGTGTGATTGGTTTATATCCTTAGTCGGTCGTTTCCGCGGTGGATTGGGGGTTGCAGTAGTGTTAACCAACGCACTTTTTGGAGCGATTTCCGGGGCGTCCCTATCGGCGTTGGCCGGAATAGGTAGTGCCTTGCTACCCAGTATGGAAAAGGAGGGGTATCCAAAAGCCTACAGCATTGCCTTGCTTATCCCCTCTGCCACGCTGTCCCTGCTCATCCCCCCAAGCGCCGGAATGATAATATTCGGTTTTATGGGTAAAGTTCCTATAACCTATTGTTTTCTCGCTCCACTGCTTCCAGGGGTGATAATGACTTTACTGTTGATTACTGTGCATCTGGTAATGTGCAGAAAAATTGACACCATCAAAGTCAGTGAGAAAACAACGATTAAGACTCAAATGAAAGAAATTTCCACTACCACCAAGAAAGCAGGGTGGGGGCTTGGAATTCCTGTTATCTGTCTGGGTGGTATCTATGCTGGTATCTATACTCCGACAGAAGCTGCCGCTACAACCACAGTCTATACTATTTTAATTGGGTTTCTTTGCTACAGGACGTTAACAGTTAGAAAATTTAAAAATCACCTGTTATCTGCAGCGTCAGTAACCTCAAGCATTGTGATTCTTATTTTTATATTTTCAGCGCTAAGCAAAGTTCTGATTATTGCCCAGGTTTCCGAAGCAATGCTGGAACTCATGCTGGCCATTTCTACCAACTATATTGTTCAACTCTGTGTGCTCAATTTAATTCTGTTTCTTATGGGCATGATCATGGATGACAGCTCCGCTATCATGGTTTCAGCGATTGTGTTGCTCCCTGTGGCTAAGAGCTTAGGCATTGATCCATATCATTTTGCCGCCATGACAGGTGTCAACCTGGCAATGGGCATCATAACTCCGCCGGTCGCAGCTCTTTTGTATCTAGGGGGGCATATTGCTGACTTACCAGTAAATCAGTATATCAAACCGGTCATGATTTATATTTTGTTCGCAATGTTTCCGACCTTGCTTTTAACCATGTTTGTTCCATCTCTTTCCACCTTTTTACCATACTGGTTAATGGGGAGGTAATTGTATAAATCCTAACCCGAATAGATCGGAACTTTCTAAAATGCTTGGATAAGTACCTTCACGAAATTATTTTCTGCCACAAAAACGCAGAAAATAATTTCTAAGGTACTAACCAGAATCACAAGAAGTGCGGGTAATATGTTAGGTTTGTGTTTGAACAATTATTTATCACACTAAGGAAATGAATATGTCTTACCCTACTTGGCCAAAAGAAGAGATTACCAAACGTTTGGAGAAGTGTAGGAGTTATATGAAGGATACGGGAATCTCGGGCATGGTCTTGACAGATGAGAATAATGTGACCTATTTTACGGGGTTTCGTACCCATGCTCCCTGGACCACATACACTAGAACAGCATGGTATTTTCTACCGGTCGATGAAAAGCCTGTTCTTTTGCTTCAGAACATGATGACTCCCGATGCTAAACAGAAAACACACGGCTGTGAAATCATTAATTATGCCGGACTCTATGGAACCGACCTTAACACAGTAGAAGAAATCATGAAATCCCTCGGCATGGCCGAAGGAAAAATCGGCTGGGAACTGGGATATGAACAGCGCCTGGGCATTCCATATATGGAGTTTGAAAACTTGCGTCAGCAAATGGATAATTGTCAGTTTGTAGACGGCACTGATATCCTCTGGAGTCTTAGGCTTATTAAATCCGACATTGAGATTGAATGCATAAGAAAAGCGTGTGACGCCACCAGTTTTGCGCTGAACAAGGTTTTCGAAACAATGCATGAAGGAATGAAAGAGACGCAGATTATTAAAAATCTTTTTTCCTACATGATGGAGGCTGGTGCGGATAAACCTGGATTTGCCCTTATTGCTACTGAGAAGGGTCAGTATGACAGGATTAGCAATATTGGATCAGACCGCAGAATAGAAAAGGGTGATCTGGTCTGGGTCGACTGTGGTGCCACTGTTAAAGGATATTGGGCGGATTTTGGACGTGCCGGCATTGTTGGACCTGTGGATCAGGAGAGAAAAGAGTACCAGGCATGTGTTCATGACGTGACGATGAAAGCGATAAAGAGTATTAAACCCGGTCTTACAGCCGGTGATCTTGCAGAAGTATGTATCGGCGCACTAGTCGAATACGGATTTGACCCCTCATCTTTTGACTGTGGCCGTTTGGGTCATGGAATGGGTCTCATGAGTACTGAACCACCATCGATTACCACACAGGACAAAACCGTTCTTCGTGAGGGGATGATCATAAATATAGAACCTGGATTCGTAAAGGAAAATGGAGTTTTTAACCTCGAAGAAAATGTTGTTGTCACCAAAGATGGTGCGGACATTCTTTCAGGTGCTGAGAGAACTCTTTATCCAATAAATTGTTAAGAGAGGATCTATTTTAATGACAGCAGAAACGGTTAGAACATTCTGCAATTCTCTTGAAAATGAGGTGATTGCTTTTACCCAGGAGCTTGTGAGGATAAAAAGCTATACCCATGATGAAGAGGAAATCGTTAAGTGCATTTCCAGGAAAATGATATCACTGGGGTACGACGAGATTATTCTGGATGATTTTGGCAATGTTGCAGGCCGGATTGGTAATGGTGATACCACTATTTTGTTTGATTCTCACTGTGATACAGTAGCCGTAAATGATCCCGAAGAGTGGATAACTGACCCGTTCGGCGGTGAAATAATTGATGGGAAAATTTATGGGCGTGGATCAGTTGACATGAAAGGCGCTATAGCCGCAACTATTTATGCAGGTTATGCCATCAAAGAACTCTCCCTTGATGAAGGGAAGACGATATATGTTTCATGTTCGATTCTTGAAGAGGACTTAGAGGGAGAAGCACTCCTGTATCTGTGTGAGAAGAAAAGTATTAATCCGGATTTTGCTGTTATCTGTGAGCCAAGCTCTTTAAAACTTGCGTTGGGACACAGAGGTAGAGCGATGTTAACGATCAATACGGAAGGTGTTTCTGCGCACGGCAGCTCTCCAGAGCTCGGTGATAATGCCATCTATAAAGCACAGAGTATAATTGGCCGTATTGAAAAACTTCAGTCCAAACTTTCTGCTGACAACAAGGCTGGCTCTGTAACCCTAAGCCGCATCGAAAGCAGGGCTGTTTCTCTTAACGCTGTCCCTGACCACTGTAAGCTCTATCTCGACAGGCGTTTAGAAATGGGAGAAACAGAAGAAACCGTAGCTAAGGAAATGGACGCGTTGCTAAAAGAAACAGAAGCACAGTGGGATATTTTTGACATAACCGATAAAACCTGGACCGGTAAGTCGGTATCCTGCAAGGCCTTTTTCTTGCCGTGGGAACTAAAGAATGATCATCCATTGACACGTGCTAGTATTGAAGCTTTCAATGACGCTACGGGAAAGGATGCAACGTTATTTAAGTGGAATTTTTCTACAAATGGGTTTGCTACTGCCAGCAAACTGGGAATTCCTACTATCGGTTTAGGTCCCGGCGATCCTGCTCTGGCTCACTGCAGGGATGAACACTGCGAAATTTCGGAGATTGTTGAAGCAATGAAATTTTATACGTCACTTGTTAAAAGAGTTCAATAGATCAGGTATCAATACTCACTGGTGTTGGCTATATATAAAATTTCCGAGAGGAAAAGACAAAACCTGTGACCATTGCTGATTTCAGGCTTTTTAAACTAATTCAGGGAAAGTAGCGTGGTTTGCGTGTAAATTCAATGTATACGGTTTCGTTTGATACGGATATCAGAAATTATCACTTGAATCAAACAAACCATTTGATCGTTTGATCAACTTAAAAAATCAAAAAAAATTAATGAGAGAGAAAAAGGAGCAGTTCATGTTATCTCACATCATGGAAACAGATCCTGAAATCGCAGCCGTTATTGAGCAGGAGGCCAGGAGACAAGAGTGCGGTCTGGAATTAATTGCTTCTGAAAATTGTGTCAGCAGGGCTATAATGGATACGCAGGGGAGTGTTCTGACAAATAAATACGCAGAGGGATATCCAGGCAAGCGCTACTACGGCGGGTGTGATTTTGTGGATAGAGCTGAGAACCTGGCGATTGAAAGAGCGATGACCCTGTTTAAGGCAGATTACGCCAACGTTCAGCCCCATTCTGGATCTACTGCCAATATGGCAGCACTGATGGCTGTGCTTGAACCAGGTGACACCGTTTTGGGAATGGACCTGGCCCACGGCGGTCATTTGACCCATGGCAGCCCGGTGAGCTTTTCCGGTAAGCTGTATAATTTTGTACACTACGGAGTGTCAAAGGAGACGGGTAGAATCGATTATGAACAGATGGCTCTGTTGGCGAAAAAACACAAACCGAAGATGATTATAGCAGGAGCCAGTGCCTATTCAAGGATCATTGATTTTGCTAAATTTGCAGAAGTGGCGGAATCCGTCAAGGCCTTGTTCCTGGTCGATATGGCCCATATTGCAGGATTGGTGGCAACAGGTCTACATCCTTCTCCTGTCCCTTTTGCCGATATCATCACCACCACAACACATAAAACCTTGAGAGGCCCCCGGGGGGGAATGATTCTGGCGAAGTCTTCTCTCGCCGGAAAATTAAACTCTATAATTTTTCCCGGTATTCAGGGTGGCCCTCTTATGCATGTTATCGCCGCTAAAGCTGTCGCATTGAAAGAAGCCCAGTCAGACTCTTTTGTAGACTATCAGAAAGGGGTCGTTGCCAATGCAGCTGCCATGGCAAAGGTTTTTATGAAAAATGGTGTGGATATGGTTTCCGGGGGAACTGATAACCACCTGATCCTTTTGGATTTGACTAACCTTGGCATTACCGGCAAAGACGCTGAAGCTCTGCTGGGTAAAGCTGAGATTACAGTGAATAAAAATTCAATTCCTTTTGAGAGTCGAAGTCCTTTTGTAACATCCGGCATCCGCCTGGGTAGTCCTGCCATTACCTCTAGAGGAATTAAGCCTGAGCAGGCCAGCATAATCGCCCAGATAATTACAGATATTTTGAAAAATCCTGATGATCAATCAGTATTGGCGGCGAGTAGGAGCAAGGTTGCAAAACTTTGCAGTGACTTTCCACTATACAAATGAGAATGCACACGGTTTCCCTTGATCGATAAAGCAATGTCCGAAGATATACGAGATAAGCATATCCTTGACCACACAGATGTGATTGCGCTCAGTTTTGTAAGTGCCTCGACTCCATATGTCTTTCGAAGACATTTCCGTCAAGGACTGCGATCACATGTTATGGAGATATTGGACCAAAACGATGTGGCTATAGAAAACAAGGGAACTGTAAGCCAGGGGGTAAGGGTGTTTCCTACAGCTTTACCCCAAAGTGTTTTTCGAATATTTCGTTCGCGGTTTAATACTTTAAGTGACGTTTGGGCGGAAATCGAAAGAGTTAAACTTGTCAGTAACTACCTCGGGCCAAATTTTATGGCTCACTCTACTGAGTTTATTGCTGAGTACGGCGGCCCCAAGGGGAAAGATCTGCTGCTATGCGGCTTCCAGGATTTTATTGTTGGAGAAGCCATGGATCCCTGGACTGTGCTCGATTCAAAAAGATTCCTTCCTGAACTTTTTAACACAATGCATGCGCGGATGGGCAAGATGCCCTTGTCCAGAGATGCGTGGGTTGCAGGCGCTCGTGAGAAGGCTATTGTGTTCGTCGATAAAATTAAAAGCATGATACTCTCCACTGGCCACATCCCTGATCTCGCAGGGGTGGGAAACTTGATTATAACGACTAAAGGCCATCTCTGCCTGGTCGATATAAATAATATATCTCAGGTTTGTTTCGACCCGTCGATATCACTTGATGAAAAGGGTTATCCCGTTTGTGATAAATCAGTTGAAGCCCTTTCTCTCATAGAGGAGAAAATTATTGGACGAAAGGCCAACATGGATGAGAAAATCTACAAACTGTTTCTTGACTCTCAACGAATGCAGTCTGTTAAGGAAAAAGTTGCAAAATTCAGTAGGCAAGTTCAGTCGTAGGGAAAAATGTTGACACAAATGTTACTGAATTGTAGTGTTAGATCATACGAAGTTTATCGGAGCAAAGTAACGATGTCAATGGGTACGAAGTTTCTGGTAATCACATCCTTCCGAGAGAGATGTCCGTGCGATCAGTTATCAAACTTAAATTACAGGTACTCGACCAAGTTGGCGTCATGGCTGATATCGCCACGCTTCTGGCAGATTCCGATCTGAATATCATCGCCATGGAGGTTGATAAATTCGCGGATCGTTCGGATGTGTTCCTTGAAGTGGAAACGGGCCGAAAGTCCCCGGAAGAAAGGCAGATCCTAACAAACCTTGGCGCCAGCGTTCATGTGATTAATGTTCGCACCATCCGGACCATGCCGCAGGAAAAACGGCAGAAACGTTTCCAGGTGGTTCTCGACAGCATCAGTGATGGAATCCTTGCTGTAGACGAAGATGGCAAACTGGCCATTATCAATCGGGTCGCTCGCAAGATGCTCGATTGCCATGAAGACGATATCATCGGCAAGAATCTGCACGAATTCAACCTTCCGGATAACCGAATACTTGACTGCCTGCAAGGGAAAACCTATGTCAACACCAAGCGTAATCTGATTCGCGGCCAAGAACGTTACCAGTTTCTCACCACCGGCAAAACTATTCACGACTCGCGTCGGCGGATTGTCGGCGCGGTTGAAGTAATGCAGGATATGAAAGTCATCCGCGAGCTGGCCAGCGTTGTCGCTCAGACCCCGCAGTTGACTTTCAGCGACATGATTGGCCATAGTTCTACAATCAGCAATGCCATCGCTTTTGCCGAAAAGATCGCTGCCAGCGACGGAACCGTTTCGATTCGCGGTGAAAGTGGTACCGGCAAAGAACTTTTTGCCAGCGCGATTCACACCGCAAGTGGCCGCAGCGGGCTTTTCATTCCCATCAACTGCGCGGCTCTGCCGGAATCCCTGCTAGAAAGTGAACTCTTCGGCTACGTAGGTGGCGCCTTCTCCGGGGCGAAAAAGAAAGGTAAAGCAGGCCTGTTTGAAACCGCCAGGGACGGAACGATTTTTCTCGACGAAATCGCTGAAATGCTCCCCGCCCTGCAGGCCAAGATGCTGCGGGTCATCCAAGAGGGAAAAGTCCGCCGAATCGGCAGCAGTCAGGAGGCATACGTCAACGTCCGAATCATCACCGCGACCAACCAGAACCTGGAGCAGCAGGTCGAAAAAGGTCTGTTCCGCGAAGACCTCTACTACCGAATCAATGTTTTTCCGATTCATATCCCACCCCTGCGAGAGAGGCTTGAAGACCTCCCGCTGCTGGCCGAGCACTTTCTCTTTCAGGTCAATTCCCGCCTGGGCAAGCAGAAACAAACTTTGACCGACG
>JAAELB010000576.1 GCA_024227155.1 Desulfobulbaceae bacterium
CAGTCTCTCCTGATTCACAATGGTTTGTTGGGGTATCTCCGATGCAAGAGACAGAATTTGCTGCCCCTCCTGTGGTGATATACTGGGTATAAATAGAATTCAGGTGATCCGGATAGTGTAGTCTTAGTTCCACGTTTGAAATGCTTTCAGAACTAGGGTTTGAAATAACTGCACCAATGTTGAGCTCTTCTCCCTGTTTTACAGGGTCCGGATTTAATGTAAGGGACATGAGCGGAGTTTGGATATCTTCAAGCCATCCGGCTGTGGCAACCTGTACCTGGTAATTATTATAACTTGCGTCAGTACCACTGATAGTAATAGGCTCACTTTCAATAAGACCTCCTTCAGTCCCATTTGTGGCGAGGAGCACTCTCTTTTCTCCGTCCTGTCCGTTAGACATGCTTCCAAGCTGCCAGGTAACAACGCCGTGGTCATAAATACCTCCATCTGTAGAGGAAATATAGGTTGTGTCTTGGGGCATAGGGAAGGTGAGCATCGTATCAGATGAGGTAGTTCCAACATTGCTGTAGTTGAGGATAATCTCAGTTTGACCGGAAACAGGGGCGGGGGAAAGCTGGTCGTTGACCGTGAGTTCAAAAAACGGCTGTGACTGCACCGGTACTGATTTTGTGATTGTTTGTTGCTGAATGCCATCAACCCATAGCTCAGCGTCAAACTGTATTATTGTTCC
>JAAELB010000577.1 GCA_024227155.1 Desulfobulbaceae bacterium
ATGCCATTTGGTCTGCACGGATGACGTGATGCAAATACCCCATGGGGTGCGTCATCCAAAAAAGTCGGTCTTGATAAAATGATCTCTCCTGCTTTATCAAAAATGTAAAATAAAATGATGTGTGAAAATATTTCTATTGTTTCCAGCCCGCCTTCATATTCTGCATAAACCGCTATCTTGCCCATTCCCTTCGGGTCAACCCGACCTTGAATCGGGCATTCATCTTTTGTTTTATAGGGGCTGTGAATAATTCCGATTTGTTCTATCTCAAATATTTTCTTCATGCTTTTTTAGCTTTTTATCGATTTAATGACGTTTTGATTATATTTACATCCAGATTCTCAACCAATTCTACAAGTTCAGGGCAAATTCTTTGGTGATACCCATAGCCACCATTTATCATTTCATCTAATGCTTTTGACCCATTATTAAAAATGATCCTGTATGCGGAAATGGTAGCCTTTGTTCTGCCCGAACCATGCCGGCAGTGAATTAATATTGGACCTTCCCTGTTTTTAATGCTGCGCAATGATTCAATTGTCTGTTTCTATGTTATATTGCCGGTACACGCATCTGAACGCTATACAACTTGAGATTTCCGTCACCGTGCAACTCTCCCAGGCTTAATATTTCTTTTATGCCAAATTATTTGCCAAACTGCTCGAATCATCTTGATTTATTGTATGCATCTGAAACAATTTATACACTTTGTCAATTATCGCTTTGTTGACTTAAGTCAATGTGTTTTCAGGCGAAAGCTGAAAGTTTATAATAGCGGTTATTTATGAAATAATTGTTTTTCTCAGCAACAAGGAGAGGTTAATGAGGGCGACTGAGATACTGGCAAATGAGCATAGCTTAATCTTGAAGGCTTTGGAAACGTTCACGATAGCAAAGGAAAAGCTTGAGAACGGAGATTATCCTGAAGCGACATTTTTTGATAAGGCCGTATTATTCTCCAAAAATTTTTCAGATCAATTTCACCACTTCAAGGAAGAATATCTCTTATTTGGATTGCTTGCCCAGAAAAAAGACGGCGCTCTTGATCTTGCTATGGGAGCTTTACGATATCAGCATGAGCGAAACCGGCTTTTTATCAAGAATATTGAACAGTCAATCCCCGGGTATGACCCGAAAAACGAAATCACCATAACAACGATTCTGGAAAATCTTGCACCCTACATCTCTATATTGCGCCGGCACATCCACCAGGAAGATCACCTGTTTTTCAAATTAGCCGACCAGGAACTGACGCAAGCGGAACACGACTCACTTACGGAACAGTTCTTGCTCGAAGACAGCAATGCTGGTGCGCGTAGCACCTATAAGCACCATCGTGATCTTGTGGATGAAATGCGGGCTATGCTTTAGCAGGCCTTGTTGCAAGGGCAAAACACAAACAACATCAGCGTACTGATGCGACATGAAATATGAAAAACTGAATTGCTGGGAGTATAAAAAGTGCGGTCGGGAGCAAAAGGACAAGTTGTCCGGTAACCTGACCCAATGTCCAGC
>JAAELB010000578.1 GCA_024227155.1 Desulfobulbaceae bacterium
CAGGTTAGAATTAATACAAGCTAGGCAGGAGACCATATTACATGACATGGAACAAGGTCGCCTGACTGAAAATATATTGCCACTACGCCAATTGAAGCAGATGGTAGATGGCTCCCTCCCTTTTGAATGGTACTATAGGTATAGCACTGTTGAGCCCCTATGGAATGCTGGTCTAGCATATATAGTAAGACTACCAGTAGTATCCACTGACCCCACCCTTGGTTTCCAATTACAAAGTTTTCCCATTTGGGGACCAAGTGGTCACCCCGTAGTCCTCCAAGTTGCCCCTTTTGCAGCCTTAGATATAAAAAGTGGTGCAGTAACTGAACCAAAAGGCTGCACTGGTAGGAACCCTGCAGTATGTGTGTCAGGGTTAATAACAACTGATGGTTGTGCCACTTCTGTGCTCACTGAAAAAGACATACTGATGACTTGTAAAGTGGCCCAAGCGCGCATACCAGACGAGATGTGGTATGCTGTTGATGAAGGAAGAGCAGTTATTGTTGTCAAACAGGATACAACAATACATGAAAGTTGCACAACTAAGGGACATCAAGGAAAACTAACATCTGTGACACTGCCCAAAGGAACATTTCATGTGTCATGGAGCCCAGGATGTTGCCTGTTCAGCAAAGGTTACGCCATAACCAGAGCTGAAGTTTCAACAAAGGAAG
>JAAELB010000579.1 GCA_024227155.1 Desulfobulbaceae bacterium
ATATACATGGGAACCTGGTTGAACCTGTTCCAGGACAAGATGATGTATTTTATGTTGATGCAAATAATCAAGAATTGCCTGGTAAAAACAAGAATGAAACCCAGGTTCTACAATAAAGTCACCAAGATCACAGAGGTCCGTTGAACCAATAAAGGTAGCGGTACTGTTTTTGACCATAAGTGGCGCGACTCCCACGGGACGATCGTCAAAACAGACCTTGAGCAAAAGTAGTTCATTCTTGTCGGCAAAGTGAGTCCACCAGGCTGTGAGCCAGGCAGGAGTAACGAATGGGTTATTCCATTGCCAGGTCTGACGATGTAGTGACCAGAGAGAAGAAAGCTGAGAAAATGAAATGTGAGTAACTGTCATCTCACCGGTTGCTTGGGGGGAGGTTTCATTTTTGTCCATGGTGATATTAAGTTTTAAAATATTTTTTTCTTTAGGGAGAGCTGCCATCTATATCCTTCATTGGTGTCTACCACGGTGATACCAGCTGCTGTCAAGGCATCCCGGAGGGCATCACCTGCTTCAAATTGACCGTTTTCCCGTAGGTGTTGCCGGGTGGAAAGAAGGTTCTCGACGAGTGGTTGGAGCAGCTTTGTCAAAGCCTG
>JAAELB010000580.1 GCA_024227155.1 Desulfobulbaceae bacterium
AAAAAAGAATATCTTTCGGCAAGCTCCATGCAGGCAGATGCTTCCGCCTGAATGGGTGAAGCACCCTTTCCCATTTGTTTTTTGGTGCCAATAGTTGCAAGAGCATCGTCACCACAAACACTAAAATATACAGGAATATCAAGCCTGCCGTTGTCTATTCTTTTGACTTCACTAAGAATGTTTAGTTCTATTGATTTGAGTTTGTCATGAAATTTTTTTACTGTCTGATCGGGAGATATGGCTTTGTCTTGATCAATGGTAAAGGTTTTCATACAATCTTGAAGCATGATTCTATTTTTTTTCATTATCATTATCTGTGTTTTGGTATTTGTTGGTTTGGTGAATCACGAGACAGATTCACAATGATGGTCAGAAACTATACTCCTACTGGCGCCAGCCTCCTTTGAAGATCCCTAAGGGAGGAGTGAGAAACTGCTCACAGACTCTTCCTTTTGCTCATCTGCTCACTTATCCAGCTTGGCTATGTTTGTCAACTAGTTTCAATAAATGAGTCAGCCCATTCAATGGAATCCAGGTAAAACTCTACAATTTTTTTGGTTCATCCGGTTAATGAGTACCTGTGAAGAAATGAATTGCTAAAGGACATGGCAAGAGACATGTTGTTTGTTATCGACGCAAACAACAAAATAAGAGGTCTCTGCCATGTCCACGTCACTATTATACCACGCCTTCAATATTAAAGGCGTTGAATATCGTTCAACTTGTTTTTTAGGAAAAAGCATCATTTTTTGTACTGAAATGACGAATAAATTTATCACTTGTCCTTGTTGCAAAAACCGCCGGGCCATTTTCAAAGGGCAAAAAACCAGATCCTTTAAAATGGGGCCTTTAGGGCGCAAACAAGCAATCCTCCATGTACTGCTACACCGTCTCCAATGTGTCGCATGTCACAACCTCTGGTGGCCGCAGCTACCATTTACAGATGGCAAGCATCGGTATACTCGCTCGTTTGCCTTGACTGTGTTTGATCTCTTGCGATTTGGCACCATCAAAGATGTTGCAAACTTTTTACACGTTGGCTGGGACGTGGTCAAAGAAATCCATAAATCGAAATTGCAACGCCTCTACAAAAGGATGCCTATTCATAAAATTAAATATCTCGGCATTGATGAATTCAGCCTTCGAAAGGGACATACTTACATGACTATTTTTATCGACCTTCAGACTGGTAGGATAGTCCATGCTGTAGAAGGCAGATCCGAAGATGATATACAGCCTTTCCTTAAACAAGTTGCCAAAAAAGCGAGGCATATCCAGGCAGTTGCAATGGACATGAGTAGATCCTATTCTAGTGCTGTTGCAAAGAATCTTCCTGGAGTTGACATAGTTTTTGACCGTTACCACATCATGGCTCTGATGAACAAAGCGATTGAAAAATTACGCAGAGAGCAACAAAAAAATCTCGACGCTGATGACAAAAAAGCTCTTAAAGGCTGTCGATTTCTTCTCCTTGGTAACTATGACTCCCTTCCTGAGAAACGTCAGGTAAAACTGAATTCTTTGCTTGAAATCAACAAGCCTCTTTTTGCGATACATTCAATGAAGGAGCAATTACGCCTGCTCTGGAGCAAGCCAAACCGCGAACAGGCTTCAAAATTCTTGGAGCAATGGTGTTTCGATGCGTTAGCAGCTGGTCCCAAGCCATTGATTGCGGTTGGAATGACATTACTGAGGCATCTGAATGGTATCCTGAATTATTTCCCACATCGAATAACCAGTGCAGCAGTTGAAGGAACCGTCAACAAAATAAAAACACTCAAACGACAGGCTTATGGTTTCAGAGATATGGATTATTTTAAACTCCGACTCTACCACTTGCACCATCAAGGGTACTCATTAACCGGATGAACCAAAAAGAAACAGGCAACAAGGATGTCCTTCGGTCAACAGGCACGACACGGCAGATTGTCATGACCGTTCTATACAAGTATGCGGGCCTTAATAACAGAGAGATAGGTGCGTT
>JAAELB010000581.1 GCA_024227155.1 Desulfobulbaceae bacterium
GATGTCGGCTGATGGCTCGGTAAATCATATAAGCCTGCTGACTTATGACGTCACAGATGCAGCGATCGGGCAAAGGGAATTGCAGAATCTGAATCAGGAGCTAGAGAAAACAAGTCGCGTCGACTCTTGAACCTGGTCTATTGCTGAGGCTACTGGGTGGAAAGGCTCCAGCCATAGTTTGAGTGCAGTAGACGGTATGAGTCGGATTCCCTTAAGGCGAGGGCGGTTACCTTGTAGCAATGCGCTTTGTTCATCTTAAATTCAGGGCATCTCTAAAAATTGCTTCGATGGTACAATGAAAGTCACAAGTGATTCAGCAGGAATATTTCTCAATGCTTCAACCCGGTTTTTTCGATTTAGATGATCGCCATAAAAAGTTGGACGAAAAGGATCCCCTCGTCCACCTGAATCAACTCATAGACTGGGAGGACTTCAGGACTAGTTTGAAAAAAGTCCGTGATAAAAAGCGGAAAAGTAATGCCGGGCGCAAGGCATTCGATGTGGTACTCATGTTTAAAGTGCTCGTTTTACAGCACCTTTATAATATTTCCGATGATGAAGTTGAGTACCAGATTCGTGATCGGTATTCGTTTTGTCGCTTCCTTGGATTAACACCGGAAGGCAGAGTGCCGGATTCAAAA
>JAAELB010000582.1 GCA_024227155.1 Desulfobulbaceae bacterium
CTTCAATGTCCCGTCCTGTTCATTTGGAATCAAATCTACTTCGGTTTTATATATTGCCTGGGTCAAACTCCGAGCATCTTCAATGCGACTCATCAATTCACGAACAGAGCTCACCATCGCAGTTTCAGCACGGTAGGCGATCATTTTAATAGTGTCGATCAGGTATTTACTCTTTGTACCAAGACGCCTGAAGCGCTCTTCTTCCGGTAGGTCACCCATAGTAGTGTGTTTTGGTATTTTCTTTCGGTCAGCTTTCAGCTCTTCTACAAAATGTTCCAAATCAATGATCTCCTCATGGAGCTCAGATTTTTTCTGTTGATAAGCTTCAATCTTTCCAGGAGAAATTTCTTCAATCATCATGATCTCACCAAATTTGCGTTTCTTTCGATTAAGCTTGCTGACATACTTGCGTACTTTGCCATCAACTGTTCGATATTTAGGATTCCACAATGTTGCCCGATACCAATTGTACAAGTGTTTTATGGAATTCTTCTTCAGGCCAATCCACTCCTGGATATTTGTTGTACGTTTGGCAAGCAATTGATTTTGCACGCATTCGTTTCATAAAACCAGGACTATATCCCTCTCGATCAAAGACCATGATGAATCGGTGCATATACGGGGGCTGTTGGCACTCAATTCTTGCTAATTGAGCGGGAACCTCATCTTCAAGGCGTGGAACTATTTCGGTTTCCAACACCTGCAATAAACCTGGATCTATCTCCTTGTTAATGACGAAAAATGGTTGGCCATCCATGGCATTAACCCAATAATCTGTAGTTGCACGCAGACATAATTTTTGCCGACTTACATAGTGCCGTGGCAATTCCGTCTGGTGGCCATTGTAGACCCGGACATGACCATCAATATATAAAACACCTGCCTGCTCCGGGTCTGCTTCCATCCATTCCCGGCCAAGTTCCCCTGACCATTTGTATGGTTCACCCTGTCGTGAAAGAATCCCAATTTTTTCCCGAAGTGTCTTTGCTTCCGGGATGCGGTCCAACCCCAAGAGTTTTCCCCATTCACCGGGGGGACAATAACGCAACTTTTCAACCGATTTAATCCGAGCCAGCGCCATAAAAGCCAATACGAGAAAAATTGAATCGAGCCGATAAAACCCTGCTGGTAACTCAAAATATTTCTCCGAATGTCGAAGTAATCCCATTGCAAGAAGTGCTGGCAAAGCTAAAAGCACACCTCCGTCTGGTACATCGTGGCAAGCGTTGAAGGTTGGTGGCATAGACTCCATACCATACAAGCTGGTGGCGATACGGCCAAAAATGTCAGTAGCCCCCATACCGATCGGGGATGCGGCATCTTCGGCACTTCTCACACTTTTCGTGCACGGAGTTTGTTCCGGATTAGCAATCACAATTTTTTTTTAGGTTTATGAAGCTTGCCGGATCGAACAGCTTTGTGCAGTGTATCCGCTAGGAGATCCATAAGGCCTGCGATTTCTGCTATCTCTTTACCCTGATCTAAATAACGCTGGACTTCTGCTATGACCGGTTGTGTCAGCACTGCTGCTCCCCGTCTTCGCGGTTCTTTAAAAAATCCTGCAATTCCTTTGTCACGGTACACTTTTACGCTGCGCTTTACATTTATTGCAGGAATACCAAAAGCACGACATATCTCAGCCTGCTTTACACTACCATTTATATAAAGTTGACTGGTAAACATACGGAAACTACGATGGTCGTCTACATCATGCCGGAAAACTGGAAGATGTCCATAAAAGTAAGTGATTGTATCATCTTCACGATGAAAGCCGACATTTGCGTTAATGAGTGTCATACCTGCGGGGAAAAACGGTAACTGAAGTTGAGGCATCTCGTTGGCTCCTGGTTCTGGCAAACTGCGAATGAAAAGTGAAAATCAATAAGAGAATGGTATCTTATCAAAATCTTTTCCCGTCGCCAACATTTCCGTACCAGCATACTTGTGCAAAAGAACTTTGCTTTTAATTACAGATAGGTACTTTCGTTCAAATAGTTAGGACCTGTGGCTAGAGGTAAGGAGATCTGAAGGTGTGTTCTTTTATTGTTTGTGTGGCAACATCCAGAATAGGATAGACATGTTCTTTATCTCCCCAATCCATACCTATACAAGCCCCGAACTTTTCTGATTGAAGTGCTGAATGTTGTGTTTCCATTTCGACTCCGTTCTGTTAGAGTTTGTTTTTAGTTGGCGCGCCTCGCTCTCGATCTGGCGAAAGATTTATAGATAGACCTTTGGGCAGGTAATATCTGAGTATTCGTTATCGATCAAGAAACCGCCTCTGGCCGAAAAGTTGGTTATAGTCA
>JAAELB010000583.1 GCA_024227155.1 Desulfobulbaceae bacterium
GAGTCTCGGCGAATGCGCGAAGCAAGTCTAGACCCGCGTAATCCAGTTCCTTGCTGTATCCGTCTAGGTTGACCAAGGGAGCGCGTAAGTCATGGGAGGCTACGTAAACGACCTGCTCAGGGTCGTCGTTTTTCGCCGCAAGATCAACGTTGACCTGGGCGAGTTTCTTTTCTGCTTGCTTGAGAGCTGTAATGTCTACAAAATTTACGATGATTTTGGCAAGTTCACTATCGTTAGAGAACACTGGTATTGCATTAACAATTACCCAGGTCACATAATCTCTGTCAGGTCTGTTGACTCCTAAAACATAGTTCTGAATCGGCTTTTTTGTTGAAAATACTTTACTTACTGGATATTCTTCAACTTTCATTATTGTTGAATCTTCACGCATAAAATTCCAGGCAGGATCAATAGCCTTTTTCCCAGACATTTGTTCATAGGTCAGCCCAAGGATATTCTCTGCTTCTCGATTGTTAAACATAATACTTGTATCACTGGCA
>JAAELB010000584.1 GCA_024227155.1 Desulfobulbaceae bacterium
CAGACAGAAGCAGCGACTCTGTATGATGTACAAGATCTGCTGGGGCCTGGTCGCAGTCCCACCCACTCGCCTTCATAAACCCACTCGTCAAACCAGAGGTCACAGCCAAAAATTTAATGTCCTTACATATACATGTAATACTGTGAAGAACTCATTTTTCGCAAGAACTATACCACAGTGGAATTCCCTGAGTGAAGAGACAGTGACTGCACCATCAATTCACCAATTCAACAAGCTGCTCCCATAAACTTAAAATAGTACCGCACACCAACCATGTTGTAGGCATACCCGCAATTGGGGTTTTACAACTAACCGACCAGAACCAGAACTGGAAAAAAGGTCCCGGTTTAGTGTCCGGGCATTTTTTGAAACGCAGCAGCTATTTTTACCGCACTTTTTGCCAAGGGTGGTTACTCTAATTATTGCCGTAACAAGACCTCCGGGTGAGCTATTTTTGCGGTGTTCTTTTATCAAGGGTGGCCATTCTTTATCGACACGCTTGGAGGCGCTGATTCTGTCTTAGGCCATGGGAAGTGGAGTTGTAGTTTAGCATCCTACCATTTTTAGAAAGTGATGAGGGGAATGTCCAATATTAAATATTTTGATATTTTCATCTGCAAAATGAATCTAAGGCCAAGGGAAGGGAAGTTGTAGTTGAGTGTCCTGCCATTTTCAGAAATTGATGAGTGAAATTTCCAATTATTCATATTCA
>JAAELB010000585.1 GCA_024227155.1 Desulfobulbaceae bacterium
TACACTTTATATATACACACCCCCCATACAAATACTCCCATTTTCAAATAAAGCCTGACTGAATTTGAAAAACCCGCGCTTTTGGCGCATAGTTTCATTCACGTGTAAGCGCCTATACAGATACCAGTAACAGATGCGCCCACGTGACCAAGCACGCTGCCAAGGCTGGATGGTAGACCTACCCTCTCAGCCAATCACAGGACGCCGTGCTGTTATGTTTTGAATAATTAACACACCCGCAGCCTCGCTATCAACAGTGGTATCTCGATGGACATATATTCATAGTGTGTGTTTCTATGGTAGTTTGAAGTGTGACTGACCAAGTCAACTTTGAAATTTGGAAGGAAAATTGGTTAAGTTTAGTTAGACGTACACCAAACGTCAACTATTGTCTCATAAAGGAAGCTGCTTCATCAGGATCACATACAGACACAAAGAGGTTCTCCACTTGAAGAATTTTTTTATTTTTTATACGTTGGCAATGGACTTGTGCAATTTCGAAGGATTGGTACACACATTGGAGTACACATAAACATTTCATTGTTACTGCATGGAATAGGTGATCAATTGTAGCTTATTCTTATGTAA
>JAAELB010000586.1 GCA_024227155.1 Desulfobulbaceae bacterium
CCTTTGTATCGCTGTGTTTCTCTCAGCCATACCTTCTCGTCTGGTTTATAGGTATGGACATTGATCTTTTGATTGTATCCCCGTTCCTGTACCTGTTGGGCAAAATGCACATGTTCTCTTGCTAAGTTGTGAATCTCATTCAAGGTTTCTCTCAACTGCAACGGATCCTCTCTCTCTGGTCTGTGCCCTGCATGTCCTAAAATCAAATCAATGGGTAAATTAGGCTCAGTACCAAAAATCATCATGTTAGGGGAATACCCAGTCGTACTGTGGATAGATGATCTGTACGCTAGCATCAGCATCTGTAACTTCTCGTCCCAATCCTTCTGATTAGCTGAAACATATTTAGATATCATAGCCTCTACGACTGAGTTCATCCTCTCAACGAGTCCATCAGACTGGGCCCAATAAGGACTAGTCCTTGACTTTGATATGCCTAAAATCAAACACATTTCTGCAAATAGATGGGACTCGAACTGTCGCCCCTGATCTGAGTGTAACTGTTCTGGAATTCCGAAAATACTCACATAATAGTCAATAAAAGCCTGTGCAACAGTCCGAGCCTCAGCATTTGGTAAAGGTACTGCTACTGGCCATTTACTGAAATAGTCTGCAATCAACAAAATCCACTTGTTACCTTGATTGGACACTGGGAGAGGCCCAAGTAGATCCAAAGCAACTTTCTGGTTCCGATGTCCTACCTTTGATGATTTCATTCGTGTTCTACCTGGCTTCTTGGGAGTCCTCCTTCTTTGACACTTTTCGCACCTACGACACCAATCCTCTACATCCTGTTGGTAACCATACCAGTAGTATTTAGCAGATACCCTAGCTTGTGTCCGTGTCCATCCAAAGTGTCCTGCACAAACGTTATCATGGAGCCCCTTTAACAAACGATGCCTGAAACAATAAGGTACAATCAGTTGTAGTTTTGACGTATTAGCATCAAACCACCTCCTGTAGAGCACTCCATCCTGAACCTCAAGTCGATCCCATTCCTTACCATACTTTTTGCTAGCTAGACTTTTGGTATCCATCACCTCTTTTTCAGGACAAGGTCCATCACCTTCTTTGGCCATAAGGATAAAGGCTATATCCGGATCTTGGGCCTGTTCCTTGTGCATCTTTTCTTTGGTATTCCCTGACATCCAGTTAGGGGTTTGATCCGGTTGGTCTGCTGCAATCAACCTACAGGATAGTGTAGAC
>JAAELB010000587.1 GCA_024227155.1 Desulfobulbaceae bacterium
GGCTCAATACACCGCGAAATTTAACAACAAAGAAGTGTCTTATCCATCAGGAGCGGTGAAACAAAAACTGATGGAATATGATTGGCCCGGGAATGTGCGCGAACTGCAGAACGTATTGCAAAAATCCATGATTCTTGGGAATTGGGAAGGTGCTCTTGATAAAGTGCGTGCCGGGTCATCACCTTCGCAGGATATCGAATACCCCCCCCCTGTGCCGGACAATGGGAGAAGCGTTTCGTGTACGGTGGATCTGCCGGATTTCAACGCCGGCGACCTGGACGGTTTTTCATTGAAAAGATCATCCAAACAGGCAACGTCCTTAGTGGAAAAAGAGATCATCTCACAGGTGCTCAAGCACACCGCCTGGAACCGTATGAAAGCCACCAAGATCTTGAAAATAAGCTACAAGACCCTTTTGTATAAGATTAATGATTACAGTATCAAGCCGTACGATAACCCCGAAAATTAGTCACAAAGACCGTGACTAATTTTCGGGGCTAACGAAACCTATTGAGGGCAACCGGTATAGTATGAAAAACATTTCACTATGTAACTGATTTCACATAAAAATATAACCAAAATGACACATTTTCAACGGTCCGTGACATGGCTCTGATATGCCCAATGATAAGCACCTGGTATCTAATTCTCCATAAAATGTTGAATTTATAACCTATTGAGGAGAACCTGATAGCAGAACCACACAATAAAAATTCAAGCCGCAAAAAGGTATGTTTATTGCATATGTTGTGTGAAGATGAGTTAACCTGGATCTTCACATGGGCAGTTGTGCTCATACCAGAACCCATCTCAAAAATGTCTTTTGGCCCAAACTTGGCGTTGGGCACTCGGTTCAAGTCCTCGAAATACTCCAGTATTCCTCCGGGTTGAACCTCGTGGCCGCCTTGATTTTGAACAAAAATCCTTTTTTTGAGATAGGTTCTAACACAATAAAGGCGTTAAGGAGAGACTGCATGCAAGATCAGCGAAGCGAGGATGGCAGACGGACGGGAATTGACCGAAGGCAGTTTTCTTATACCATGTACCTGCCGGAAAGAAGAACCGGGGAGGACCGCCGTTCCCTGGAAGACAGGCGGAAGGAGTAGACGTTCATCGTTTGTTGTGTGTTGCTTGTGGTAAAATCTTTCCTGCTTGAAAATTCTTAGCAATACCTGCCTTAA
>JAAELB010000588.1 GCA_024227155.1 Desulfobulbaceae bacterium
AAAAAAGTATTCATAAGGAGATTCTATCACAATGTAATAAATGACAACAGTCATGGTCCAGTCAAAAAGTTCATTGATACTTGTATAAAGTATAATCTATTGTATTATGTTATGACAGCAATCGAAACAGGAAGTTATTGTTCTAAAATTCAATTCAAACAAATGGTAAAGTATATACTTAAAGACAAATACAACAAGAGGTTTAAGATTACTCTGCCACTGTACAAATCACTTTGTTACATGTATGATTCTACTTTATGTATGTCACCATGGTGGTATTTAGCCCATTCTATTCCATCCAAATGCAAACAGGTCAGACTAGTAGTACAATTATTGTTGAATAGAGAAAGACACAATCATAGTCATAATAGATGCTGTGACTTAATTGTAAATTTTAATATTCACCATGTTTTATTTGAATGCTCTAGCATGAATAGTATAAGAGATTGTTATTGGAAAAATGTTGAACATGTTATGCCTACTGCTATGACAAAATGCTTTAGTAAAATGTCTAACTATGAAAAATGCAATTTTATCCTTAGTGGTTTCAAGTCGCAGTTTATACCAGAGTGGACTAATCTATATATTAGCGTATGCAAATTTATTTATAAGGTATACACTATGTATGCAAACGAGTTTCTGTAATGTAAAGATTATTTCATCAGTGTAATGAATATATGTAAAATATTAATCACCTACTGATTCATATCTATGTAAATATGTTTGTTACCACAAAATCTATTTATGCTCTAATATCATTTTTGGGG
>JAAELB010000589.1 GCA_024227155.1 Desulfobulbaceae bacterium
CACTGCCCCCTTGAGCTGGAAAGCCCCCTGACCTTCCAGGTTTTTCACCAGCTCAACCTTTTCATCCTTGTTCATGGATGAGGCTTGTTTGCCTGCATCCCGAACCGCATGGTCCACCATGGATTCAATGGTTTCATTCAGGGAAGAGGCAAAGACGCCGTTCCGGTCTTCCAGTTTCCGGGTATCAATATGAATGATGTCCTCAATCAGGGAAGAATGATTTAAAAACTCTGTGATATCGAAGTTGACACTCATGGCACCAATAATTTTTCCGTCATCGTTGCGGAGAAAAGAGGTGGATGATTTCAAGATTTTCCCGGAATCGGTGACATATTTGTGGTTGCAGATATCCTTGGCATCATCCCCTTGTGATTTCATTATCATCTTGATGTGATTGGCCACGGGGGTTCCCACATTTTGCTTGTAAACAATTCCTTCAACGTGGACCATGGAGTAGGGGAGCTGACTGAAATCATGAATCACAACCTCACAGTTTTTTCCAAAGGTTTTAACCACCATGGCGGCAATTCGTTTCAGGTTTTCAATATTTAAAATATCTTCTGTTTTTGCAGTATTCATTCAATTTTGCCCTGGTTTCTGGTTGGTATCATATCTCCGGATATGATACGGACTCTGTTGAATGTGTCAATAAAGTAAGTTGAGAAAAGATAAGGATGATAAGGTATTGAAAATTAAAAGGGTGATGCTAATAAGTGACAGGCAGTCACTTTCTAAGGTACCTTACTCCCCTCCACCTCCTTTGCATCACCCCCCCCGAATTACTGTGCATTGAGGCGGTCACCTCGCATTCTATTTAATTGCCAGCCGTAATAGCGGACCATCTACGACACCCTTTCAGAAATGTGCTGAGTAATTGCCACGATAAAGTCCAAGGCCGAAAACGTTTAGAAATCCAGGGACTACTATTCCTTTCATGCGTGGCATGCCAGTGGCAATACCTCGCAGATAGATTCCGTCACTAGAAAACAGTATTTTGTCCCCGTAATTCCGTGACGGGAAAAACGCCTGGTTACCCCCCGGGGATGGCTTTAAAACGTTATTGAACGGGATTTTTTCTTTTTCCACCCTACGGGCACGATCACTACGCTGATTTTTTGCGAGCAAACCGTCGCATGAAATCAGCGAGGCTGGTGGCGTCATCCTCAGTGATCCCATTGTACAAGCTCGCCCTAAGATATTCTCCTACTCCAAAAGGAGTGAGTGTTCGTAGTCCAACCATTCCTTCGTCCCAGCTCTGAATGAGAAATTCGTTCGTTAATTCCTCGTCTCCCCCTTTTATGTTGAACGGAATATTCATCCGGCTTCTCAATGCTTTATCTTGCACAGGGGTTCCATAAAAACCATCGGACTTATCAATGACATCGTAAAGAATACTGCTCTTGGCGATGGAACGGCGCTCATTTTCTGTTACACCACCTTCGCGTTCGAGCCAGTCCATGAGGAAACCAACCACTTCGATGTTGAAGGTTGCGACAGTATTCCAGAGGTTGTCAGCTTCCACATTGGTCGTATAATTAAAAACTCCAGGGCAGAGAGGGGATGCCTTGTCCTTCCCAAGGAGATCTCTTCGCACGACAGTCAGGGTGAGTCCCGGATGGCCAATGTTCTTCGACGCGCAAGCAAAGAGCACCCCAACGCCGTCGCCGTGCCAATCGATTGGTTTCGTTGTAAAGTCGGAACTCGCATCGATGACCAGGGGAATATGCCGACGCGACTCAGGTAATTTGGGAAGCCTGTGATTCTCGATACCATTTACGGTCTCATTGGAGCAAAGATAAACGAATTTGCTCTTAGGATCGATCACTTCTTCGGTCAATTCGGGGAAGGTTGTATAGCCCCCAGTATGAGGGTCCCTTCCATCAATGGTATGAACAGTACAATACCTCTCTGCTTCATCACGGGCCCGCTCCGTCCACGTACCGTTAACAATATATGTGGCAGCATCCGACTTGTCGTGGCAGAGGTTCAATGGTACAGCTGCGAACTGTCCGTGGCCACCGCCATGGGTGAAAAGCACCTCGTAATCGTCCGGTATATCCATGACCCGTCTAACAGATGCGGTAGCTTGGTTGAGTATATCTAGGAACTCCGGCGACCGGTGCGATAAAGCCAGAGACGTGAGTCCGGGCTTTTGGAAACTAGCAGCAATCTCCTCCTCTACCTCCTTGGGCAATGATGTAGGCCCAGGACTGAAGTTAATGAGCTTTTCAGATGGGTTGGGAGCACTAAGGGACCCAACAAGGGCTGGGTGAGTATTTTCAATATTTTTCATTTTCGTTTTCCTAATTGTCTTTAAGGGGTATATCGGACTAATATTCAGTCCGGGTAAATATGGTTACAAGTGCTCTATCCCGATTCGAATGATCATAATAATTCTCGTGGACATCATAGGCGCAGTCTGGGGCCGGCAAGACAACCAAGGAGGTGCAGCACAGATTCGGACGGATCTGCAAAAAGCTTGTAGGAAAGAGTTCTGGTATTCTGGCAATTGCCTGTACTGAACTCAGTGTGATCTCCGAACATGTATCAATTAACAACATCGATACAGCAGCTATTCTCGTCTAGACAATAGCTGCCACATCCTTTTTCTACATATTATGAACAGAGCACAGTTGTATTCTTTTGACCGCTTTTATCAAATGCACAAAAGCATTATTACCCAGTTCCAACAATCTGCGCTTCATCCCAGTACTCTGAAGGGTTGCGGCTATAATTCACTGAAAAACAGTTTTAAGAATATTTGGCAGCCATAAGGTCAGTCCTGGCAAATATGCTATAAGAAAGACTACGAATACACTGACAAAAACAAACGGCAGGGCATTAACGGAGATCTCTTCCAGTGTGGCTCGTGCGACTCCAGACGCAATAAACATATTTTCGCCAAGTGGCGGGGTGGCAAATCCAATTTCACAGCAGCATACCAAAACAACACCAAAATGGATGGGATCTACCCCTAAAGACACCATAACGGGCAAGAGAACAGGCGTGACCAGCATTATGGTTGCCAGAGTTTCCATAAACATCCCCATGAACAGCAGAAAAAAGATTATCAATGCCCAGATCAAATAGAGGTTGTCGGTTAGATTCAAAAGTCCCTTGGCGATGAGGTCCGGAATGTTATTGATAGTGAGAAGCTGGCCGAAGGCAAGGGCTGTGAACATGATGATCAGCACTCGGCCCGTAATCCATGTTGTGCTTTCAAGAGCCCTCATGACCCCACTGAGTTCTATTTCCTTATAGATAAAAATACCGACAAAGAGGGTATAAAAAATGGAAACAATAGCAGCTTCGGTAGGTGTGAAAAAGCCTGTGTAGATTCCGCCCAGGATAATGACCGGAGTAAGAAGCGCCCAGAATCCTTCTTTCATGGTCACCATAACCACTTTGGCGGAAAGCACTTTGCCATCCCCTTCGTATTGTTTGCGCCTGGATATAAAATAGTTCATTGCCATGAGGCCAACAGCAAGCATAACGCCAGGTATAAAGCCCGCTATAAATAGATCTGCAATGGATTGTGAGGCGGTAACACCATAGATAACCATCGGGATACTTGGGGGAATGACAACACCCAAGCCACCGGAAGATGAGGTAACGGCTCCAGCATACCCCCTGTCATAACCGTGACGGACCATGGCTGGTATCATCAACATGCCAACTGCAGCCGTCGTCGCCGGACCAGAACCTGAAATAGCGCCAAAAAACAAGCAGGATAGGACAGTGGAAGCAGCCATTCCCCCGGTAAAAGGACCGGCCAGCGCTTCCGCAACAGCAACCAACCGTCTTGAAATCCCTGCTGATTCCATCAGCGCTCCAGAAAGAATAAAAGCAGGAAGCGCCATAATGGGAAACGAATTCACAGATGTATAAGCAATCTCAACAAGGCCTTCAAGGGGCTTGCCGCTGGCAAGCATGCCGCCCATTGCAGCGGCACCAAGAGACAAGGTAATGGGAGCACCCAGAAACAACAGCCCGACAAAGGTGACAAAAAGTACCGCAGTAACGCTCATGGAGTCACCTCATCTTCTAAATTTATGCTTTCACGTTCCTCTATATCTATCTTGTCAACATCAGCAATCTCCATTTTCAATATATATTTCATTATGTTGACCTGAATAATCCGTATATTCATCAGAGAAAAGGCTATTGGGAAAATCATGAATACATACGCCATAATCCAGTCTAAAGTCGGCGAATACTCCGGGTATTGGAACCCTTCCTTAATCACGTTGATGCTGAAAAAAACCATGGTCGTGTTAAAGGCAATCCAGATAAGATCCGCGAGAAACGTCGATATATTCCCCACGATTTCAGGGAAAATTTTAAACTGAAAGGTGACCCGATTATGGGCAGCGAGCCGCGCTGCGAACGTTGCACCAAAATAGACAAACCATACAAAAGCGAATCGTGAAAGCTCTTCACCCCAGGGAAGGGATGCAGGCAGATCATATTTTTCAAAAAAAACAATATAATGGGATAGAGTATCCATTAAGCTAAAGACCAGCCGGAGAACAATCTGCAGAAAGAGCAGACATACAAAAAAAACCAGCAGGATCTGGCAGAGATAACTCTCCAAATTATCCACAATTTTTAAAGCCTTTTGGGCTCGCATAACTGACTCCGCTCTTTGTAAAAGAACCTGCCCGTAATTAACGGGCAGGTTTAAAGAATCTAACACCCCACAAGGGGATACTAAAAAGAGTGAATGAAACTAATCCGTTAGGTACTAACGTCCAAGTGCCTTTACAACGTCGTCAACGGCCGCTTTTCCGCCGACACTGTCATAAAATTTCGGCCAAACCTTATCCATTGCGATCTTTGACCATTGATCTTCATCTTCGATCTCGTTATACTCAACACCTTCTTTAATCATGTTCTGTTTTGCAGTTTCTGCTTCAGTGACACTGAACAGGAGGTTGTACTGCTGGGCCTCAATGCCGGCGCGGGTAAACATGGCCTGATCTTCGGCAGAAAGAGAATTAAAGAATTTTTCACCGAAGACAAGTGGTTGCAGAGAAAAGAGGTAATGACATTCCGAAGTATAGTCCTGCACTTCATAAAACTTCATGCTATAGTTGGCCACATGAGGATTATCCTGCCCGTCAACAACTTTCTGCTGCAGTGCAGTAAATGTCTCTGGCCACGCCATGGGAACAGGTTCAGCACCAAGTGCTTTCCAGGTTTCAATCATGATTGCGTTTTTCGGAACTCTGATTTTAAGCCCTTTGAGGTCGGCCAAGGTGGCAACCGGTTTTTTGGAGTTTGTCAAAACGCGAAAATTTGAATATCCCCAACCCATGACACGGACACCGGCATCTTTGACAAGAATGTCTCTCCACTTATCACCAAGATCACCAGTCGTTGCCTTTACAGCATCATTGAAGCTCTGCATGAGATATGGCAAGGTCAAAACACCAACAGATTTAGCAAAGGGAGTGATGTTATTGATGGCCACAACCGCTCCATCAATGGAACCTCTTCTGGCATCCTTGACCATTTTCTGTTCATCACCCAGTTGACCTGCAGGGAAAATATCAACCTTGTACCTTCCACCACTGGTTTTTTCCACGATCTCCTTAAAACGCAAGGCGAGAACGCCTTGATCGGAGTCAATAGGATCGCCTAGCCCTATCTTTAAATTCTTTTCTGCAAATGCAGAAATCGGCACAGTGAACGTCATAACCAATACAACCATCAAGCAAAACATCGTTAATCGTTTCATACATCCTCCAATTTATTTTAATTTAACAACCACTTGCCCACAAACAGCAGGCAATCTCCTTAAACCTAATGCTTTGTACCATAAATATTGAGAATACCGGTGGAGTCACCGTAACTGTTTCCTGATATTCTAATCCTGAACCGAAATTAAGTAGAACAACCTGATTCCTCTTACTTCACCCTCCTTAATATTGTTGTTGGCGTTACTATTTTAGTAACAAAGATTCAAATAATGGCCCAAGTATAGGACCGTTTCACAACCTTTGTCAAGAATAAAACAAATCGATAGATCTATTCCCATAGGAGCGTGTCCGAGAATAGATTTTTTGTTCAAAATCGAATAATTTTCACAAAATATGTGCAGCCATATTTTTGATATCGAAGTCTACCGCTTACCTGCGGGCATTATTTTTTGGCAATTCTGAAGAGTTTGGGCAGATAGTGTCAACTTCGTAAGGGGCATTCTCGGACAGCCTCCTAGGCCGGAGTGACGACCGTGTGAAAATTATTTTTTCTTTGAAAGAAAAAATGAATGACTAAGAGATTCCAGTACTACAGTCCATTGGGTTGCGCCCTTATCAAAACATCCAAGCTACTGAAAAGAAGGATTTTTCTTTAAGGTCAAAGTAGCCACGAGCGCTAAACCCCAACACGAGAGGAAAAGACTGCAGATTTTCAAGGATGTTGAACGATTGCCCACCGCTAAGGTTGTGTTAACAGACTGTTTTGCGATGGTTTCGAATCAATAATCTACGCTGGTGATGATATCTGAACACTCATTGGCCAATTTGGTCAGTATCTGCGGAAAATTGTGTTGAATGTCTTCCAGGGAAAATTCTGCAGTGGTAAAATCGAGGCTGACAGCTCCAACCACTCGGTTGCAGTTGTGATTAATCAAAGGCGCCCCGATACAGATTAACCCCTTGACATATTCCTGATTATTAATGGAATAACCACGGTTCTTGGTTAACTGTATATCGTCGAGAATGTCTTGCTTATCGACACGCGTGTAGGGGGTCAGTTTCTTGAGTTTTACTGAATTCAGGAAGTCGTTTAATTCGGGCTCTTCGAGATTGGCCAGTACAGCTTTACCCATAGCACGGGCATACAGCTTAAACATTATCAAAGGCAGACGAAAATGAATAAGATTTGGCATCTCCCTCCGGTAGAGCGAAATCAAACTGTTCTCGTGGAACAAGGCTGAGTCTACAGAAATTTTGTGCTCAAAAAAATTCTTGTCGATAATCGGCTTGAGACTCTGCAAAAGATTGAAGCCGTGAAAAAAATAATGTCCCAAGACAAAGGCCCTCGGGCCCAAACTAAGTAATTTGTTTCTGGTATTTTTTTTAAGATACCCCAGTTGCACAAGGGTATTGGTTAGCCGGTAGGTAGATGTTTTATTGATACCGCTAAGCCGAGAAATTTCTGACAGGGTGAGGAATGATTGGTCCAGGTTGAAAAGATTGAGTATGGCAAGTCCCTTTTCAAGCGTTTTAGAGAAATATTGGTCCTTGGCAGATGTCATAGGATCCTATTTTAACAGAAGTAACATATTTACGTATACAGTAACGATTACAAGAATATTGATCTAATATACTAATTGCTGAATGATCAGTCAATGACCGGCTAGGAGGCCGTCCGAGAATAGAAGTTTTCGCTCAGATCGAGGCAAAATCGAAAAATTACCGGAGGCATATAGTTGATATTCCGAGGATAATTTTTCGATTTTAACGAAGTTATGAGGGAAAAGAGCATTCTCGGACAGACTCCTAGGTGAGGCATGTCAAAGGTATTTTATTTGAACCCAACTGTTTCGTGAAGTTGTGGTAGTTCGCCGGTGTCGCTTTAGTGTCTTACTCAATAAAGGCAGCAATAAAAAACAGGTAGCGCAGACTCCGAGAAAGCTGGAGAATCTCTCAACATTAGGAACTTAAAGTAACCTCCGTGGTACTTATACCCCCTTGTGGGTGTTAAATTTTCAACTATTAGGAGGCAGGACGCTGAAACGACAAGAACGGGTCGGACCACGATAGGTAGTTGTGGTTCGACCCGGTAAAAGTAAAAAGTAATAAACATTGAGGTTGGGCCGAAACGGGAAGAATGATAAAACGCTCTTAGTTGTGTGTAGAATTTGATGCTTCTGACAATTATCACAAAAAAGCAGTCGAATTTATCAAAAACAATAAATCTCAGCTTATCACAACAATAGCTTCTGTCACTGAAACACTTCACCTCTTGGACTTCAACAGAAATGCTCAAATTGACTTTCTTGAATGGGTAAGTAGGGGGGTGGAAATACATAGCATTCAAAATCCAGATTTCAAAAGGCTCAAAGAATTAACAGAAAAATATCGTGACTTGCCAATGGATTTTGCAAATTCATGTTTGGTTCGTTGGGCTGAAAAATTGAGTCTAAACACAATAGCAACAATTGATCGTGATTTTTCAATATATCGTATAAAGGGTAAAAAGAAATTCAAAGTTGTTCTGTCATGAGGCAAAAAGAAAACAACAAGGTACTTATCCTAGCATTTCAAAAAGTTCCGATTTATTCGGGTTAGGGGGATATAAAACCCTTGATATCTTTGACTTCCTTCAAAAACTATCCCACCATGGCATGACCGTTATACAGATAGCGTTTGATTTTATGCGTTGCCGTTTTGATAAAAGGCTCCCTTCGCTCAAAAACTTTGGCCATTCGAGAGGCCTTTGGTAGCTCTGAATTAAGCTCTTTTCGCATCGATTCGAGCTGTTGTGCTAAATACTCTCGCCGCTCAGAACGGGACTTACCACCAGTTTCTTCATCAATAAATTCGTAATCCGGATACACCCACGCCTCAAGCTGTCCGTTATTTTCAACGACCAGGCTCTCTACGACCCAGTTGTATGCATTAATCTTATGTTCAACGGCCTCTGGATAAACGTTTTCTCCATTTGCCATCACAATCACGTTTTTGGATCTGCCGGACACGTGCAGATTTCCCTTTTTGTCCACATAGCCAAGGTCCCCTGTTGAGAGCCAACCATCAGCGCCAAGTGTCGATTCAGTGGCTTCATCGTCTTCAAAATAGCCCTGCATTACATTGGGTCCACAAATAGTAATCTCCCCGATCCCTGTCGCCGGGTCGGGATCGATAATTTTCACCTCAACTCCAGGGATTGGCTTTCCAGTTGAACCAATGGTAATTGTTTTGTCCCCCAGGGGACCACCGGCTATGAGCGGAGCCGACTCCGTCATACCATATCCGATAAGATAGGGAAATTGGGCTTCATTGAGAAATTTTTCGACATCCGGATTCAATGCTGCTCCCCCGATACCCATCAGTTCCAGCTTACCACCGAAGAAGGCCTGCAGCTTCTGGCCAATCTTTCTAAATATTAATTTCCTGCTCACCCCAACCTTACACATCAACTTCAGAGCTATACTCTTTTCTATCTGCGGCATTACCCTTTTTTTGTATATTTTCTCAAGGACAAGGGGAACGGCAAAGATAGCATACGGTTTTTCGTAATCACATAATTTTTGCAAGATTGCAGGAGTAGGAGTCTTTCCTGCATAGGCTATTCTCGCGCCACACAGTAGTGGTAGAATAAAGCCACAGGTAAACTCATAGGTGTGGGACATGGGTAAAATAGATAACCAGACAGAACCTGGTTGAATGTCAGCAAGAGACGAGGCAGCATATGCATTTGCGGTCAAATTTTTATGGGTCAACATTACCGCTTTTGAGTATCCTGATGTACCGGAGGTATAGAGAATGGAGGCGAGATCATTTTCCCCCACAATAGGAAAATACGGATCTTCCTTATCCTCCCTGAAGGCGGCAAGGGCATCATCCAAATAGTTAGAAAATGTACTGACGGGAATAATACGAATCTCGGCGGTATAATCATCAAGTGTAATAACAGGGCCACTCAATGCACTTTTTAGCTCGTAAATTTTCTCAATCTGCTTTTGGGTCGTAAAGAGTGCCTTCACCTGCATTTCATTCAGGATATGATGCACATCACTCTCAGGCAGATCGGGCAATACCGGTACAGCAATTGCTCCGATCCGCACAACAGCGAGATAGGCAATACCCCAGTTATGCGAATTTTCAGCGAGAATTGCTACATGATCTCCCTTCGACACACCCTCTTTTTGCAGATGAACACCAAGGGCAAGTATCCTCTCATGGAACTCACCATAGGTGAGAGGAGTCTCCATGGCCATTCCAATGGCGGGGGCGTCCTTAAATCTCGAACAGCTGGCATCAATCACATAGTTGAGAGTCATTCCGACTTCTACAACTGAATTCATATTACACCTCGTGCGTGCTCTCAAAACAAAGTCATATTGACAGTAGGTGGCTCAAATTTCGAATTAATCCGTCGGATTGTACACAAAAGCCTCGCTATGGTCAATCTTCAAGGAAAATCCTTGGCGGAGGGGGGCATTTGGATGGAGGGTGTTTTAATGATTGTTTTATTCAATGACATAAGAAGTTCGTCAAGAAAGGTATTCTTTGTACCGGGAATAGTTTTTTTACCCGGTATACAGAAAGTAAGACGGAGGGTAACAAAACTGGTATAACTGCCACAGATTAGAGCAGCGCTAATTATTTTTTTGCAACAAGTCTTTAACTGCACCGGTTATAGTGACAACAGAAAAAGGCTTGGCAATAGTAATGACATCCTCAAGATAACCAGCCACAGCAAGATATCTCTCCTTCGAGATATTGCCACCACCGGAAACCGCGATAATAGGCAAATCAGGTATCTCCTCCCGTAAATCAAGAATAGTCTGAAGCCCATCCTTAATCGGCATAACCATATCAGTTATAACCAGATCACAGGGGTTTTGATGAAATAACTCCACCCCCTCCTCTCCATTAGCAGCCTCAAGAACTTCATAGCCTTCGAGCTCAAGGATCTTACGCAACACCTTCAGAGCTGTCGGCTCGTCATCGATAATCAGGATTTGCTTCTTTTCGTTCATTTTTTCTTCTACCCATTATAACGAGCAATAACTTTTAACTTTTAACTTTTA
Organism: Desulfobulbaceae bacterium; assembly: GCA_024227155.1. Lineage (GTDB taxonomy): Bacteria > Desulfobacterota > Desulfobulbia > Desulfobulbales > Desulfocapsaceae > Desulforhopalus_A. The sequence goes on from JAAELB010000589.1 coordinate 10,769, forward strand.
ACTTTTAATATGTATAAGCCAGATTAATGAAATTTCAAACTATTTTATTGCTATCTGCGTTAGAATACTTCATGTGCTCACGATCAAGCCGTTCCACAGGAAAAATTGTTAATGATTCGAGGATCTGTTGAAAAGCAAAACAAAGAAAGAGAGAATCGGTCACATTTTCATTTGAGATCTTGCCTGGAAGGCAGTACAAATTAACCGCACAAGGAAAATCACAGGGATCTGCTCCGTATACCTTTTACAATGGAATTCATAGAATTCATTAACTCCACCCATCAATTTTATGTACAACGCTTTAACCACCGATACATTTCCCATCCGCCTTCCCATCGCGGTTACCATTCTTCTCAAACCATGGTTTGAAACTGAAGTTTTAGACAAGGGATTACAGCTCATAAAAGAAAGAGCCTTGACCAGTTTCTTTATCTATCGCAATAGTGCGGGAGGGCAACTTTTTGAAAAATACGAGCTTCACCTCATATATGAAAAAAACAACAAAATCTCCCAGGGATTTACGATTAAAACAGAGTATTGCGAACTCTGTGGCTATAAAAACAGACAACGACGCTGCGAACACCTTGCGGCCCTCGCTCTTTTAACCCTTGCTCAACCATGTGATGCTGCCTTAGCCCCCATGCCACTAACCTTCAAGCTTTCCAGGTGGTACAAAGTTGCCGAGTTCCTCAACAACTGGCTCAGCCGTGAAAAAGGCCAGATGGAGCGTTTGGTTACCGGCGAGTCTATCAAATATAAGCGCACAGCAAAAGAAGGCTTGTTTGAGGCAACAATTCCAACCTCCCTGGTCAAAGCATGGCCTTTTTTTGATCAGACAGAAAGACAACAGCCCGAACAAGCGGAATTATATCGAATCTACAAAGAGCTGCAAACCTTCAGCTTTAGTCAGAACGAAAAACAGCTCGTTGCTAGAGGTCAAAGTAGCAGGGCCCTCAAGCGGGACACTTCTGCCTGGAGCCACATATGTGCTCTTTTCTATTGTATTCACGGGGATGATGGGCCAGAAGTTTCTTATGACAGAGATTCCGGTTTTTTCACATTAACCTCTAAGGGCATAAGCTTCTGCCCCACTCTTGATTTTAAAGTAACTCTCCCCAAACACCGCTCGTATGAAATTTTAATGCAATTAGGCCTAAAACATTCAGGATTCAAAATCCTCCCACCTGTTCGTCAAGGCTTTGAAGTAAAACAAAACGACACGGGCCAAATTTTGGTAAGTCCCCTTGCCCACCTTCAAGACAAACAGGTCACCCTTATCTCAAAGCTTGCCGACCACAAGTTTGGTACTCATTATTTCCTGCCAGACGAAGGATTTTTCCAACTTGAAAAAACCGAACCTGAAGCACAAATAACAAGGGACAGCCCAAAAAACACGACCACGCCTCTTTTTGATTTTATCAAGCAGGACAATGAATTTACAGTCGACAAAGAAGAGATTAATGACTTCTTAAAAAAGAACATACAATCTCTCCGCCACTCGGACAACAGGGTAGACGAAAAGATATTATCACTCAAGTTTACCTCTATTCCAGATGGTTTGGTTATATTAGATTTCCAGGAAGACCAAGATTGGTTCTACCTCTCCTGTGATTACTGCATTGGAGATGAGTTCATCTCTCTTGATGAAATGCTGGAGCAAGGTGACAAAAGCGGCAGCGTAACAGTCGGCTCAACAACGCTCAATCTCAAAAAGGGCCCCCTTTCCTGGTTTCATAAAATAGCCACAGAAAGGACAGGTGCTACACCCAGCGGACATACAGGTGTACGTTTATCACGGGGGGAATTCGTCTCTCTCATTGCAAATTTTGATAAAATTGACAACAAGCTTAAAAACGACCACTTTAAATCCCGCCTGCAGAATATCATCAATATTGACAGCTGGAATGAGCCCAACCAATTCGAAGAATTTCCACACCATTTACGCAACTATCAAAAAAATGGAACAGCCTGGCTCCACACCTTGTATAAACTAGGTCTCGGAGGAATTCTTGCCGACGATATGGGACTCGGCAAAACCCACCAGGCCCTTGCCATGCTGGCATCAATTGCCAAAAAGAAAAATCAGCAACACCCCATGCTTGTGGTATGCCCGGCCTCAGTTCTGATGCACTGGGCGGAAAAAATTGACCAGTTTTATCCGGAACTGGAGTATCACATCCACTATGGAATAGATCGTGACTTTGCCAAGGGTTCTAAAACAGGCCTTGTTATCACCACCTACGGAATTGTCCGTAGTGAACAAACACATTTTCAGGAAACACCTTTTGAGCTTATCGTTTTAGACGAACTGCAAACCCTGAAAAACCGTAAGACTGCAATCCACAAAACAATCAACTCTCTTGCCGCCAGGATTAAAATAGGTCTTTCCGGTACCCCCATTGAAAACTCATTAACAGATCTCTACGCACTTTTTGAAATCTGTCTTCCCGGTTTTTTCGGCTCTTTTGAGCGGTTTAATCAAAATTATTTAGTTCCGATAACACATTTCCAAAGCGTCAAACAAAAAACTCTCCTTAGCAGACAAGTCCAGCCTTTTATCCTCCGTCGCCTACGATCCCAGGTACTCCCCGAATTACCTGATCTAATAGAGGACGATCGCGCCTGTGAATTGAGTAATGAACAGGTACAACTTTACCAGGATACCATTGACGCACAACAATTTTTCCTGGAACATTTAATGGAAGAAGATGAAAACGTCGACTACCTGCATATCCTTGCTATGATCACAAGGTTAAAACAGATTTGCAATCATCCATGCCTTCTTGAAAAGTGCAAGGATCCGTACAAATACAAAAGTGGTAAATGGGATCTCTTTGTAGAACTATTGGAAGAATGTCTTGCAAGCGGCAGGAAGGTAGTTGTTTTTACTCAATACACCGGCATGCTTGATCTAATGCAAACATATCTCAATGGTGCTGGAATTGAATTTGCGGAGTTGCGGGGCAGCATGAGCGTCGTCAAACGCAAAAAAATGATGATGAATTTCTCCACCAATAAGAATTGTAAAATTTTCTGCTCCAGCCTGTTGGCCGGGGGAACGGGAATAGATCTCATCGCGGGGCAGGTGGTAATTCACTATGACCGCTGGTGGAACCCTGCAAAAGAAGAACAGGCAACAGCCAGGGTTCACCGAATGGGCCAGAAGGATGTCGTCCAGCTTTTCCGCTTGATCACCAAAGGTACCCTTGAAGAAAAAATAAATACTATCATCTCAAAAAAACAGCAACTCGGAAGCTCAATCATCAAAGAGGACGAGGCCGGTTTAATTAAACGGCTGGACCGCAGCCAACTACGGGCAATATTCAGTAATATTTCATAATCCCACAACACGATCCACTGTAAGGGTGAGTGCGCCAAAGTCCTCCTCCACAAGACCACTTACCAGATATCCCATACCGCTCTTTAACATATGGGCATGGGCCCTGTAGACCTTGGGGAAAAACGTGGTCTCCACCTGGCCGGTTTCATCTTCAAAGGTTAAAAATTCCATAACTTCCCCTGTACGGGTAGAGACTATTTTCCCGGTAAGGAGCCACAGAGCTAGCCACACCCGTTGACCGACACGGCCAGCTAAGGCTTCTACTTTAACGCGCCCGTTCTTCTGCATCGTAGCTCGACCATGAGCGGATGCTCCCACAATTTGCAGAGGATGGTATTCACAGAGAAAACCAAGCACCTGGTACTCCCGTCTTAGCCGACTCTTTAAATCCGGCGGTGACAGAGGAGGTGGTTCGGGGAGCTTCACCTCAAAGAGAGTAAGACGACTGCTATCTTCTGCTGCTCGTTGAAAACTGGCCCACTGCCACAAAAGAACAGTCCGGTTACTCCCGGGCTGCAAGAGATCGAGCCCCCCAGCATGTATAAGCGCCCTCGCCTCATTATCGGCGGGTCTTGTACGGCTAAAAAAGTCCCCGAGACCCATAAAACCGCCTCTATCCCTCTCGGCCAAAATCCTGTGGGCGAAAGCGGCCGACAAACCGTGTACTGCCTGCAGGCCAACCCGTATCTCTCCCCCACTACCCGTCCAGCGCATCTCACTCTCGGATACATCGGGCGCTACAACACGAAGTCCTAGTCTCTTTGCTTCTGAAACATAGGCGAAAGTGGAATAGTAGCCACCCTGATTAGAAATCACAGCGGCCATGAACTGTGCAGGGTAATGTCTTTTCAGATAGGCTGCCTGGAAAGACACTCTGGCGTAGGAGGCGGAGTGCGGCTTACAAAAAGAATAACCATCAAAGCTCATCATCATCGCCCACATCCGCTCCACCTCATCCGGATCAACACTGTTACGGGCGCAACCTGCAAAGAACATTTCTTTATAATGTTTAAGCCTGAGCACTTTATCTTTTTTAGACATGACCTTGCGCAAACCATCCGCCTCGGCATGGCTGAAACCAGCCAGGGCGACGGCGACCTTCGATACATCCTCCTGATAGACCATCAAGCCAAAGGTATCGTCCAGGACATCGCCAATTTGTGGACAAAGCGGCTGCCAGCTGCCACCGTGCAATCTCCGTACATATTCCCTGGTGAATTCGTTTGCCGCAGGCCTGATGATGGATGACTGGATCACCAGCTGTTCAAAATCCCCACTACCCGCCTTTTTTTCCAGCAGCCGCATGGCAGGACTTTCGATATAAAAACAGCCCATGGTTGCACCATCCGCCACGGCAAGTTTTGTCTCCGGGTCATCTTCCGGATGCCACTGTTCCTCCACCAGCTCAACGCCTTCTTTCTCAATTGCCTCTATGCAGTCACGGATAACTCCAAGACTCCGATTACCAAGAAGGTCGATTTTTACAAGACCAGCCTCCTCCGCACCATCCTTTTCCCACTGAATTATCGGCACGCCCTTGGTGGCGCACTCCACGGGAACGTAGTGCGTAATAGGCTCAGGTGTTATTATAACCCCTCCCGGATGCACTGACAGATAACGGGGTACACCAATGAGCTGTACCGCAAGCTTGAGAATTTCCGGCCAGGGCTCAATTAACTCCTGGTCTCTTAGCGCAGGGAGCCTTTCCAGTCGCTCTTTCAACTCATCCCCCTCCAGGCTATGCAACCAGGGTATTTTCTTGGTCAACCTCGATATTTCATAACCAGGGAGTCCAAAGGCCTTCGCCGTTTCCCTAATTGCCATCCGGGGCTGGAAAAAGACATGATTACATACCATGGCAGCATGGCCTGAGAAATCCTGCAGCACATCGTTTAACACCGCATCCCGTTCGTCCCAGGAAAAATCAATATCGATATCAGGAGGATCACTCCGTCCAGGATTGAGGAACCGCTCAAAGTACAGGTTATACTTCACCGGACAGACATTGGTAATATCAAGACAATAGGCAACAAGAGATGCCGCACCGGAGCCACGGCCACAGATTCTTCTTTTTCTGCGCCTTCCATCTTTTTCCTTACGGTGAACAATATCCCGTACCACCAGAAAATAGGAAGAAAACCCCATCTCCTCAATGACCCGCAGTTCATGCTCCAACCGTTCAATCACATCCTCCCCAAGGTCATCTCCGTACCTTCCGCCCGCACCTCTGTACGCTTTTTGTCGCAGAACTTTTGCAGGAGAATCCTCTGTTCTGCCCCGCCATGGGGGCATAACTACACCAAACCCTGGCTCTCTAAGATTGCACCGCCCCGCGACCTCCATGGTTGCATTCACAACCTCTGGCCAGATGGAAAAATTCTTGTAAAACTGAGTTCCCGGTTCCAGACATCGCCCTCGCTCTCCCACCCGGCTCCGTTGTGCTTTACTGATACTTAGACCTTTTCTCACCGCATGCAGGAGTGCATAAAGAGTCCGATCCTCCTCGTGAGCCATATCACTGTTTGGAGTGGCGATCGCCGGCAGGTTTTTTTTCAGGGCATAGTTTCGCAGCAGCCGCCCCCGAGCCGATGGCTCTGGTCCCAAATCGGCAACGACATCAAAACCACAAGTATTATACTCCTCGAACAGCCCCATATCAGAACAGAGCAGGACAAGGCCCTCAGCAAAAGGCTGTACATCCTGCTCCAGACAAAATTCTTTTTGTTGATGTCGCCTACTCAGCAACCTGCAAAGATTAGAGTAACCGATTCTATCCTTAACAAGGCAGACGATGATTTTATCTGATCCAGGCTCAGAGACTTCTGCGCCAATAATCGGCTGCAACTCCTCGTGGCTGCACCATTTTAAAAACTCCCACAAACCGTAAAGATTATCACGATCAGTAAGTGCAAGCCCGGGATAACCAAGAACCTTCGCTATCTGACACAGAACTTTTGGCGATGCTGTACCGCGCATCAGAGAATAATGTGAACGTGCTCGAAGAGGGAACATGGGTTCAGTTTAATGAACAGCTACAGCTGAACTCTTCTGGTGATACTCTCGCCCAACACCAATAACCGTGCCACCATACCGTGTTCGCAGGTTATCCATGGCCCCGAGAAGATTATCGTGCTCCTGCTTGCGCTCAAGCAATTCAGGAAAGAGGGGAAGTTGGGGAGATTGCCTCTGCAGTCGATCGCAAACCAGGCGGCAACTGCGAATTCTTGTCCTGCGGACCCAGGCACGTTCCAGGGCTGTTGCTGCAAGTTTATGTAACATAAAATCCCCGGAGGTCCCTAAGCGACAAGGCGCCTGGCGTACGACATGACCTCCATCCGAATAGCGTAACCACACCCCTACTCGACGCGTCACCCGCCTCGCCTGACGAAGTTCAAGACCAGCACGGCTGCCAAGGGCTGCAACAACAGCCTCCACCTCCTCTATATCATTGGTGTCATCTGCAAAAATATGTTCGTAGTCAACAGCTTCTGTTGCAGCTGATGGCCTGCACACCCGACTGTCATCCACGCCATGACTGGCAGCATGGAGAAAATCAGAACGACTGCCAAAAGGCACCATTAATTGTCCCCTGGAAAGCCCGGCCAGGGCTCCTATGGTAGTGAGCTGAAATTCCTGCAGTTTCTCAATCTCTTTCAGACTAACCCCCGGCAACAGCTCTATGCCCAGAGGAGATAGAAACTCTTTTTCCTCTCCGGGAGTGACAATATATTCCCCCACGGGTTTTACCAATCTTGATGCCACCTTAGAGATAAGCTTACTGGTTCCCAGGGCCCAGATCGGGTTTATTCCCAGATCTTTCCGGACCTCCCGCCGCACCCGCCAGCCAACATCAGGAGCAGGCCCATATAATCGGTGGGTTCCGGTGACATCGACAAAAAAATGGCCATCCGCCTGACCACATTCAATAAGCGGCGAATAGTGTTGAAGCCCCTTCAAAAAGGCCCGCATCGCTTTCTGATAAAGATTCACCCGGGGTGCCAGCACGACTGCCCCCCGACAGATCCGCGCCGCCTGTCTCACGCCCATTCCCTTACGAACCCCGTCACCATAGGCCTCCTCACTCATATCATACACGACTGCACGGGCTGCCTGCATCGGCGCAATGATAAGGGGCCTTTCCCTCAGGGTACAATCGGTAACCCGTTCAACTGCCACCGCAAAATCAGCCACATTGAAGTGGAGAACTGATCGCTCCCGATCTCTAAGGTTATTTGAGATATCGCTCATCATCACCTGACCCTGCTACTTTGCTCTTGTAAGATAGCCTCAAGGCGCTTACCGTTTTGAGGCGCTTGCGCACGGACATGGTTATTAAAAAAGATGATGCCCTTTTCAGCTCGAGCAGCCATTGGCAGAAGATAGCTGTCACACCAGGCCCGCAACTCCTCTTCTGAATAGTTATAGTTAAATTTTTTCTGCATATTTCCAGATCGCCAGCCATCCCTGTTGCGACCATGAAATCTGACATAAAAAAGTTCTGGGGTGGTTACCACATCAAGGGATGGAAAGAGCCCTGGAAGTTCCGGTTCATCAACGCTTACCAATGTTACCCGGCGCCGTTCCAACTCAGCAAATACCGTATCTGTTGCCCAGGAACCATGGCGAAACTCCACTGCAACAGGGAGCCCCATCAGGCCGTCGAGCAGCGCTGCCAGATAGGTGCGGTTTGCAATGGAACGTTCAAAATCAGGCGGTAATTGGATCAGGACCGCGATCAGTTGTTTTGCATCGACAAGGGGTTGAACTCCTAAGCGATAGCTAGCCAGCTGTTCACGCCAGTTATCGGCTCGTTCATGGGTCATGGTTCGTGTCAGCTTTGCGGCAAAAAGCATTTGGGGAGGGCTCTTTGCAACCATCCGCTGCAGGGCATCCGCACGGGCCATCTGATACCAGGTGTAATTGAGTTCAACCACAGAAAAACAGCGCCCGTAGAGACCAAGCATATCCGCCGTTTTCGTCCCTTTGGGATAAAAGCCACTATCCACCCACTCGGTATAGGAGTAGCCACAGGTACCGACATAAACAGGACAACTCCTGACTGCCCCGGAGGAGGCGGGTACAGAGACCAGGTCAATTTTCCCCGGACTGTTACCGCTCAAGCAGTTCACCGTCAAACTCCCTGTGCTTTCCCCTGATAACCCCTACAACCTTGCCCTGCACCAGTAACTCGCTGAAAGGATAACACATCAGCGGATAGGCATCGTTTGCAGGCTGCAGTTCGATATGATCAGGATAGAGGAAAAAACGTTTCACCGTAGCCTCTTCACCTTTTATCAGTACTGCAACTATCTCACCGTTTTCTGCGTATTGACGAGGCTCACAGACCACAAAATCCCCATCAAATATTCCGGCGTCTTTCATCGACTGGCCTTTGATACGCAGGCAGAAGAGATTTTCTCCGCTAAAAATTGTCGCGTCGACCACCACTGTTCCCTCCCACTCCTGCTGCGCATACATGGGCAGGCCGGCGGTGATCTGACCTATAATCGGCAACTCCCTCCCGCGACTGGCATGAACATTTTCTCCAGGATTCGAATAGAGCCGGACAGTACGCCCATAGCGCCCTTCACGCTCAAGGTACCGTTTCCGTTCCAGCTGATTCATCAACTGCGCGACAGCGGTGTGGCTGACACCTAAGTCAATGGCCGCCTGCCTGAGACTGGGGATCCGCCCCTCTTCATCCATCCGCTCTGTCAAATAACTGAAAAACTGCTGCTGCTTTTCTGTGAGTTCCATCACGCCCCCTAAATGTACATTTACTTTAACCCCATACACAATTGTACATATACATTTATTTTTGTCAATACACAACACTTCCCCTCCACGGAAAATAGAGGCACGAAAGATTACGGAAACGAGGTACTTCAGAGAACAGAGGCTTGCTGTTATCCGCCGATAAAACAGCGTTTAACCTCCCCCCATTCATTCCCCTGAGCCCACTGTAATTTTTCAGAAAATAACCGATCACTTTGAAAGTGCTTACCAGTACTTTCCCTTACAAGGAATTTTTTATATTGCCCAGGGCCCCCATTGTACATTGAGTACAGTACCCTGGCCAGGAGAGTGTTTTTGGCAGGGTTATCCCAAGGGTCTTTACGCAACACATACCTGCGCAGATAGAGATCCACAATTTCACAACCGGCACGTGCATTGTAGCTAATATCCCACCGGAGACGATTGCGATCATACAGTCCTCTCCAGACCCGTTCATTTATCTGCATCAGGCCAACGGAGCTGTTATTATAGGAGAGCAGATAGGTGAGTTTTTTCTTTTTCACAACAAACTGCCGAAAACAACTCTCCTGCCAGGCCATTGCCGGGATCAGTGTTGTAAATATATCATGGAGATGCTCCGGCAGACGTTGTTCTGCAAGAACCGTTTCGGTGGCTTGGTCCAGAACTTTCCTCACCCTGGCCAGATACTCTGGATAGTTTTTCTTTGGAACTTTCCATTGCAAAATTTCAGCAAATGTTGGTACTTTTCCGCTTTCCGCCGCATAGAGGGGAGTGGAGAAGAAATCAAAGACAGTTGAAAGGGGCAGTACACCATCTTCACTTTCTTCTTCTGGCAGGTCGATCCCTTCCATTTCAAGTGACGGCTCCGTACCCTCTTCCATTGGAGAGAATTGAAAGATCTCACGTAACCGGCCATCTAGCTCAAGCTTGTATGGCAGGTTTGTTGTGGCTCCAGACAACATCCGGGCAAGGCGCAGGAACCCCTGCTGGCTTATTTCAATACCCAGGGTCGGGCCCATTGTATCAAAGACCAACAGGGCGTCCGCAGCAGTAAAAAATGCAAGAAATCCAAGGCTGTCACCAGAGGGCTCTGAGTAAAGCTGTCTACGAAAGACAGGTGCCAGACGTTTCCAGGCGTCCAGAAATTGCACCCGCACCAGATCCACTTCCATGCTCGGCTGTTCAAGGGCCAGAACCAGAGCATGGCGGGTTTCCAGCAACACGTCGACCAGCAGTTGCTGATCCGCTGGTTGCAGGGGTTTAGCAGCAAGAGTTGTTAACAGATGGACCAGGAAAGCATCCCAGGTCTCCCATAATTCGAGCAACTGCTGCCTTTCCTCCTCAGTCACCCTGTTCTCATCTAAAGAAGACGCTGGATCATAAATTTCTTCAACTTCAGTTAGAAGTTCCACACGCACATGATCGGATTCAACAGAGACCCCGGCCCCATGCAAACTATCGAGCATAGCGGTTGTCGCCTCTTTTACTTCCTCATGAAAAAGAGGTGCTAAAAATGAGCGCAACTCACTGAGAGGCGGTGCAAGGTCAATCCCCACCCGGTCCAGATATGCATACACCTCGGGTTTGGCAAATTTCCACAAAAAACCTGCAATCTTGGCCGGTTTTCTATCATCGGTGAGCACATTAGAATCGACGGTTTTAAAAGAAAGGACGAAATCGGTATCCTTTCCACTCCCATCCGAAACACCTAATTGAGGCTCCTGAAAAAGCTCAAGATACCCCTGCCACTCAACCGGCATCAAGCATTTACCACCCAGCTCAGTACCCACACGGATAAAGAGCTTCATCTCCAGCCGTAACAACTCATCTCTATTAGAAAATTGCGGTTCCGAGAGCTTGACATGCAGACATTCACCGGGGCTACCAACCACAGATGTGCTCCTCCCCGCATCCGTAAAAGAAGATTGCACTAAAAGAGACGTGAGGAGGTTATAGTCAAGGGTAAGGGGAAGGGTGACGCTCTGCCCCACCCCTGTTTCTACCACCAGCAGCAATCCTAAGAGACATAGAACACCGCTCTTTAATAGTAGTCGAACGTGGTGAAGAGATAACATAGAATTCCTCTGAAGTTTTAACTATACACTGGGCGGGTTAGATTCGAGTCTGTTAAATATTTCCCATTCTATTGGACCTTAGACCAGAGTCAAGCTAATTGTGTACCATTGGCTTGATGCTTTCCGCTGGTTGACACCCTTTTGGTAATACCAATATACTGATTGTGTATTCAGCCTCAAGTATGCTATATGATAAGGAGAAAATCACCGTAACATATCCATGCCTTTCCCAAAAAAACAGGAAACGACAGATGGGCGCTTCACCCAGACTTGGCGATTTACTCATTGACCAGGGATTAATATCACACGACCAGCTCGACTTCACACTCAGGGAACAAAAAGCAACCGGCGAGCGTATGGGGGAATGCCTCATGCGTCTTGGTTTGATCACAGACTCAGATCTCGCCTTGGTTCTGGCTGCCCAGGGAAATGCTCCCTTTATCGATCTGCGTAATTTCCTCCCTGATCAAAAATTGCTGGCAATGGTCCCGGCCAAGGTTGCAACCCACTATGAATTTTTGGTCATTGAACAAAGTGACAATGAACTGCATATTGCAGTCGCCGATCCTTTCTCGAAGCTCGCGGCAGAACAAGCCTATAGAATTACAGGCCTAATCGTCCAGGTACACGTCGCGGGGGCAAATCTTCTTAAAAAGATGATCGATAGATTCTACTACCTTATCGAGCATCCCATTGAAGATGAAATCAAATCAATCACGGACAAACTGCGCCGTAACCCAAATATCGATATCGATGTTCAGCAACTGGTTTACAACCTCTTTGGCTCCGCGATCAGTTACCGGGTAACAGACATCCATATCACCCCAAGTGATATATCCTCTAGAGTAATGTACCGTGTCGATGGCGTACTCAAACCCGTGTATGTATTCCCCATAAGCCTCCACAGCCGGCTCACCACAAACATCAAGGTTAATTCCGGCATGGACATCGCGGAACAGCGAAAGCCCCAGGACGGCAGGATGTCTTTTGATTTTTTTGGCGAGACCTTTGACATCAGGGTCTCCTCCGTGCGAACAAACTTTGGCGAGAATCTGGTATTACGTCTGCTGCCGTCAAGGGGATCATCCACCCTCAATGTCCATGAGCTGGGTTTCGGTGAGGAAAAACAAAAAATTCTCAGCAAGACCTTCCAGCTGCCCTACGGTATGGTGCTCGTTACCGGCCCCACAGGTTCCGGGAAAACAACCACCCTCTACGCAGCTTTGAGGGAGCAGGATGCAATCGGCAAGAACATCCTTACCGTTGAAGATCCAATTGAGTATGAACTGCTGATGATCAGACAGACCCAAGTGAATATTAAGGCAGGCTACACCTTTGCCTCCGCGATCAGGACATTTTTGCGCCAGGATCCCGACGTCATGCTCATTGGTGAAATCCGTGATGAAGAGACCGCCATGCTCGCTGTGCGGGCAGCACTGACAGGCCACCTTGTTCTCTCAACATTACACTCCAACTCTGCAATTGCGGCTCTTGCCAGACTTAAAGACCTTGGAATCTCCCCCTACCTACTGTCAACATCACTAAAAGGAATCCTCGCCCAGCGACTTATCAGAAGACTCTGCACCTATTGCAAGGAAGAAGCCACATTAACAGAAGAGGAACTCAAAGAGTTTGACCTGAGCCCTGATGGCACCTATTACAAACCCGGCCGCTGCAGCCACTGTCAGGATACCGGTTATATGGGTAGAGACGCAATCTCAGAAGTGATTCCAATCACCGATAAACTGATGCGCCTTATAGCAAAAGATGCCTCCCTGGATCAGATGGAAGATGCCTGCTTAGAACAAGGCTTTACAGATCTTCGAACCTCGGGAATAAACAAAGTCCGTGCCGGCCTGACAAGCATTGAAGAACTGGCGAGGGTGGTCGGCTGATGCCCCGCTACAGCTACCAGACGCTCACAAATCTTGGGGAGCTGAAAAAAGAAACCGGCAATTACGCTTCGGTGGAAGAACTGTTTTTTGCAATCGATGGTAAGGGGGAGACCCTGGTCGATTACCAGCAGAAACTCTTTCCCACTGTCACGATTTTTAAAAAGAAACTCAAGCGCCCTATCCTTGCGGAATTTTTCCGTAACCTCTCACTCCTGCTACGAGGTGGTGTGCCGTTGCGAGAGGCCCTGGAGGATATGACCCAGGAGCCCTGTCATCCAGTACTCGCAGACACATTCCAAATGGTTGGCAGAAAAATTGATGAGGGGTTACTCTTTTCAGAGGCACTGCAGGACAAAAACACCACCGCCCTCATCCCGCGCATTATGTTTCCACTAATCGCCATTGGGGAAGAGACCGGCAATTTGGATAAAACCCTGGAGGATGGTGCTGACCATATTGACCGCATTGAGGATATTATCAGCTCCACCAGGCGCGCCCTCATTTACCCCTGTGTTGTGCTTGTAGCTATGTTTAGCGCCCTGGCCTTCTGGATGCTTTTTGTCTTACCTCAACTGATGGATCTATTTAAATCCATGGGGATTGAAGATCTACCGCTGACAACACGTATTCTCATTCATTCCACTGAGATTTTTTCTACATGGTGGCCGGTAGTTCCGGGAACACTTTTTCTCTTTGCTCTCTTTTATTGGCTGACCAAAAGAAGCGATAAGATCCACTACATCTGGGATCAGCTGTGGAGCAGGACACCACTCATAAAAACCATAGTCCGCTCGTCCCAGCTTGCTTTCTTTTTTGAGTACACAGCCATGCTCACAGCGGCCGGTATCAACATACTTCGCTCCATGGACCTTATGGAACAATCCATTTCAAATCAAATTTTAAAAGAAGGTGTGGTCCTCATACGAAAGGAAATTAATGCGGGAAATCCCATGTCTGAGGCGATCTCTTCATTTGCATTCTTTGAGCCCTTTGTCCTCAGGATGGTGCGAGTGGGAGAGCAGACTGGCAATCTCCCTGAACAATTTACCATACTGGCCCACCATTATATGGAAAAAGTTGACAAACTTGTGTCAGCTATGTCAAAAACTATCGAGCCTTTAATCATCGCTATAGCCGGTTTAATTTTCGCAATTATCGCCCTTGGGCTCCTGGGGCCGGTTTACAATATGATTTCGCAAATAGCCTGAACATGATGCAACCCATCCATAACCAACCACAATATATAAACCTGTACGGTTTTAGTCAGGCACCATTTCGCTTGTCACCGGATCCCTATTTCTTTTTCCCCTCACCAACCCACCTCTCTGCTGAAAAAATCCTGGCCCATGCCATCACCAGCGGAGAAGGGTTCATGGTACTCTCGGGACGAGCCGGATTGGGAAAAACCCTGCTGTTAAGACGGTTACTCGAAGGTTTTGAGCCTCACAGGATCCCAATCATAATTTTAAGCCCCGCCGTGGAACCTCTTGGTCTCCTGCAGCTTCTCGCCGGCGAACTGGATATTGAGTATAGCCAGGACACCTCCCTTGCCGTCCTGCTGCAACTCTTCCAGAACCATATCTTGCAGATGGCTGAGGAGAACAAGGAACTCTTTATTATCATAGACGAAGCACAAAACATGCCGATCAAGACCCTTGAGCAACTACGAATGCTTTCTAATCTTGAAACCGGAAAAAGAAAACTAATGCAGATCCTTCTGGTTGGACAGTCTGAACTGGATGAGGTGCTGACAGATCCCCGCTTGGGCCAGCTTGTACAGCGGATTGTTGTTCACGAAAATTTGCAGCCTTTAACCAGGGAGCAAATAGCTCATTATGTCAGTTATCGCCTAAGTAAAGCTGGCCGGGCAGACATTTTTCTCTCCAAGAGCGGCTGCAGACTCCTGGAGAAAAGAAGTAAAGGTATCCCGCGAATGATCAATAGAATTATGGACAGGACCCTGCTGTTCAGCAGTGTTGAACAGGCGACACTGCTCAGTAAAAAACATATACAATCCGCCATAGCGACCATGAAAGATGTTGCCCCAAAAAAACGCGGTCCACAACTCAAAGCAGCTCTTACTTTAGGCTCCCTCGCTATTTTGTCGGCACTGCTGGTGTACCTGATATGAAAGGAAGCAAAGAATGGGCTATTGAACATATCGACAAAGAAAGTGGCTATCGGCTGGTGCAGACAAATACGAAGAAATCAGCTGGTGGCAAGAGGTCGTTTGCTGATATCGTCGAGACAAAGGAGGTGGAAAAGCTATGTAAGGGAACCTTACACATCACCTTTTCCCCTGAAGAGTCCCATATCTTTTCAGATACATTTCCCAAGCTGAAACCTGAGCTGCTTAAGCTGCAGATCAATAAAAGATTTAATGATCTCGGACTTACTATGGATCCCACCGGCTTTTGCCATCGGGCAAAAGAAAGCAGGGAAAGATCAGGTTTTTATAATTGCTTTTTTTTGCCAGGCAGTGAAATTGAAAACCACCTCTCCTCCCTTACCTCCTGGGGTGGAATCAGTCGTGCCAGACTCATTCCCGGTGCTGCAGCCATTGCTGCTCTGATGCAAACCATCACGGATCAACCGGTATTGGTATTGTTGATAGGGCTTAAGTTCAGTCAGGTTATTGTTGTCAAAGATGGCACTCCTCTCTATAGCCAGTCCCTTGCACAATCAGGGCCTGGACTGGTGGAAGAGGCTCTCATTCCAAACGCGATCGACTTTGCCCGAATTTCCGTCAGGAAAGATCACGACATAACGGAGTTCCACATAGTTTCTCTTGGAGAAGCACGGGAAAACATCAACCTTCAGGATATTGGCATAGACGAATGGCAGCCAGATTTCAGTACCATTGTGAGCTCAAAGGAACCCGATATGGTGCTAAAATTCCCCCAACTTTACGGCGCCCCATTCAGTGATTCAGCATACGATTTTTTACCTGATGAATTTGCCAGGTCATGGCAACTTCAATCCTATTCGAAAATGGTGACTATTTTCGCCACACTCATGGCTGTCGGACTCATCGGAACATGGTTCTACCTGCAGCCAATTCTTGAACAACAACAACTCCAATACCAGAATCTGATCACGGAACTTAACAACAAAAAGAGCTCACTCCAGAGTCGACTCCCCGAAACGGCGATCTTAAATAATTTTAACCGACTGGTAAAAATACGTTCTCTCTACGCCAAAGATTTTCGCCTTGACTCCCTGGCAACGGACCTGTCGCAGGCACTTCCCCAAAACGTACATGTTTCTGACATTAAGGTTCAACGACAAAGCGGAACTTTGAGCACTACCCCGCAGCCCCCTCCAGTTCCTGATATTTACAACACCCCCGGGGCCCCTGCGGCTGCACCTGTAGACCAGCTCTCTGTTCCCGAACTGCTACAGGAGAAAAACATTACAATAGCTCTCACCTGCATAACCAGTGGCAGCTACAGCGAAGTCACAACCCGTTTTGAAAAGACAGTTGCAACACTTGCTACCTTTTTCGCTATAAAGGACATGACCTGGAGCTACAGAGAAGCGGACAACAAGGGCCAACTCAACTGTGAGCTGTTTCCTGCCCCTGAAGAGATGGAGATACAGCCATGAACTATGACCTGCCTAAGCCACCTCCCGGCTTGCTGCTGTTACATAGTTTTTTAATATCGATCTGTGCTGTTGCAGTGTACCTGGTCATGACAGATTTCCAGACAAGCAAAAGCTATGAAATCGCCCTGGAAAAGCTACACAAAAGAAGCAGGCAACTCAACCACGCCTATGAAAGAGTTGATCAATATATGAAATTTATCGACACAAACCCATACTACAGACGTAACCTGGGAGAACCGCAATGGGAAAAAGTTGATGAGGTATGGGTAGATCTTTCATACGATGACCTTCTACAGAGATTCGCAGGACTGTACCGGCAGGATCGCCCTTTCGTAATTGACTATTTCTCTGCCACTCACAAAGGAGCGGTAAAAGACAACCTGTCAAATGAGTCCATGACCCAGGAAAATACCATCGAATCACAGGACAGTGAAAACAGCAATAAGCTCATTTTCCACCTACAGGGATATTTCCTATGTCCATGCCGGTAACTCACATCCGCGGTCTGCTGCTGGCTGGTCTACCGCTTATTCTCTTTGTCTGTTCCATCGGTTTGGCTATATATGGAGCAATGCAGAACAGACCGTTATCCACAGGTTCAGGAGTAATTTTACATCAGGCGTTAAGCAACATTCCCTCTAAAAATGGTGAAATTGATCTTGATAAATTTGACCTTACAACAAGGTATAGAGGAAAAGATCCTTTTTTTCGTACAGAAAAAGAGTCCCCCTCGGAACCAGTTCTCAGTTCTGTCAGTTTAGAGGAATTACATCTGACAACTATTGCCAGGGGAAAGCGTGGCAGATACTGTACGGTTAATGGTCAAATTTTCTATGAGGGACAGACCGGCAAGGGGTTTAGTATTAAAAAAATTGAACAGGACAGGGTCCTCTTTGTCACAACTATAGAATCGTTCAACCTTGTTCCAGGCCAGAAGGTGGCCCTTGAATCGGGCAGGCTCGTTCCGTTTGAATTGATAGAAACTACTCACACTCTCAGCCCAGAAACAGTTCAATGAAAATTTCATTATTATCCCGACAGCGATTAATTGGTAACAACACCTCTCGTTCCGCTGTTGCACCCTCCCAGGGATTATCTCTTTTCCTTGCTACGCTTGTTGTGGTTACTTTGTCGTGCTTTCTTGCAGGCTGTACAAGCCAATACCACGACCAGAGAGTGCAAGTTGAAAACGATGTTTTTGATAAAACTTTTCCACAGCCATTCTCTTTTCAAAACCGCAGGGACAATGATATATCAGCTGGGCCACCGACAACCAGAGAAACATTTGCGCCCCCGCATAAAGC
This sequence comes from Desulfobulbaceae bacterium, assembly GCA_024227155.1. Classification (GTDB taxonomy): domain Bacteria; phylum Desulfobacterota; class Desulfobulbia; order Desulfobulbales; family Desulfocapsaceae; genus Desulforhopalus_A. Next base: position 28,746 of record JAAELB010000589.1, read on the forward strand.
TGAATCGCCCAAGCGGATACAGCCAAAATTCAAGGAATTATCCCCCCTTGATACTGAAAAAATCAGCATCAGTTTCGTTGAAGAAGGGTATCGTCAGATTTTTCAAATCCTTGCACGAGCCGCTGGCTTGAATCTAGTTCTGGATCCACAACTTGAAAATCTTCTTTCAACATTTAAACTCACTGCCGAATACCAGGAAATGCAACTTAGATCCGTCCTGGATGCCACCAGCAATATATTAAATGTAACCTGGCGGGAAGAGCACTCTACTCTTTTTGTAGAGCCCTACCTCTCAGAAACTATTCATCTAGACTTCATTGTTTCCATAAACCAGTCCACCTTCAGTGTTGGCGGCGATGTTCTTGGCGGAGGCGGTTCCGGGGGAGGTGACAACGCAATCGAGAATCCTCTAACCGGCCGTTTCGAAGTTGGTGGCCAGATCTCCGAGACGGTGACAGATATTTATTCTAATATTGAAAACACCGTGGGGCAGCTACTGGAAGAGGACGGGGAGTTTATCTTGAATCGGCAAACCGGAACTTTGCTGGTCCGGGGACGGCCAAGGCTAATAACTGAAATACAAGACTATCTAAGTGAATTACAGAGAAAATATTCCAAGCAGGTACTGATCGAGGCGCAGATAATAGAAGTTGACCTTAGTAAGAGTCAGCAGCTCGGAATAGACTGGAAAAACATCTCTGTTCTCGCCAGCAGTCAGCCCATACAGGATCTTGGCCAAACCATCGTCAACGTTGTCGGCGACAGCAGCGGAAACGATTCTTTTTACAACCTTACAGTTAACGCTGATAAATACTCGGTTGGTGCTGTATTCAGGGCTCTAAAGCAATATGGCAATCTCAAGGTTCTGTCGAATCCACGTCTTAAAACAATGAATGGCCAGTCAGCGGTGATCAGTGTGGGCCAATCCGTATCCTACCTCCGTAGTCTTACCCAGACCACCGAGGGCACAGGGGATGACAGGACCAGTGATATCACCACTGAAATTGGCGCTATTTTTGATGGCATCCTCCTCGGGGTGACTCCTGTTATAAAAAACAACGGTTCCGTGGCCCTCCATATCGTGCCTATAAAGAGTGAAATAGTTTCCCTTGACCAACAGCAGATAGGTGACGACAGCTCCTATCGTATTACATTTCCTACAGTGAATCTGCGCGAAATTTCAACCATCGTCGATATCAAACCCGGAAATTTAATAATGCTTGGTGGTCTCATTATGGAGCGTGAGCAGGAAGAGGAATTTGGCCTGCCTATCTTAGGAGACCTCCCTTTTTTCGGCTGGATTTTCAAAGAGAGGAAAACTTCGTTGCAAAAAGTTGAGATGGTGGTCATTCTTCAAGTGAGTGTATTGGAATAGCACCCCACAGGTAAGGGATACACTCCGAGGGGGTATAAGTGCCTTGAGGGTTACTTTAAATTTCTAATTTCAATACACTTTCCAGATTTCTTGTTTTTTTAACAGGCTTTCAGGAGTAAGGCGCTAACACCCCACAAGGGGGTATAAGTGCCTTGTGGGTTATTTTAAGTTCTTAATTTCAATACAGTCTCCAGATTACTTGTTTTTTATGGCAGTTTTTCTGGAGTAAGGCACTAATGAGTAAACTCTACGATGTAATCAGCCGCCTTGAGGATATCGCCTCTAAGGATGAAGACGAAATGGCTGCGGTTGACATCCCGTTCCAGCAACCGCAAACAGAGAAGAAATCCCCTTGGATTCGAATAGCCATTCTCAGTGGAACTCTGGTATGTACAGGTGTTATAGTGATCGGAGCAACTGCATGGTGGCAGGACTGGTTTTCTCTGAAACAGCCAACAATTCAACCTCAATCTACTCCTCCCAGCCAAACCTCTTTACAAACAGAGAGTCATCAGATACCTGGCCCCGTCCCCACAGTTATCACTTCGGCTGAACCACAGCCACAACCAGAAGTCCCAGATAGAGTGTTACAAAAAGATTTTTTAACGGAGACGGTCCCCGGCACAGAAGGACATGCTGAACCTAAAATAAATCCGTCAATCGTTGTCTTACAGCCGCAAGCCAGTAAGGTCGTCCCCCTTATCAGAGATGATAATGAAGATTTTGGTGGTGAAAAAATTCAAACAGATGAGATCGACCTGCCAATAGAAACTGAGAACAGACCAGTAAACGGGGATGTTTTTCAAGATAAAGAATACCCACGAGATACGGTAATTGAGCCAAAGCCTCTCTCCCTGGAACCTAAACCAGAAAGCTTTACGGAAAATCAGGTAATAGACAACAGTTTTAAAATCAAACAGTGGCTCTACCAGGCGGAACAACTGCGAAAAAAAGACGACTGGCAAGGAGCAGTTGTTCTATATGCCCGGCTCTGGCAGATAGCCAAACAACCGGAGATTGCAAACAACCTCGCGGCCTCACTTATGCAGCTTAATCGAAATAAAGAGGCATACACTATCCTGGAAAGCGGCTTGCTCATTGCCCCTAAAGACAGGGAGCTCATCCAAAATTTTGAGATAGTCAAACAATTGATAAAGTGATCACACTCAACACCCTAGTTATACACAACAAATACTACAATCATGACACCAGAGGTTTCACCCTCGTTGAACTCATGATTGTACTGATAATTATAGGCCTGCTTATTGGCTTTAGTTTCATTTCCTGGATATCAATGAAAGACTCTCAGAAACTTTCGGCGGCCAAAACCACTATTAGAACAGCATCCGAATGTTTGACCAGTTTTGTGATCCATTCCGAGAAAATTCCACCCCAGTCATATTTCTTTTCACAATGCAACAGGACAGATCCATGGGGTAATAATTTGATATACGAAAATAACGGTGATAATCTTGAAGTAGCAGCAAGCAGTACGAAAAGCTTTAGGGACAACTCAGGTGTCTACCCCGATGCGACCTGGGTAGTCGTTAGTCTGGGACCGAATCAAACCAGAAACTTTACCAGTTCAGCAACGCTATGGAATTGCTCCCCCGGAGATGACCTCTGTTATGTTACCAGCAAAAATGCCCTTTTATATGAAATCACAAAACAATAGAGGGTTTACCCTCATTGAGTTATCCATAGTACTCGTCATCCTTGGCCTGATTCTTGGGACCATAGCTCCACTTTTCACAACCCTTACCAAAAAGAGTAAATTATCCGATGGCAAGCAGGTAGTCACCACTGCAAGAAATGAAATCAAAGGAGATCTGATTCGCACCAGAGTACTCCCGGCAAATCTCTCCAATGTCGGCCATACCATGGATCCCTGGCAAAACAATCTTGTCTATCTCCCCGCCCCAAATATGGCTGGAAAGGATATTTGTAACTGGCTTGCTACGGGATCTAATCAGACAGGGCTCGCAATTTGTCTTGACGGAGATTGTACCGCCAACAAAAAAGCTAATATCGCCTTTATAATTGCATCTATTGGAAGCAACTTTAACAGACAGACGGAAACCCCTGCAAACAGGGATGGTGATAGTAGTGATCTCGAAGTCCGAACCTACTCTTACGGTACAACAATAGATAGATACACTACAGCCCCTGACCCGAACAGAGCAACCGACCAGTATGATGATATTATTCACTATGTAACTGCGGATGAACTTCTGCAGCAAATCAGCTGTACCATCAAGATAAACAACCAGAGCGGTCAGACAGTCTGCTCCGGTGGAACAGCAATACCTGACAAGGTCGACGTCACTGCTCTCCAGTATAATCAAACTGTTACCATTGGAGGAACATTAGACAACTGTGTTACCATCGGCAGCAGCTGTCAGCTTACCTATCAAAATGCTCAACTAGCTGATACTGCGAGGAACGGTATGGTACAGATTACCTCCCCACCGCCGGGTTGCAATTTGATGGATATGTAATTTCAATTACATATATCTCTCCCCAGAATAACAATACCGTAATTCGACTGCCAGAATAACTAAAAGGAAATCAACAACTTACATTCCAGCAACACGTACAACGGGTAAGTAGCTATTTTAACATGATATTATACCTCACCCGCACCATTTAACATTATGGCACGAAACATGCAAGCTTTCTAAAGTAGATATTTAACAATTTTCGGCTATAGTAAATAGTCAAAATTCCAGTAAAAAAGGTTATTTTTCGGGAGGGGAACCATGAAAAGCAGAACAAGTACATTAAGAAATGAAAAAGGTTTTACACTGATTGAAATGGCAATTGTCCTTGTCATTATCGGCCTGATTCTTGGCGCAGTTATCAAAGGTAAGGATGTATTGAATAGTGCCAAACAGAAGAAAGTCTATACCAACTTCGTTAAAACATGGGAATTAAGCATAGCCTCTTACTACGACAGAACAGGTAATTTACTTGGCGATGGCCCCACTAATGGTGGTGCTGCCGCTGCTAAGAACGGAGTCTTTGACAATATTGCCGGTAACGCATTTGGCCCTATAGATACCAGGTTAAAAGACGTCGGCCTGGAGATCCCTGTCAGCAACACAGCAAACAGTGGTCAATATACCTACACCGGTACATACAGTGGCTCACGAACAATCACCATGCGACTTTACAATCTATACAGCCATACTGATCTACGTTACAGAAACGCTCTTTATCTCGTTGGTATGCCGACAGATTTAGCCATTGCACTTGATACAATCATTGATGGTGAAGCGGATCCGACCACAGGCACATTCAGAAGTTACCCTGACAATGCCTATACAACATGGCCCGATGCTTCCGCTTCGGCCACATATATTGTCAATACAGCCTACACCATGAATGTACCCTAGTAAATTTTCACATAATTAGAGCCCCAAAAGCCCTTTTTGCAAAATTGCAAAAAGGGCTTTTTTTTTCAAGTTCCTGTATTCCATGAATTCGAAAAAGGTCTAACCCGACAAGTCGGAATTTTTTTTAGTATCACTGGATAAGTGCCTTGGTGGTTACTCCAAGTTACTAATGTTAAAACAGTCCCCAGGTTTCTTGTTTTTTTATAAGTCTTTCTGGAGAAAGGCACTAAAATTAAAGAACAATTGAGACCCTCTACTGTTATACCACTTCGTGATATAGCCTTAAAAAATCGTACATATTTTAAAAAAATAAGTTGATTTGATAAGAGTCATTGACTAAGTTCGCTCATTTTTGAAGAGAACCATAAGTTTGAAGAAACCTTTTTAACATTAATTTTTATAGAGTCTTTACGCAAAAGCTATTTCTGTCACATTGCTGCCTCTCTCCTGTTTCTTGCATCAATACCGCAATTACCCAGCCAGAGCCATACGACACCATATTTACGGAGTTCACGATGAAAAACAAAGATTCGGATGTTACGAACCGTTGGGAAGACGAGATTTTTGGGGAAAACCCCTTAATGAAACGCGCCCATATCAACTATGACACCTATCTAAACTGCTGGTGTCCCCATTGTGGGAAAGGGTTCAACGAGGACCATAAAGCGGTTTTTGAGATCGTGAATAAAAACGGGGATGTTGGTATCAGTAAAGTATCGCCCTACCTCAATGTTCTTGACCGTGAAAGTACCATACATGTAGACGATGACGAAGTACTTGCAGATGTTCGATGCATTCATTGTAAGGCTTCACTTATTGAGCAGGATCAGCTCTGCAAAGAAGATAAGTGCAAGGTCATGGGATTTTTTGTTTCAGTCGCAAATTCAATAAAATTGAAAATCATCGTCTGTATTCGCCGTTCTTGCCGCTGGTATAAGATGAGCGAAGAGGACAATGAACGCCTCATTTTAAGGGATAGTCATGAGTGGTAATAATCAGAGTCGCAAGAACTGGACAAAATCACTGACGATCGTGATGGCCATCGCAGTCGTCGGAGCGGTTATCGGCTGCATGGCCGATAAAAAAGCTGTTAATACAGATCGTCTCTACTTCAAGAACACAGCTGGAGCTGTACTCTTTGACCACGGAAAACATACCAATTCTGTAGAGTCATGTGCCCAGTGTCATCACGACCTGTATTCAGCTGCACAGGCTACGAGCTGCCAGGAGTGTCATGAAGCTGATATTGTAGCAGATGAGTTTGAACATGCTGAGTTAAAAGAGATCCACAGCCGTGATTGTGCAAAATGCCATGAGGTCATGGATGAACAAGCACAAGCCGCCTCCTGTAGACAATGCCACCCTGGGATGCAGCCAAGTGAAACCCAGACAAACAGCTGCACTGAATGCCACGATGATAGTTTTACGGCCGATATGTTGGAGCACGATGAGTACCTGGAGATTGAGGACCACAGCTGCCTTGGCTGTCACACTCCCCAGGCCATCTCTCAAGTCTACCACACAAATTGCACAAGTTGCCACCTAGAGACCCTTCCTGACCGATTCACCACAGCTGGTGGAGATGTGTCGTGCGGGGCATGTCACTTACGATGAGGATGTTGTCATGCAGGGACTGTTGAAAATATTTAATAAGAAGCCGCTGGCACCTCTTTTGGATGACCACAATCCTGAGATCCAGCAGGTAGATGACCCGGATTACGTTGTTATTCAACTAGTTTATCCAGGACGAGTACGATACACCCCAACTGTAGAAGTTGGAGATTCGGTCCGCAAGGGTCAGGTTATCGGCAAATCGAGAATTGGCAATTGTGTATGCGCTTCCATTAGCGGTACCGTGGTAAAAATGACCAGTGTCTGGACAGCTCAGAGTTTCCATTCACCAGCCGTGGTCATAGAAAATGACGGTGCGCCCACCACGGAGCCCACCGAAGTACTTGGCGGCCCAATTAGCACAAGCGACTTTGAAACAGCAATGACCAGACTACGCTCTGCAGGAGTTGCACCTCCCTGGACGCTATCTGGCCGCGAATACGCAGAAGAAGAGGAGGAAATTCCTGAGCTTCCCCCTGTAACAACCGTCATCATCACCGGTGTACGCCAGGAAACCACAATAATCACCTCCCAATTACTTCTTGAACAACAGAGCGACAAGGTTGCCGAGGGACTGGGGCGTATAGGTACATTGTTAAAAGGCGCCCGAGTTTGCCTCACGGCCCCTGAAAGCTACCGACCATGGGCTGAGGCCAAGTTCGCTGGACTGGCTGATGTTGTCTTCCTGCCTGAACACTACACCGGGCGAATTGAACGTGAGGTCGTTTCCCGTTGTTTAGGTCGTAGAATTCCCAACCGGGAAAGCTACCGTTTTCATGGAGTTGCGGTTCTCGATGTAGAATACCTGCTCGCCATGGTGGATGCTCTGGACGGTCTAACGCCATTTGTGCAAAAATGCCTCACCATCAGCGGTACTGGTATCGATCCAGCGGTAACCGTTCGTTTCCCGCTGGGCAGCTCTATTAAGCATGTACTGGACAGCCAGGGACTACAAATTTCCGACTACACCCGCCCTGTTGTGGGTGGACCGATGATGGGTTTTGCCCAATACTCTGAGCTAACCCCACTTACCTATAATAACGGCCTCCACCTCATTGCAGAAGACGTCAGCCCTTTTGATGCCATGGCACCATGCATCAATTGTGGGAGATGTACCCGGGTATGCCCCGTTGGTATCCAGGTTCACCTGGTCAACCGGATCATAGAATTCGGTGACCTGGAAAACGCAAGGAATCTACAGCCTGAAGCATGCCACGAATGTGGTTTATGCGCAAACGTGTGCCCGGCTGAGCGTCCCATCGTTCAACTCCTCCATTTCTGTAACCATGAAATGGTTCATGGGGAGCGTTACAACTGGATCACGGGAGACAACTTATGAAAGACTTAAAAATGTTCCAGAAGTCCACCACCAGCGGCCCCCGCATGCTCAATGTTGCTGTCGGGCCCCACTACAGAATCGGAAATGGACTTGCAGAAATATACCAGCGCTGGGTAATTGCCCTTATTCCTGCTATCGCAGCCAGTCTTTGTTATTTTGGCTCGGATGCCCTGCGTGTATTTGGCCTCAGCATATCCTTTGCTCTTGCCATTGATTTTATAGCAGAAAAAATAGCTCCATCGAGGGATCTAACTTCCAACTGGTCCAGTGTCAGCCTTGCTCTACTCCTGGCTTTCATGCTGCCGGTCAATGCTCCCTGGTGGCTCATTTTAATCGGCTGTTTTATCATGGTGGTTGTGGGCAAGAAATTTTTCGGCGGGGTGGGATCATACCCGGCCCAGCCAGCTGTCCTTGCTGTGGCCGTGCTGCAACTGTCATGGCCTTCCAGAATGGATTACACCGCTGCCCTCAAGTCCCTTGACTGGTCGGTGACAATGGTTGAGCCCCTGAGATTACTCAAATCCATGGGAGTTTCAGCGGAGTCCCAGTATCACTGGTGGGACCTTCTTGTCGGTCACCAGGTTGGTGCTACAGCGAGTGGAATGGTCCTTTTCATCCTCATTGGTGGTTTTGTGCTTCTCGCCCTTCGGGAAATTCAGTGGCAGCTTCCAGTTGGCTTCATGATCGGATTGCTGTCAACTGCAACAATTTTGCACATAATCAGTCCGGAGACTATCGGCTCCCCCATCTTTTATCTCTTAAGTGGCGGAACCCTGTTCATGGGCTTTTTTCTCATAACCGATCACACCACATCTCCGGTAAATAAGCTGCCCATGTTCCTATACGGAATTTTAGCTGGCGTGCTATTGATACTGATCAGGGGTTACTCAAAACACGTTGATGGAATTGTCTTTGCCGTGCTTCTTGCCAACCTCTGTGCTCCACTTCTGGACATGATCAAACCAAAAGTAAAGGGAGGTAAAAATGTCTGATATCGTTCGCATGGTAGTCGTGCTCTCCCTCATTGCCGGCTTCTCATCTGCTGCACTCACTATCGCCCATATCCAATTAGGCCCACAGATGGAAAAGCAGACCGATTTCTATGTACGTGGACCTGCCCTTGAACGGCTTTTTGGCAAACCGGCAAAAGAGGTGCTTGCCAACAAGGTTGTCATTCACCTGCCAGATCAAGATATTCCCATCTTTTTCTCCCGTGAAGGAGACAAGGTGTCTACCCTTGCCGTTGAAGCAGTCGGCAAAGGTGGCTTTGGCGGAGACCTTAAGATCATGGTCGGGATAGACCTTGGTGCAGGACGCACAAACGGAATGGAAGTTGTAAGTCACAGCGAAACCCCCGGTCTTGGTGCACGTGTTGTAGAAAACTCGTTTCGCCGTCAATGGCAGGGACTGCCACTGGACACACCAATTGCACTCAGTAAAGACGGCGGCATAATCGACTCCATCAGTGGTGCCTCAACTACTTCAGGTGCAGCTGTCCGAGGCACAAACGAGGTGTTGCTGTTTGTCCGCGATCACAAAGACGAGATCCTTAAATCGATCTCTGAGCTTTAAGGAGAATAAATAATCATGGCAGAGAAAGTTCTTTCTACACTCACAGCAGGATGGTGGAAACGCATACCGCCCTTTCGTCTGGTTCTCGGTTTGTGCCCAGCACTTGCTGTAACTATGTCGGCTGAAAACGGCCTGGGCATGGGCCTTGCTACCGCATTTGTTTTAACCTTATCCAACTTCGCTATCTCATGCATGAGAAATGTGATCCCGAGTAAGGTGCGCATCGCTTCGTATATTATCATTATTGCCACCCTCGTTTCCATCGTGGAAATCCTGATGAAGGCCTATTTTTTCCCTCTTGCGCAACAACTTGGCATCTATATTCCCCTGATCGTGGTGAACTGTATCGTGCTTGGCAGGGCTGAAGGTTTTGCCTCCAAGAACCCGCCCCTCATTTCCATGGTTGATGGTTTTAGCGTCGGAACCGGCTACGCCATATCCCTGACTCTTATAGGCTCTATTCGGGAAATATTTGGTGCGGGTACGTGGTTCTCCATGCCGGTCTTTGGTGAATCATTTGAGCCGCTGGCGTTTCTTGTTTCAGCACCGGGAGCGTTTGTTACCATAGGCACTCTTCTAGCGTTACAGAATCTCTTCTCACGCCTCACCGGTGAAAAATTTATACAGGGATAAAGGGGATAATCATGGATTTAATCTTTATTGCGATCTCAGCTACCTTCGTCAACAATATTCTACTTGCTCAATATCTTGGAAACTGCCCATTCCTTGGAGTTTCCAAGAAAATTGAAACCGCCATTGGTATGGCGGCGGCCATTTTATTTGTCACTATTCTGGCCTCAATTTTTACCTGGTCGGTGTTCACCTATGTACTACGACCCTATGACCTCGAATTTCTGCAAACCCTGACCTTTATACTGATAATTGCCTCCCTTGTTCAGCTTGTAGAGATAATCTTAAAGAAAAAAAGTCGTACCCTCTATAACGCCTTGGGTGTGTATCTGCCACTGATCACCACAAACTGTGCTGTTATGGGTGTTGCGCTTCTCATTCCCAAAAAGGAAATGGGATTTGCTGAAATGCTTGTTTTTTCCAGCTGCAGTGCGATTGGTTATGGACTCGCTCTCATCCTTTTCGCCGGCATTCGAGAGAGGCTGCTGGTTTCGCCGGTACCCCAAAATATGCAGGGTACTTCAATTGCGCTGGTAACTGCCGGAATAATGGCACTGGCTTTCATGGGCTTCCAGGGAATGGCCTCTTAATAAATTAAGGAGAATTATTGTGTTTGCACCGGTACTCCTGTTAGTCGGAATCGCCTTCGTGGCGGCTATTATTCTTGGCATAGCAGCAAGAGTTTTTTATGTAGAGGAAGACCCGAGGATTGAGGCGGTTGCAGATTTATTGCCTGGGGCCAATTGTGGCGGCTGTGGAATGGCGGGATGTAGTGCTTCCGCCGAAGCCATGGTCAACGGAGAGATACCCGTCAACGCATGCGTAGTAGGCGGGACTGAAACCGCCGAAGCTATCGGAGCCTTTCTCGGTTATGACGTGTCTGGTGCTGAACCTTCACTTGCCTGTACGACATGTGAGGGTGGATACCGCGCTGCACGAAAATACGAATATTCAGGCATGCAGGACTGCAGGGCTGCGCTACAACTCTTCCACGGCCCTGTCCGTTGCGAAAACGGCTGTCTTGGGCTTGGAAGTTGCTTTAAGGCCTGTCGCTTTTCAGCTATCACGATGAGTAGCGAAACCGGACTGCCTGTTTTTCATCCTGATCGCTGCGTTGGCTGTGGCAGCTGTGTTGCAGCCTGTCCCAAAGGGATCATCAACCTCGTTGAAGAAAAAACTAAAATCCTGCACTGGAACCAGTACACACAATGTTTATCACCTTGTAGACAACGCTGTCCTGCCCAGATCAATATTCCAAAATATTTGGGCCACGCCAGAAAAGGCGAGTATGCTGCTGCCCTTACGACGGTCAAAGACAACAATCCCCTAGCTAGTGCCACAGGCCGTGTTTGCCCTGAACTGTGTGCAACTGAGTGTCGCCGCCAGACCCAGGACGACCCATTGGCAATAAATGCAGTCAAACGTTTCCTTTCCGATTGGGAGAGGGAAAGCGGAGAGCGGTTACAGGTACCCGTCTGTGGTGACACAGGTCATAAAATTGCCATTGTCGGTGGTGGACCATCAGGCCTCAGTGCCGCCTACTACCTTGCTCGCCTTGGCCATCAGGTTGAAATTTTTGAAATGATGCCAAAACTTGGTGGAATGCCGCTATACGGTATCCCTGAATACCGACTCTCCGAAGAACAGTACAATTGGGATATCGACGGAGTCCTTGAGTTGGGGGTAAAAGCCCACACCGGTGTCACCCTTGGTAAAGAAATCACCATCCAGTCTCTGAAGGCTGTGGGTTTTGATGCAGTATACCTGGCTATCGGCTGTTGGTTTGGTCGTATGCTGCCTTTTGAGGGCAAAGATTTGACCGGTATTTACAGCGGTATAGACTACCTCAGACGTTTTCATACCGACGAGGACATTATTACCGGAAAGCGTTTTGTGATTATCGGTGCTGGAAATGTGGCAATGGATTGTGCACGATCCGCATTACGCGCCGGAGCTGCAAGCGTACTGCTGATTTTCCGTTTTTCACGGGATTTGATGGAGGCTAATGCCCACGAAATTACCGATGCAGAGAATGAAGGCGTTGAAATGCGCTGCCTCGTCTCACCTGTTAAATTTGTAGGTAAAAACGGCCAACTGAGTGGTATCGAAGTGGAGCAGGTTACCCTGCAGGAAAATCCAGGAAGAATGCCAGACGTCTTCCCGGTGGAGGGAACGCAGGAAATACTGGACTGTGATGTTGTTATTCAGGCTGTTGGTCAAGCTGCCGATCTTGAGACCATTGTTGAAACAGACGGGCTAGAGAAAACCCGTTTTAGCACCATTGAGGCAAACGAAGAAACCCTGGAAACCAATATCCCAGGCGTCTTTGCAGGCGGTGACTGTTTTACCGGGCCGCGCCTGCTGGTAGAAGCCGTTGCTGGTGGAAGATATGCCGCCAGATCCATTCATTACTATGTCACCACAGGCGAGATCCCAGCCATTGAAGACAGACAGCGAGAGATGATGCCACCTGCTCTTGTTGATTCCCTGGTTAACGTGGAAACCAGTTCCACCAGGGCGATTAAGCCGATGATTTCTCTTGAGGAGCGTACAGGGACTTTCAGCGAAGTTGAAGGGACAATTACAGAAGAGCAGTGTCGAACTGAAGCTACGCGTTGTTTGAATTGTGGCATCTACTGTTATGATCAGGATGAACTGCCTTCGAACGAGGTACGTGTTGCAACCTCCTGCCCCAACGAGCCCCACCTTGTAGAAAAAGAGAAATCTGCACCAGCAGCTTGATCGTTCGACTCTTTCTTCACACTAGATTAAAAGGCCAGGACAAAGGTAATTTTGTCCTGGCCTTTTTTAATTGCCAAAGCATTATTGCTTTTTCATAAATTTTCCTATAGTGAGTTTTAGTTGCTACCTTAGAAATAGATTTCTATGATTGTTTGCAGACAATAACCATCCATCACAAAGGAGACAGATGCTTAATGTTATTTTAAACAGTTGGGCCCTGTTTTTTGGTATGGGACTTATCATGCTTGGCAACGGTCTGCAGGCAACACTCCTGGGTGTGCGTGCCTCTATTGAAGAGTTTAGCAGCACTATAACCGGGATTGTCATGTCCGGTTATTTCATTGGCCTAATCTGTGGCTGTAATATGGTCCCTAAAATGGTAGGACGTGTTGGTCACGTTCGTACCTTCGGGGCTCTGGCATCTCTTGCATCGACCTCGATCCTCGTGCAGGCGGTTTTCGTAACCCCGCTGGTCTGGTGGGCGATGCGTCTTGTAACCGGCTTTGCCTATGCCGGTATCTTTATTGTTGCGGAAAGCTGGATCAATGAAGCTTCGGAAAATGATACTCGAGGGAAAATGCTAAGCTTCTATATGCTGGTTTCCCTTGGCGGGATGGCGGGAGGCCAAATGTTACTTAATATTGCCCATCCTTCCGGGTTTGAGTTATTTGTGCTGGTATCGCTTTTAATCAGTGTGGCTGTTATCCCAATCCTACTATCCACTGCCCGGGCACCGCAATTTGACCTGCTTGAAAACGTTGGCATAGTCAATCTTTATCGAGTCTCCCCCCTAGGCGTGTTCGGTATGTTTGTCACTGGCATGTCCATAGGAACATTCTTTGGAATGGGTGCTGTTTATGCTACCGACATCGGATTATCGGTCAAAGATGTCTCCTTTTTCATGGGTACGCTTATCCTTGGTGGATTTCTCTTCCAATATCCTTTGGGCTGGCTTTCTGATCGCTTTGGCCCTATTAAGGTCATTATCTTCAGTTGCACAAGTGGAGCAGTGGTTTCATTTGTTGCTATGAATTTTACAGGCCAGGGCTTGTTGTTCTACTCGATTGTTGCCACCGTTGGCGGCCTTGCCATG
>JAAELB010000590.1 GCA_024227155.1 Desulfobulbaceae bacterium
AAAACTTATCCTGCATTACTGGCCAAAGGAGAAATCACATGACCAGTAATGTGATTTTTATTACTGGTCACAGCAAATCATTACCGGACAAAATTTGTGTCATAACTTGTATAAAGGAATTGTAGACTAACACACTCATCAGACATGATGGCCTGTGAAGCTTTCATTTATTACTGGCCATGTTGTTTATTTACTGGTTTTGGCCTGTGGCCAGCAAGTTTTTGTGACCCCTGCAATTCTAGCGCCGGATGATACCACCCTTTACAAAATCAATATATCTTGCACATAATGTGGCATAGGTTTGAGGTCCATCACCTGACCATGTAAGCTTCCAAATCAATGCACCACCATCAAATTGTGCACAGGACATCTAGCTTTGAGTAAATCAGTGTTATACATACACCCTCTGGATTCCTCTGTGATATGATCTGTGCCTGCCCAATAGTCTTCAAATCATCACAGGTGATATTTAACATATGAAGAACCTATGTATAGGGTATTTTGGTGTGACACTACCCATCATTCCCATGAAAAGTGTATCTTCTTTTTGTGTGTGTCTGATGGTCGCAATTGTCAGCCATATACTGCATAAAAGGTTTTAAGACTACTCATCTCCAGATTCTTCATCATGTATTACATATTTAGAATGCTAAATATGTCAACCCTGTGTTGTTTTGCAGCAATTTTCCTGTATGTTTGTGGTTCTGTATAGGACATGCAGAACCCATGTAATAAATACTGTATTCGACCTAATTAGCGCCCTGGGCACTTAAAATATATTAGAAATGACAATA
>JAAELB010000591.1 GCA_024227155.1 Desulfobulbaceae bacterium
CTCAATTAAGACTCGGAATAATAATTGAGTTCCAATAGTGGTACCTTTTCTCATGTTTAAACAATAAATATACAATAAACGCAGCATTAATACGATATGCCTTAGCAATATTACGATCATCACGTGTTACTTATACCAAGTGCGAGGTTTCCACTAGAAAACTAAGACACATTACAATTACCTTTTAATAAGTACACGTGCAACTTATAACCTGTTACCACCTGTTTATAATATATCTCCTACATAGTTATTCTTACTACTATTATTACCTTCAGTTCAGAGTCAAAGCCTAACATAGTTACACAAGTAATCACAACTTCAGTATACGTTCATGTTCCTGTAAGCAACATGCAGTGTTAATATAACAATTAAAACTTAATCTTACATATTGTTTCATGGTTTGACAACAGAATTAACTCACTAAATATAAAGAGAGAAATATTTCCTATAGCAGACTTTCCCGTCACCAAATCCTGGATGCAGTTTAATATATGTTTCTTGATACCTGGTGCAAAGCTACAGAAGAATAAAACTAATCATTTAATGAAAAGAAATAATGTCCGTCTGTATCTGTTTCATCAAAATCCAACAACCTAGCATTAAGTGCTTTTTTATTTTCTCTGTCCAATACTGTTCCTAAAGATATTTTATTAAATCCTCCTCAAAGTTTGTCCAAAACGTTCCAATATATAAACTATTGAGGTTTCTCCGATAACCATCCCTTATTTCGAAACCTCACTAATTAAAATGTCAATCCTGTTCCTCTTCGCTCATCTTCCTTCTTCTTTTTGTGGATACCTCACTTTTGTTCTTCTGCTCCCCCACCTCTTACTAAGGATCTGTCTCTTTTCGTCGATACTCGATGGTGCCAGCTTCCAGTGCTAAATCATTCGTACGCATAGGTGCCCAGAACTCTCAGGTTACAGTTCATAGCCCGGACACCTTTCTATTAAAATTGTCATTCTCTTACCATACACTAGGACAAGTTCAGCTTCTTCTCTATGTGGATTCATGAGATATCACGTTGGGTAAGAGTATGTTCTTCTTTTGGCGATACATTAAATCCATAGAATGTCAGCGGCCAATCCAAAATGGCCCTATTTCGGGGGGAAGCCAACTGCTTAAAGAATGTACATCAATCTACCTAAAAGTTAGGTAAGTAACTTGTCCTTTTCCCTTTTTCTTTTCTCCTTTAATTTTGTAGAAACCCTTTCTTTGGCTTCCCTTCTTTCCCAGATGGTTTCCGGATAGCGTCTATATGCAACCTTAATCTGTTGCATCATCTGGGCCTAGTTAAGAGGTTTCAATGTTCTAACATTACTATGCACTACACTGGCCTCCTTCACGGGAATCCTTTCCTTTTTTTCCCCCGTCTTCTCTCCGTTTTATCTTTCGATTGTAGCCGTCTTCACCTCGTCTTTCCTTTTTCTTACTTTTCTTCCCTAAACTCTATACCTTCAATCTTTATGTGAAATGTCAGCGATGAGGTATCTTATATTCCCCCATCCTAACATTTCTATTCTTAACTCAAACTATCTGATGGCACGCCTGTGCTTATCATGGTTCTCCCATCTCCTCCTATAACGTTCGGCTATTCTGATGCCACTCAATGCCTCATATTGTGCTCTGGTTCAATAGATGATGGTAGCTGTCAGAGCAGTGGGTTGGATTCTCGTTTCAACCCTCTGCAGCGTGGAGGTAGGTAGTTCCATGGTGGTTCCGGC
>JAAELB010000592.1 GCA_024227155.1 Desulfobulbaceae bacterium
ACCAGCAAAAAAGACAAATTGGCATTGGACCGAATCATGGATATGGACCCCCAAGGACTCTACAATACTGTGATAGATAAGAAAATCTCGATGTGTGGGATGATCCCTGCAACAATAGCCTTAAAAACTGCTATTCTTCTAGGGGCAACTCGGTCAAACCTGGTTGAGTATACAGACTCGGGTGCAATTTCAGGGGATACAGATCAAGTAGTTGGTTATGCTGGAGTTACTATTACCTAACGGAAGGATTAAATAAGATTTTTATTGACAGATATGTCGTATTCATCTATATAAAAACCTCTTTTTTCCCAACACTGGGGGATGGTCTAACGGCAAGACAGCAGACTCTGACTCTGCCTATCGGGGTTCGAATCCCTGTCCCCCAGCCATATTCTGTTTTTCCTCCTGCAATATCAACAAGTTGAAAAGCACACTTTTTGAGTGAAATCATTAGTGACACACAAAGTGAGTCACAATGAAATCATTTACTCCTTCCTATTTGTTTAAAAATCGTTTCGATAAATACCATTTCAGGTGTAGAATCCCCATA
>JAAELB010000593.1 GCA_024227155.1 Desulfobulbaceae bacterium
GAAACTTTTTTAGTATCACTGGATAAGTGCCTCGAAGGTCTCACTACGTTCACTATCTGGTGATAACTCTAAGTTTATGATTTCAAAGCGATCTCATAATTTCTTGTTTTTTATTACAGCTTCTATGGAGTAAGGCACTAAAACCCGTAAGATCAGCCTCCTGCCTGCAGTTTCAGTACAGGCGAAGATGCTACGACTGCTTGCATCCAGTGGACAGAATAATAATCAATATCACTTATCAAATCAATCAATAACATTTAATTCTAAGAGTTTTTCTCAAATAGATCCATCTCCCACCTCATTTTTATTTAGAAATCGGCGGGCAACCTGTTTCTTTTCAAATCTTGCTTGACATTCATCGATTACAGTTGACGGACAACCCCATGTCGGGTTATATATTTGGGTTTTGTCTGCATACATGAGTCTGTTGATTTAATAGCATTTTTGTTCAATATCGAGGCAAACAAAAAATTTTACCACAGGCATATAGTTGATATTCCGAGGATAAAATTTTTGGTTTTAAGAAGAGATTGGGCGAAAAGGCATTAAATTAACGGGCTCATACATAGAGGGACAAAAAACACCCACCCTCCACTCACCCGGGAAAACTCGCAAGGGTTCTGACGACAGTCCACTGAACATCAGAAAGACCCGGCCGTGCAGCATAAATTGAAGCTTTGCTAACTCTCCACATTCATCAACAGTCAGAACATCACACAGATGGCGACCAGCAAAAACTAAAGGACATACTGCCATGAAAGCAATTATCGCCCTGGAGGACGGAACCATCTTCGAAGGGCAATCATTTACCGGTCACGGAGAAGCCATTGGCGAAATCGTGTTTAACACCTCCATGAGCGGTTACCAGGAGGTTTTGACCGACCCTTCATACACAGGTCAAATCGTGACCATGACCTATCCCATGATCGGTAATTACGGAATCAATCCAGGGGATATGGAATCAGCCGGTGTTCACCCAAGGGCCTTCCTGGTCAAAGAATACAACCCCTATCCCTCCAATCACCGCTCAACTTCCACACTCGCAGCCTTTCTGCAAGAGTTTGACGTCCTTGGTGTTGAAGGTTTTGACACCAGGGCCCTGGTGCGGCATATCCGCACCAAAGGTGCCATGAAAGGCATTATCTCAACCAGGGATCTTGATACCAAATCCCTGGTTCAAAGAGCAAAAGAATGGAGCGGACTTGTCGGCCAGGATATGGTTAAACGGGTCTCCTGTACAGAACCATATGGATGGGCGAACAACCAACCGGTGCCGGGTACAAATTTTTCTACAGCGGAAGGAAACGGCTCAGATAAAACATACAAGGTTGTTGCTTTTGATTTTGGCATCAAATTCAACCAGCTGCGACTGCTGGTCGAAAAAGGTTGCCAGGTTCAGGTTGTCCCGGCAACGACAAGCGCTGAAGAGGTCATGGGGATGAATCCAGACGGCATTTTTCTTTCCAATGGTCCGGGTGATCCGGAAGGTGTTGAGGGTGTTGTGGACACAATCAAAACCCTTCTTGGTAAGAAACCAATTTTTGGCATCTGCCTTGGCCACCAGATGCTCGCCCTGGCCTATGGCGCATCAGCGTACAAACTCAAATTTGGTCACAGGGGCGGTAACCAGCCAGTAAAAGACCTCACCACCGGCCACGTTGAAATCACCTCCCAGAATCATGGCTTCTGTATCGATAGCTCCACACTGCCGGAAAACGATGTGGAAATAACCCACATCAACCTAAACGATAACAGCCTTGAAGGGATGCGCCATAAGAAATTCCCGGCATTTTCAGTCCAATACCATCCAGAGTTTGCGCCGGGTCCACACGATGCGAAATATCTCTTTGACCGTTTTATCGACATGATGCAACAATAAAGTGAAGATACAAACCAGACCTCATACAATCCATTCAAGGGCATTTTAACTGACGCCCAGAGCCAACCTATAGATCATGCCGAAAAGAACAGATATAAAAAAAATCCTCATCATCGGTTCCGGTCCCATCATTATCAGCCAGGCCTGTGAATTTGACTATTCCGGTGCCCAGGCGGTTAAAGCGTTAAAGGAAGAAGGGTATGAGGTTGTCCTCATAAACTCCAACCCGGCAACGATCATGACAGACCCGGAATTGGCAGATTCGACATATATTGAGCCAATTACACCGGAATTTGTAGCAAAGGTCATAGAAAAAGAACGTCCAGATGCCATGCTACCCACCCTCGGCGGACAGACCGCTCTTAATACCGCGATAAAAGTTTCCGAACTTGGTGTCCTGGAAAAATATAACGTTGAACTCCTTGCTGCAAATATTGACGTTATCAATAAAGCTGAAGGCCGTGAAGAATTTCGAGATGCAATGCACAAGATCGGTCTCAAGGTTCCTGAATCATTTATTGTGCAGACCCTGGAAGCAGCAATGGGAGCAGCAGAAGAAATTGGCTTTCCAATCATTGTCCGCCCAAGTTTCACACTTGGAGGCACAGGTGGTGGTGTTGCCTACAACAGACAGGAACTCGAAGAACTCTGTACCGCAGGGCTCGATCTTTCAATGACCACAGAGGTAATGATTGAGCGAAGCCTGCTCGGCTGGAAGGAATACGAACTTGAGGTTATGCGGGACAAAAATGACAATGTTGTCATCATCTGTTCCATTGAAAATATCGACGCCATGGGTGTTCATACAGGAGATTCCATCACCGTTGCTCCTGCCCAGACATTAACCGACCGTGAATACCAGGATATGCGCGATGCTGCGATTGCTATCATCCGAGAGATCGGGGTTGAAACAGGTGGATCCAATGTGCAGTTTGCTGTCAACCCTGCGGACGGTGAATTAATGATCATCGAGATGAACCCAAGGGTATCGAGAAGCTCTGCACTGGCCTCAAAAGCCACAGGTTTCCCCATCGCCAAAATTGCCGCAAAACTTGCCGTGGGCTATACCCTTGATGAACTGAAAAACGACATTACCCGTGAGACACTCGCTGCATTCGAACCAAGTATAGACTACTGTGTAGTAAAAATCCCCCGCTGGACCTTTGAAAAATTTCCTGAGGCGGATGATATTCTCACCACCTCAATGAAGTCCGTTGGCGAAACCATGTCCATGGGCAGAACCTTCAAAGAGGCCTTTCAAAAGGCAATGCGCTCTCTGGAAACCGGCAGATTCGGTTTTGGGGCTGATGGCAAGCAGATCCTCAGTCACCTCGACTCAGAAGACCTACAACAGAGTTTGCGTGTTCCCAACTCCCAGAGAGTTGGCCAGATCCACGAAGCTCTGAAACGGGGAATGGACATTGACCAACTCTTCGAACTCACCCAGATTGACCCCTGGTTTCTCTTCAACTTCAAACAGATCGTTGAAACCGAAAATCAGATATCAGAACGGGGTTTCCAGGGACTCGACAAAGACTTTCTGCAGTTCGCAAAAGAGCGGGGATTCTCAGACAAGCAACTTGCCTACCTCACGGGGACAAATGAAGATGACATCCGCCAGCTTCGTAAAAAGCGCCAGGTCCTTCCAGTCTACAAACTCGTTGACACCTGTGCCGCAGAGTTTGAATCGTATACACCATATTACTATTCAACCTATGAGCAGGAAAATGAAGCTGTAGAAACCACAGGAAAAAAAATCATCATCCTGGGCGGCGGCCCCAACAGGATCGGCCAGGGTATTGAATTTGACTACTGTTGTGTACATGCCGCATTTGCACTGCGAGAGATTGGGGTTGAATCGATTATGATAAACTCCAACCCTGAGACAGTATCGACTGACTACGACACCAGTGATAAACTCTTCTTTGAACCTCTTACAAGAGAGGACGTGCTCAACATCATAGAGCAGGAAAAACCGGATGGAGTAATTGTCCAGTTTGGCGGGCAGACCCCTCTAAATCTTGCTGTTCCTTTAGCTGAAACCGGAGTAAAAATTGTCGGCACGCAACCGGACGCCATTGACAGGGCTGAAGACAGAAAGCGTTTTAAGCAGTTCCTGCAAAAGCTTAACCTGCGTCAACCGGACAATGATACTGTATACACCCTCGATGAAGCCCTGGCAGCTGCCAACAAAATATCTTATCCAGTGGTCGTTCGCCCCTCATACGTCCTTGGTGGCAGAGATATGCGAATCGTATACAACGACCAGGGCATTAAGGATTTCATGAAGGCGGTCGGCGGAACCAGCCTGGAACACCCCGTCCTTATAGATAAATTTTTAAAAGACGCCATCGAAGTCGATGTTGATGCTATTTGCGACGGTACTGATACAATTATCGGGGGCATCATGGAACATGTGGAGGAGGCTGGCATACACTCTGGAGACTCGGCCTGTGTATTGCCACCCCATACACTTTCCCAAAAGCTTATTGAGGAAATCAAAAGCGCCAGTAGGGCTATGGCAGAGGAACTGGGCGTTATAGGACTGATGAATGTCCAATATGCTGTCAAAGACGAACAATTATACATCCTTGAGGTGAACCCAAGGGCTTCAAGAACTGTTCCATTTGTCAGTAAAGCCACCGGAGTGCCTCTTGCAAAATTAGCGACCAAAGTGATGATGGGTACAACCCTTCAAGAACTTGGTCTGACAAAAGAAGTGGAAATAAAACACTGGGCTGTAAAAGAAGCAGTTTTTCCTTTTGATCGTTTTGAAAAGGTTGACACCCTGCTTGGCCCCGAGATGAAATCCACCGGTGAAGTTATGGGCATAGACGACAATCTCGGCCTTGCTATAGTTAAAGCCCATGTTGCCGCAGGTTCAAAGGTGCCGCCGGTTGGTAACGTTTTTATAAGTGTCCGGGACGGTGACAAGCCCGCCATTGTACCTGTAGCCAAAGAGTTGCTCGAACTGGGCTATTCCATCTATGCCACAAGCGGCACAGCAGCCTGCTTGAAAGAAGAAAACATTGATTGCCAATTTATCAACAAAATCTCCCAGGGGCGCCCACATATACTTGATAAAGTCCACGATGGTGAGATAACCTGGATAGTCAACACCTCTCTTGGAAAAAGAACTACCGAAGATTCTTACATGATCAGGAGATCTGCACTGGTGTACCACATTCCATATACAACAACCGTCAGTGGCGCAGCAGCTCTTGTCAAAGGAATGAAAGCACTCAAAGAAAATGAACAGGGAGTACAACCGGTACAGTACTTTACTTGATTAATATGATAGGGTAAAATATTTCAAACCGTGCCTCGACATTCTCATTTTAATATTTACTGTAAGTGGGCACGGCCGAAATGAAGATAAAGCTATGTTTTGGCTGATCTGATCATAAATACAAAGTCCCAAAGTCCTGCGGCTTGTAGAACTGCACACTAACCAAGAACCACTGGAGGGTTCGTTGAATACATTTTACAAAAATCTAAGTATGTGGCTGGTGATTGGTCTAACCATGATCCTCCTTTTCAATCTTTTCAATAAACCACAAAGTAACACGACTTCACTCACCTATAGTGATTTCATGTCCAGTATTGAAAATAAGTCCATCAACCGTGTTTCAATCAGTGGTGACGTACTTTCCGGTAACCTGCAGGACGGCAAACCGTTCCAGACAATTTACCCGATGAATGACACTGATCTGATAAAAATTCTTCGGGAGTCTGGAGTAGATATCACGGTAAAGGAAACCCAGAAAGATTCCTGGCTAATGACCATTTTTGTCTCCTGGTTCCCCATGTTACTTCTGATCGGTGTATGGATTTTTTTCATGCGTCAGATGCAGGGCGGGGGCAAAGGCGGCGCACTTTCCTTTGGCAAAAACAGGGCAAGGCTCACCGAGCAAAGTGACAATACAGTCACTTTTGAGGATGTTGCAGGTATCGACGAAGCCAAAGAAGAACTTGAAGAAATTGTCGATTTCTTAAAAGATCCAGGCAAATTTACTGCTCTTGGCGGACGAATTCCTACTGGTGTTCTCCTTGCGGGCACACCCGGAACAGGTAAGACCCTGCTTGCCAAAGCTATAGCCGGCGAAGCTGACGTTCCATTCTTTTCCATTTCCGGTTCCGATTTTGTCGAAATGTTTGTCGGTGTGGGTGCCTCCCGGGTTCGGGACATGTTCGCCCAGGGTAAAAAAAGTGCCCCATGTATTATCTTTATAGATGAGATAGATGCGGTGGGAAGACACCGTGGTGCAGGACTTGGGGGAGGACACGATGAACGTGAACAAACCCTGAATCAGCTCCTTGTCGAAATGGACGGCTTTGAAACCAACGATGGCGTTATCATCGTTGCAGCAACCAACAGACCTGACGTTCTTGATCCTGCCCTTCTCCGTCCTGGCCGATTTGACAGACAGGTCATTGTCCCCGTTCCTGATGTTGGCGGACGCAAGAAAATTCTTGAGATCTATGCAAAGAAAACCAAGATGGCAGCCCAGGTAGACCTGGACGTCCTCGCCCGTGGAACCCCTGGTTTCTCCGGAGCGGATCTTGAGAACCTGGTGAACGAAGCCGCCCTTATGGCTGCCAGAACCGGTGCCAAAGAGATAAACCTTGACCTGCTCGAAAAAGCAAAAGATAAAATTATGATGGGTGCGGAACGACGCTCCATGATAATCAATGAAAAAGAGAAGAAAGTTACCGCCTACCACGAAGCGGGACATGCCCTTGTCGCCTGGCTGCTGCCGGATACTGACCCGATCCACAAGGTTACTATTATACCACGTGGACGTGCGCTGGGTCTTACCATGCAGTTGCCAACAGATGATAAGTACACCCATTCCAAAACCTATTTAGAGAACCAGCTTTGCATTCTTTATGGTGGACGACTTGCAGAGAAACTTGTCTTTGACGAAATCACCACAGGAGCTGGAAACGATATTGAACGAGCCTCTGGTCTTGCCAGGAAAATGGTCTGCGAGTGGGGAATGAGTGACGAGCTTGGGGCACTCTCCTACGGCAAAAAAGAAGAGCAGATATTCCTGGGTAAAGAAATAGGTTCAAGCCGCGACTTCAGTGAGGACACTGCAAGGCTGATTGATGTTTCTGTGCGTAAATTCATTGATACTGCTATGAACACTGTTACAACTCTTCTTGCAGAACATGAGGATATTCTTGCACGCATGTCAGAAGAACTGCTCGAGAAGGAAACCATCGTCCTTAGCGATATGGAAAGGATTGTGGAAGAACTTCGCCCAGGGAAATACAGTGAGCGGATGACGAAAAAGGAAGAGGTAAAACCCGCAGCACAAGAGACCTCCACCGCACCGTCTGAACCAGAAGTTACTGAAGAAAATGCTGCAACCGAGGAAGATACTGCAGCGGGCAATACAGAAACGGAACCCGTAGAACCAGTCGAACATATAGAACCAGCGGAACCTGAGTCAATTGATGGTTCTCAAGAAGAGAAAAAAGATTCATGATCCTCCCATGAGTTCAGCAAGAGTAAAGATAATGGGCGTCCTTAATGTGACGCCCGATTCTTTTTCCGATGGCGGTAATTTTGCTACTTTTGACACCGCACTCTCCCAGGCCGAAAAACTGATTGCAGATGGTGCCGATATCCTTGATATTGGTGGCGAATCGACACGTCCCTTTGCTGACCCGGTTGGGACAGCAGAGGAACTTTCCCGCGTCATTCCCATAATACAAGCCATCCGTAAAAAGTACGACACCATCATTTCCATCGATACCATGAAGGCCGATGTTGCTGCAAAAGCACTGGAGGCCGGAGCAAACATCATCAATGATGTTTCAGCGCTAAGAACAGATCCGGAAATGATCAGTTTGGTTAAGAAAACGGATGTACCTGTAATTATTATGCACATGCAGGGCACCCCTTCTGATATGCAGATTAAGCCAAGCTACCTTGATGTTGTAGAAGATATCGTTGACTTTTTCAGGGAGAGAATTCAATGGATTACAAGTCAAGGTGTGGCAAGAGAGCGCCTGATACTTGATCCCGGAATCGGTTTTGGCAAAACGATAGATCACAACCTCTCTATTCTGAAAAAGCTGGAAAGATTTTCTTCTCTTAATCTGCCAGTCCTCCTTGCCCACAGTAGAAAACGATTCCTTGGAGAAATCACAGGGGTCAAGAAAGAATCGGAACGGGACGTTGCAACCGCCGTTGTGGCCTCGCTATGCGCTTCAAAAGGCATTGATATGGTAAGGGTGCACGATGTTGCAACCACCAGACATGCACTCAAGCTTGCCGAGGCAATTAATACAGCTTTGTAGCCTCCGCTCCACCGCATCATTTTCCTACTATTGTCTGGATTATTGCCTGGCTATACCGTCAATGCAGTGCATTTGACACAGCTTCTTCAACAGGCATAGACAACAGGCAATAGCTTCCATCTACCTTCGAGACTCTCTGACACATGTATACAGAACCCATCGCACGCACGCTGAACATTTCAAAGGATCAAGTCCAGGGAACGCTGGAGCTACTTAGTAGTGGATCAACTATTCCATTTATTGCAAGATACAGAAAAGAGGCTACGGGTTCACTGGATGAGGTGGCGATCGGGGCCATAATGGAACAGCACCAGAAGCTCAAAGATTTTGACGCCAGACGGCAAACAATAACTGAGACCCTGGAAAAAAACCAAATCCTGACAGATCTACTTGCCGGACAATTACAAAAAGCAACCAGTCTCACAGAACTGGAAGATATCTACCTCCCCTATCGCCAAAAACGAAAAACAAGGGGCTTACAGGCAAGAGAAAAAGGCCTTGGTGATCTAGCCAAAGCTCTCTATTCAGGTGTCACACCTATTGATTTTTCAAAATTTATTAATACTGAGCTAGGGGTTACCTCTAAAGAGGAGGCACTTTCAGGGGCAAGAGACATCATCGCCGAGGAGATCTCGGAGAATCAAAAAAGCAGGGAAGAACTTCGCTATCTCTATAAAACCAAGGCGACAATTGAGTCAAAGGTTGTTGTAAAAAAAAAAGAAGAAGGTGAAAAATTCAGAGATTATTTTGAGTGGCAGGAGCCAGCTGTAAAGTCGCCAGGTCATCGCCTCCTAGCCATGTTTCGCGGTGAGCGTGAAAAAATCCTTAAACTCACTATTCGTCCTTCTAAGGAAAGCAGCCTTGCCCTGTTAAAAAAAATTCACCTCAGGCCCAATCCCTGGCAGGACGACATTATTACTGCTATTGAAGACAGTTACCAACGCCTTCTTGGTCCATCACTGGAAAATCAATTAGCCACCAGCCTCAAAGAGCGAGCCGATGAAGAAGCAATAGCGGTTTTTGCTGAAAACCTTCGTCAACTTCTCCTGGCTCCGCCACTGGGGCAAAAACGGCTCCTCGCAATCGACCCTGGATATAGAACAGGGGCCAAGGTGGTATGCATCAGCGAACAGGGTTCTCTTCTTCACTCCACAACTATATACCCTACTATTGGCGGAAAAAAACTCGAAGAAGCAGCAACCGTGATTCGCAGGCTTGTCTCCCAACACCGAATTGAAGCCATTGGCATTGGTAACGGAACCGCAGGCAGGGAAACTGAAGAATTCATTCGGGGGCTCAATCTTGACAGCTCCATAATCATTACCCTCGTCAATGAAGATGGCGCCTCTATCTATTCTGCATCCGCTATTGCAAGAGAAGAGTTCCCGGACTACGATATTACCGTCCGGGGTTCTGTTTCTATTGGCAGACGCCTCCAGGACCCCCTGGCAGAACTGGTCAAAATTGACCCTAAGTCCATAGGGGTCGGTCAATACCAGCACGATGTCAATCAGGTAAAGCTAAGACAATCCCTCGAAACTGTTGTCGAAAGTTGTGTAAACAGCGTAGGTGTGGAACTCAACAGCGCAAGCTCTGCACTGCTCACCCATGTTGCCGGACTTGGCAAGACACTTGCCGACAATATTGTTGATTATAGAGAAGCAAACGGTCCCTTCACCAATAGAAAAGAATTGTTAAAAGTTCCTCGTCTTGGCCCAAAAGCCTTTGAACAATGTGGTGGTTTTCTACGGATTGCCCATGGCAGCAATCCCCTTGATGCAAGTGGTGTTCATCCGGAAAGATACAAGCTTATCGCCGGGATGGCTAAGGACTGCACCGTTCCAATCGATGATTTCTTAACTTCAGAATCAGTTCGCAAACGGATTACCCTCAACTCCTACATCAATGAAAACGTCGGACTTCCCACCCTGCAGGATATTATGGCAGAACTGGCAAAACCTGGAAGGGACCCTAGAGAACAATATGAACATTTCCAGTTCGACGATACTATCCACAGCATGGAAGACCTCCATGAAGGCATTACCTTACCAGCAATAATAACAAATATTACCCGGTTTGGGGCCTTCGCTGATATCGGTATTAAACAGGATGGTTTGATCCACATTAGTCAACTTGCAGACAGGTTCGTCAAAGATCCGGGTGAAATTGTGAAGCTGGGTCAAAAGGTTGCGGTAAGGGTGCTGGAAATTGATCGCAAAAGGGGCAGGATAGCTCTTTCCATGCGAAAATCCTAACCCCGGAGACATGAGCTGTATTGCCATCAATGAGCCCGTTGATTTAATGCCTTTTCGCCCAATCTCTTCGTTAAACAGAAAATGCTATTAAATCAACAGACTCATCAATGTTCAAAGAGGAAGGAAGCGACCCAATAATGCATCAAAAATGAGTGTCAGGAATAAGCAATGTAATGAGAATTTCCTTATGCCCATTTTTTCCATATAAGTTTAGTTTCATACACATTGCCCGATTGTGTAGTCTCAGGTGCTGTGGTAAGTTCAATCTCATCTTCATTGAGAAACCGAATACTCCTCACAAATGTAGTGCCTATTTTGGACGGCGCCGAGCAAAACTCAATTAAATGTCGAATCTCATTCCCTTTAACTTCCCATCGACCGGCATAAGAAAAAAACAGATCAGCCTGTTTTGTCGCATTTTTTCCTGTTTCTTTCCAACATGGATTCATTAAGAAAGCGGACATACGACCATCTTCCGTGTATTGAATTTGTCCCAATGGCGGATCTCCAAATGTTTTCGATGGAATACCATTCCGAAATTGAATCGAAGAACGTAGCGACCACGCCCCTATCAGTCTCTGCTCAGTCATTTTTTTCCTTACCTGTTAGCCAACACAAAGGGAACTGTTCCCGCTGTCGGCGTTAATGTTTTGTTATGCAATGCATCCCTATCACTACTGCTACCTCTACTTCGCAGCCTCTCAAAGCTAATCACCGTGAAATGGGAAATTTCAACAATGCCCATTTAAGTAAAACAGGGCTTATTAAAGTGGTAATGAACACCATCAGGATGAGAGCTGAAATCTGACTTTGACTAAGCAATGGCTGTAAGATCTGTCCCTCAGAAATAAGCTCACCACTAAGCTTAATTACAATGCCGATGACCACCAGTTCGACCGCACCACGCCCGTTCATACCAATACCAATTATCAACGATTCAAATTTCCCAAGGCCTGACATTTGTGCACCAAGACCGCATCCTACAAATTTCCCTATAAATGCAACGGCAATCATTACCAGGCTGAACATCAAAAATTGAAAATTCCACTCTAGTGTCACATGAAATGCCAGGGTAGTAAAAAAGACTGGTAGGAGAAAACCAAAGCTCAAACCGTAGAACCTCTCTCGTATAACCTCAAAAATCTTTTCATCGATAATATCTTTGCGCACGAACTGGCCGGCCAGGAAAGCGCCAATAATTAAATGCATTCCTGCTTGTTCCGCAATATAGGCCATAATCAGGGCAGAGAGAATTGCAAAGGTGAAACCTTTGCCATCAAAATCATCAAGCCTTTTCGTAATAAGAGGAATCACGAAATGACCTGTGAAAATAGTGAATATGAAAAAGGCTGACACTTTTATCAACATGAAAAAAATTCCAGCAAGATGAACTTCTCCACCCTTCGCAAGGCCAACAAGAACGGATAAACAAATCAGCGAAATAATATCATCGAACAGAGCTGCACCGATTATAACATGGCCCACAACCGTTTTATGTATTTGCATATTTTGAAGAATAGCCGCTTGAACAGCAATAGCGGTAACGGAAAGAATCATTCCAACAAAGAGAGACTGAAAAGGAGTGGCACCCATCAACTTTGCAGCAAAAAAGCCCAAGGTAAACGAAAAAACGAAGCCACCTATAGCCACTAAAATTGATGGAAAAAAATGATCAAGCAGTTCCTTGGGATCCATCTCCAAGCCAACATAATACATAACAAAAAAAACTCCCAACTCGGCCAGAAAATCTAAGGATGGCGATGGTGTAATAATATTCATCACTGGTGGCCCTAAAATAAAACCAACCAGCAAACCACCAAGAACACTCGGCAACCCCAGCCGACTTAGCAGTGCGCCAAATGCCCATGCAGATGAAAGGATTAAAAGAAGATTTATAATAATATGCTCATTCATGATATTGTAAGGGGTAAGTATTAAAGTGCTGCCAGGAAACCGAATACCCAAAGGGCGGAAGAACCGGCCGGGTCTCCCGCAAAAGCAATACCCATAAGATTTATAAAAACTTGGTCATATCAGGAGATGCAGCCAGAAGTATCTTCGCTTCTTCTGAATTGGGGTCAATAAGCGTAAAATCTGAAAATTCAAAGCCGGGTGCAACAGAACAACCCACAAGAACCATTTCTGCTAACGGCTCTGCTGCTTGCCAAACACCTGCCGGCACGACGTGACAGAAACAATTGCTATCCGCAGACAACGTAGTACAAGTGGGCAGCGAACTTGTACCATCCCATGTGTATAAGTGTATACCATCTCCTTTGTACAAGTTCCAGATCTCATCTGATGCCACCTTATGGTATCGGCTGACTTCACCTTGATTAAGCGAGAAATAGATGTGGGTCAGCGCTGACTTTGTTGAACCATCAGTATCAGTAACTTTTTGAACAGACCTATACACTTCTCTAAATCTGCCTCCTTCTGGATGTTCTAAAAGATCAATTGGTTTCATGATAAAATGCACTCGTTGATTTTTATCTCTAAGGAGCCTGTGGGAAATAATGATTATCAAGGATTTTGTTTCTTAGAATCAGCCCAAATAAGTCGCTTATTGTGTTAACCCTGCCAGCTCCCCACCCTCACTGTTATCAAAAATCTTATTCTTTCTTTAAACATTTTGCGAACCCACAGAAGCTTCTTCATTATTATACTCAGTACAGTTCCACCAACCTCTGGTGAAAAGACTGAAGGTCGGATCCCTTCCGCCTTACCTCAATCACACATCGGTACGCACATTTTAACAAAAAAACACACAAGGTGCCATAAACCGTCGACTTATTGTCCTTAGCTCATTGGTAGTGTAGCCTTTGTCATGGATAAAAAAGAAGGTACATCGTGATTACCTTTTAAGAGCAAGCTTCTATTACCGACAGTAGGGGTGTATGAATTTAAGGTGGAAAGTATTTATCATTCTTCTACTTGCAAGCCTGGTCCCTATGGTAGTCGTCACACTCTTTAGCCAGAAACCATGGTATCTTCAAGCCAGACATATGGGAGGTATCAGTTGGGGGAAGCCTCTGGCCGATACCACAACCAACTGATCACTACCCTCTCCGCACCCCTTGCAACGCCTGATGGTTCTTTTGCAGGAGCGGCGGCAATCGATGTATTACTTCCAAACATTCTTCTTAAAAATCAGATTTCCTCACAGTGATCAAATAACATGCAGTCCTTCTTAGTCGGCACTTCTAAAGAGTCCGAAAGAGAAAAGGATAAATTCTGGACATTATCACAGGAACAAGAAAACGAGGATGGTCCTAAAAATTTGAACCATTCTTCTGGTTGCTGCCCTGACCCTTTTTGTTTCCAAGGTTAATACCAAGGTATAAAAACCATTGTGACTGGATTGAAGAGCCTGGAACAAGGGGATTTTTCAGTGAGGTTTGCTGGCAAATTTAATGATGAACGTGATCTGCTTATCACTACCCTCAACTACATCATTCCAAAACTTGAAGAACATCTGCGAATGAGGACGACCTGGGGGTGGCCGAAGAAGTTCAACAGAGTCTACTTCCTGATGCTAATCCAGCCCTGCCAGGCTTTGATATAGCGGGTACGAGTTTATATTGTGAAGAAACCGGACGAGATTACTACGATTTCATTGATATTGATGACAAAAAACTTGCGGTGGTTGTTGGAGATGTTTCCGGGCATGGTATCTCATCCGCCTTGTTAATGGCGACCGCCAGAGCACTGGTGATCAGACTACGGGCATCACTACCTGGCCCCAATGCCAGTATCATCAATGATGTCAACAGATGTCTCAACCTCGATGAAGATATGATGATCGCTCTTATCCGGACCGTTCGATGTATCCAGAAAAACAAGTCTATCCGATGTGTAATTCTAAAGGGAAACGGGCCTTCATTTTGCGCAGGTCTGGATCTTAGATATGTGGCTAAGCATCCACTTATATTCCCAAAATATTTTAGTAAATTATCAACATGGTTGGTGTATAGGAATGACAAAATAGAAGGTGCTTCCTTTGCCTTCACCTGCGCTTTCGGCCCAGATTTTGCCACCGTGAAGATTAACAAACCGCTTTGTCAGCGACAATCCTAAACCGGTACCCTGAAATTTTCGACTTGCGGAAGTGTCTACCTGTTCAAATGGCAAGAAGATTTTATCCAGGTCTTCACTATTCAGTCCGATTCCTGTATCAACTATACTGACTTCTACATATCTTTTCCTTGAACCTATGCTGGTCTGATAGAACACTGTGCGTACATTCAAAGAGACCTCACCGCCGTCGGGGGTGAACTTCATGGCATTTGCAAGCAGATTGTATACGATCTGTTTGATTTTACGCTCGTCAGCAAGAATAGTGTCTGGAACATCCTCGATTATAGATATAAGTTTGACCCCATGCTTCATTGCTTTTTCCTTAAACATGATCAGGCTGTTATTTAACAGGGGTTGAATATTGACCACGGAGAGCTCCAGTTCCATCTTGCCAGCTTCGACTTTTGAAAGATCGAGAATATCGTTTATCAAGGAAAGCAAATGATTGCTACTCTGGTACACATCGGTGAGATAATCTTCCTGAATCTCGTTTAAGTCTCCAAAGTTCTTATCCAGAACCAGTTGAGTAAAGCCGATAATATGATTTAGTGGCGTCCTAAGCTCGTGGCTCATATTGGCCAAAAATTCGCTTTTGGCACGGTTCGCCTCCTCTGCAGCTTCTTTTTTCTGGCGATTGGTTTCAATAACCTTCTGAATATTCTTTTTCAGCTCAGTTTCCATAAAAACAAAAGATTCTGCCAGGTGACCCACTTCGTCATTCGATTTGGTAGACAGGTGCGATATGGGTGATTTCCATTCTTCAATGGTGGTAATGTCTTCTTTGGGCACCTGCTTTGCGTGTTCAGCCAGGAGTTTGAGTGGACGAGATATCTTGATTACCATTATATAAGCGGCAATCAGGCTTCCGAAAAAAATGAGCGAAATAATGAGGCTCTGGCGAGTTACAATATCCTTGACTGGCTGTTCAATTTCCTCCACCGGTACAGCAACACCGTAATACCAGTCAAATGCCTTAAAGTAGTTGACGCGGGCTTCTATTATCTGATCTTTGCCTTGGTGAAATTCAAGGTACCGGAGCAAGCTGTTTTTTTCTCGGGCAGTTTCCATCAGATCGGTCCAGAGCTGGTTGCCGGTGAGAGGATTGATAGCCTCTTGCATGTAGGTCTCAGTTTTTCCCGGTGGTGGAATCAACATATCCCCTTTACCGTTGAACAAAAAAGCGTACCCACTGGTACTGATATGTATTTTGTCAAAAATATTTTTGAGAACTTGAATTATAGCTTCAAGTTTTGTCTGGCTTTCTCCTTCGATCTGCTCAAAGTCTATCACCGCACAGAGGGTCCATTGCCATTTACGAAATGGCATGAAATAACCCAATTTTTTTCGAACGATCTGTCTCGTCTCATCTTTCAGAGAAAATACCGCAGTTTCACCGCTCAACTTCAAGTTGTCGACGCTCATTACCTCAATAATTTTGCGTCTTTTTATATCCCTGAGATCGTCCATCGAGCTTCCCTGGACTGAGGGTGTCGGATGTGCCAGAATCTTACCATTTTCGTCGAAAATAAACACACGGCCTTTTCGAAAGCGTACATTCCGAACCCATTCCAGTGCACGCTGTTTGCCTTCTTCCTGAGTGATGAGGCCCTTGGTTGAAAGTTCACTATTTTCTTCCAAAAAGGAGATACAAATGGTGGCTGTGTCTTTTAATTGCGATTTCAGGCCCATCACCAGGTCTGATTTGTCAAAAAGCAGTCTACTGTAACCGCCTCTGATGTTGAGTTTTACCAGCTCCAGCACATTTCTCGCGTAAAACTCTTCAGCCTCCACCAGGGTCCGGCTGACATCATGTCGGGTATATGACACAATCACGATACCGGTTATGGCCATAATCAACATAATAAAGAAAAGAATTTTCCCCTTTAATGAAGAGAATATCACTTCAATGTCCTCCTGAAAACGATATGTTTTGGGTTAACTTATTTCTTTGCACCGGTTATTTTACAACGACCTTGTTCCGGAGTAACCAGCAATATTTAGCGAGGGCTTGTTTGAGCTGCCTCTTTTCATCGACAAGGGGGGCAATATCATCAACTGTTTCGAAAAGTGAAGCCAAATGCGCATCCAGGACAGATAGTGAAAGAATCTGGTTTAAATCCTGATCCGAGAGACCGCCGCCGGCGATGATTTCAACGGGCCCTGCAGGAACCAGAGCATCTGTATCACCTACCATCACCGCCTGCATACCGGACAGATAGGAATTGGTTTCAGTACCTTCCACTAATCGAGCCTCCTCATGGTAAGAACCGGTTTCACGCAGAGCCGTCACCAGCTCTTTTTGCATCATAGGGAGATATTCCGCCTGGTAGTATCCCCCCAGACAGGTTAGTCCCCTGGCAAAAGCCAGTACGGTATAACTGGTAAAAATCGAAGGGAGAAGCCGCCTGGACCTTAGTGCCGATAGAATCGAATCAACGGATAAGGGGATCTCCGTCACCTTGCCTTTATCATCAGCACCTTTGAGCGCCCATCGATTTCCACCGTTATCTACCAAAAGTAGCGGAATTCTTTGGGATCGCGCATCTACACCCCAAAAAAACACAGTACCAGAAGAAGCGGGTACCTGATTTCGGGGTGCGTCTGTATTACCTGGATTCAGCCGTTGTCGCAGCTCTGAAATGTTCCAGCATGCTCGTTTATTGTCAAGTTGTTCTAAGATCCTGCTACGCAGGTCGTGGTCCATGAGTATCGACCAAACCAGGCTTTGTTTGTTATTCAGGTCCCCTTCAAGCAACCGACTGACAATATGTTCCATGTCCAGGGTGACAATATGAGATTGTGCCTTTTCCTTAGAGAATAATCGCTGCCAGATACGATTATTCAACACCAGAGACTGCCGGGAATAATCACTCAAATCCATTACCCCTGGAGCGTCGTAATCCTGCTCAAATATTTGCTGCAGGACAGCTGCCTGTAAAGGGTCGATCTCTTCTTGTACAACCATCTTTTCTAGCCTGTTTTGCGCTCGTTCGACCATGACTCTATCAAAGGGCGGAGCAGCACTGACTAATGTTCTTTTCATCTTGTTGGCGAAAAGCGGGAGCTTTTTCGGCACCTTATCATAGGAGTCGTTGTTCAACTTGTACAACAAAACCCCTAAAGGGTAGGTGACGTTATTCAGAGGTACGGAGCCACAGGCAATGACCGGAACAATAACTGGGGATGATGTAATCCGCCTTTTGAGGAGAAAAAACAGCAGGCTGCTTTGCACTGACTGGGAGAAAAAATCAACACCAAGATGGTTGGCAGTTAGCAGCATGGGCCAGCACTCTATTTCCTCCGCTGCTTTTTCTCCGATAGATTCGCCCAGCAACGATGCCACCTCCTGGCGATAAATATCAATAAAGTCCTGTCGCGACTGAAGAGGAGGTGTCGCTGAAGGTTTCAGCGTATCCAGATAATCGCCCAGCGGTATATTGCCGTATCTAGAAAGAGTCTCTTTTAGTACCGGAGCACAGTCGCTCATCGCTTGTAAACATTGTTCGACGATGGTGGAAGAAGATACCTGCATGCTCTCTTTACCAGTAAGTTGCAGCGTATTATCAAACATCGTCCAATACAATAGTTTTTTGGTCCCACTGGGTGGTGACGATAAAAAGGATGGCACTGATGAGGTAAGCCACACCCAGCCAGGTAATACCGGCCTTGGTGTTGGTGGCGACTATTACGGCACTGAAAACAATGGGGCCGAGCATTTGACCTATCCTGCTGGTGGATCGAAAAATGGCAATCGCCTTTCCCTCACCCAATTCGTGGGTTACATTCAGGTTTAAGGCGAAGGCGCTCTGGGATGCAAGTACCAGACTGCTGGAAAGTCCCAGCAGCAGTACGGCCAGTACAGCGGCGGTCAAGCCTTCAAAGAACTGGAAAGTCAACAAGGAAAAGCCCCCCAGTAAGCAGCCGATGAATATATAAATTTTCTTGTTTCGTGAGGCATCCACATATCGGCTGATGAATGGCCCGAAGTAGATCAAACAGATGCCGTACAGCATTAATATTTGGCCTATGGTGGATTGCGAGGCCCCGATGCGTTTCAGATAGATAGGACTGTAGTAGTTCAAAAAGCCTATCACGACAATGGCAGCCGGGAGGCTGGAAAATAAAATCAGCCCCAGCATCGAACGATTGGTTATAA
Organism: Desulfobulbaceae bacterium; assembly: GCA_024227155.1. GTDB lineage: Bacteria > Desulfobacterota > Desulfobulbia > Desulfobulbales > Desulfocapsaceae > Desulforhopalus_A. Next base: position 18,680 of record JAAELB010000593.1, read on the forward strand.
AGTTAAATACGAGTCGGCTTTTCGGGGCAGGGTCTGGTTGCGTATGGTCCATTGGTGGACGGTATGGCTTTTGCATACCTTGCCGCATAAAAATGATGGTGTACCCCATCACCAAAATGATAATCACTGCGCCGGCTAAAAATACTGCATTGTAGCCAAGCCACTCAGCCATGATAGCGCCAGTGGCATTTCCGCAGATACTGCCTGCGTAGATTCCGGCAAAAAGATGAGCAAGACCTTGTGCCTTGGACTTCTTATCGCTGTAAGCTATGACGAATCCCTGGGAGGCCATCAGTGAAAGTCCATAGCCTAAGCCTACAACGGCTCTTGAGAGAACAAAATGCATGGCATTGGGTGCAAACCATGAATAAAGAATACCACCGATCGCCAGAAAAAGACCAGTTATGAATGGCGGATGCCACCCCTTCCTGTCAAGCCAGACACCTGATATAAGTATTGAAATCCCCACAAAGAGGAACTCGACGGAAATTGGAAGACCCATAACAGTATCTTTGGAGAAGCCGAGAAGAGGCTCGTACAGATTTTCCATGTGGAGGGGTAGAAAAGACATGGAAATGTCGATGCCGAAAAGGAAGAGAAATGCAGCAGGACGCATTACACCATAATGAATGGGGACGTTTCTTTCTCCGCCCTTAATGTGCATCTCGAAATAATTGGAGGTTAGGATCAGCAATTCAACGAAAAAAAGAATGGAAATTATAATGATAGTCAGCGAATCCAGGGCAATATCGATGACCTTACCCGAGAGAATATCCTTGGAAACGTTGATAGAGAAATATCCACAGTTCTCGCCATCGTCGCAAATCTCTGTGATTGCATTAAATTCTGGGTTCTTTGGAGGACTTAGCGCTTCTACCCATTGGTCATAGGCTGATTTGGATCGTTTAAAGTCAGTCACCTGCTCTTTGGTGGCTCGGTAAAGCGGTTGATGTGAGCGGTCAAAGTAGGTGATATCCTTTATCTCAGGTACGGCAGATATGATATTTTTGAGATAAATTTCAAATCCAACTAAATGGTCGAGTTTTACCTCATGTGATAGGAGGTGTTCTATGTCATGGCCAAGTAAAGTATTGATGGTCGTCGCGTTTTCTTTGTTTACCTGAAAAAAATAGTTATTGTAATCACGAGTAAATAAACCACATGTTATGACCTGGGCCGAACCAATGATGAGAAAAATGACGAAAGAGATTTTCCTTTTTGGCCACCCTTGGGACATTTGTCTGCTGGTCGTCAGGAGATAGATGAACAGGATCAGAGCCGTCCCAGCAACAGATGCTATCATGGCGATAAGACGTATTTTTTGTTCAAACAGACTCTTGATGAAAGTGTTGATCTTTCTTTCGTCAAAAGAAAGTAAAATCAGCCCGGCAACAGCTCCCTTTGGGTCCTTTATCTCTATTTTGGTAACATAGCTGTTGTTCACTTTGTAATAAGAGGATTGCCCAGAACCCTTGCCCGTCTGGGCCGTATTGCCAAAGACGGGGTTGGGGAGATTTTGCCAAGTGTTGTCATTGAACAGGATTTCTCCGTCTGTCGATGTTACGGCCAGGCCGATATCCACCTTTGTGATCGTGGTGCTAAGATTCTTGGAAAACAATCCCTCCTGGATGATGGTGTGTTGGATATTAAGGCTCGTTTTTTGGGCCAACTTATCTAGTCCATGATAATTAGCCATTGTTTTGCCGTACCGAAGTCCTAATTCAATCTTGCGCTGAAGATCCTTTGCGGAAACTCGGTATTTAGACATCATGGAATCAATGTAAAGCTTATCCAGAGAGGCTGATGTAAAAACAACATTGAATCCCAGAGCAATGGTAAAGAGAATCAGGGAAAATATAGTCAGGCGAAGTCTTAGACTAAATCTGGAATTGTGCGGCTTTTCCAATTGCGGAACAGCGGTAAAATGTGGCTTCATTCTCAGGGCTACCTCAGGAAATAGGAGTGGTGTTCTTTTGAAACATGCTTGAATTGATTACCCACGGGCTTCCAGTGTTACAGGCCGATCATCGACCACATCCCTTGGTGATGTGGTCCGGACGTTACTCTGGGTTTTGGCGCTTTTCCCGGTGAAATAAAATTCACCCCGCACGAGAATTCGTGGCTTTCCGTGCAAAAGCCACCCGGTATCTACTTGTTCGACCAACAGTTGCGCGTCAGGTTCATTCCATCGACTACAAATCGGCAGGACCGTGATCGTACCCGTATCGATGAACCCAAGTTGTCTGGCCACAAATGATGCCGCCATGGCTCCGGTACCGCAGGCCGAAGTTTCACGGTTGATCCCCCGCTCAAAGCACCGATACTCAAGAACGTTCGATGTTCTGCTCTTACGGACCACATTAACACTGATGCCTGACGGAAATATGTGGGCGTAATTCTTGTTTATGTAAATCCCGATATGATTCAGCAACCAAGAACCGAATGCCACTCTCTTTTCACCAGAACCTGTTGCCATTAATGTTGAGGTCACAGCAGGAAAAATGCTCTCCTCAAGACCTTTGATAGAAAACCCGGTCTCAGGAAAAATTACCAGGTGCGGCTCACCGGTAAACACCATGTATGCGGAGATACGCAATGACTGTTCTTCGGAGATTGGAGTAAGGTCGTGTTTACGGAATTGTATTTCCATATTGTCAATAATGCTCACTACTCCGTCGTAGATCGTATTGGGGGGCATTTGCGCGAGCTGTGGCGGCATAAGCCTGGGATCACCAAGATTGGCCCAACAATATTGGGTGGATGACTGGGTGCCGAGGTACACCAGTCTGGGTTTACCGGTGGGGAGTTCCGTCAGTATCTTTGCATTTGTGACGCCGTAATGCAGGGAAAGGTGATATGTAATACACATCAGGCCGTTACCGCAACTAAGGGCCTCCGTACCATCAGGCTCGAACATACGGAATATATATTCTGCATCGGCAGTGTCCGGGGTCGTTCCCCAATAACCTCGGTCATGGCCGATATCCATCAATAATTCCCTCGAACATTTCTGTATAACGAGGAAATTGTCTGACCCCACACCATAGCTTCTACTGGTGGCGTAAAAGGCAAATTCGGATTTGGCCCCTTCAGACAAGACCGTGCCATTTGTCTCGTCGATAATAACGAAATTATTGCCTAGAGAAGTATATTTATAAAAGGGTATGGTTGTCATTACATAGTCCAATTCTGTGGTAAAGCATCATTCGGCCCTGCAGTGTATTATTCACTCGGCGGCAAAGCAATTTCGTTATAGATTTCATCGGCCGCCAGAAGAATATCAACCGGCGGATCAAAACCGATTTCCTCAGCCGTCTTCAGGTTGATAGCGATTTTCGGTGGTTCCTCGAAGAGTTGAGGGAGCTGTCTCGGAGTTGCACCGGATAATATCATAGCGATGATTTCCGCATGATATTCTCCGATATATTTAAAACCAGCCCTGGAAATGCTGGCAAGAACACCGTATTTCACCTCTTCTGAGCCGGACTGAGAAAAAGTGGGGATCTGATGTTTGTTGGCGATGCTAACCAGTTCAGAAATGGTCTTGGAGTTGACACCACCCTGCATTGTGACAAAGATGGCATCGGATTTTTTTACCAGCTCTGCAAATGATTTTTTAACACTCTCTTCGGCTATTCGCATATCGGCCACATCACTTTTGGTATATGATCTGATAATATTGAACCCTCGCTCCTTGGCCATTTTTTCCACCTTATCGATCGCTGCATAGGTTCTTCCAGCCTCGGAGTCTTCGTAACAGATGCCCAAGTTCTTGAAACCGGTCATTTCGTGGAAGACACGCACCTGTTTTTCATAGCGATAGGGATCAATCTGGGCATGCAAATGGTCAAACCCTGAATCCTTTATGCTATTAATAATGCCAGAGCCCACCGGGTCGCTGGCGGAAATAACTTCAGTATCGGTTGTATGACTGTTGTTGGCCAGATCCTGTCCCGCCCATGTTCCCATGGCAATCATCAAATCGATATCTTTTTTCTGCGTCAGCCGCTTGATTAGGATAGAGGCTGTTTTTTCCCTCTTTCCATCATCCCAATGGGCGTTGTAATGGCCATCTGCTACAAAAACGAGATAGTCGCTTTTAGCTTTGGTAGCCAGCCATTCCCACAACTCCTTTGTCTGCCCGACTTTTCCCTCCGGAATCAGGGATTGTTCTATCCAGCCCAGCTGCATCAGTCCTTTAATGGTGGCGATTAATACCTCTTGATAACGCTTGTAATCTCCGCCTTCATAGTAGCCGATTCGCCATTTATCCCCTTGGTTGGTCACAGGTGTGGTGCTGAACGTTCCCGGTGTGCTGGCGATAGCTGTTCCTGCAGAAAAAAAGATCGCCAGGATAAGGCAGCTTACCTTTAGTTTCAAGCCTTTCATTGTAACTCCTCCGTGTAATATTTTTTTTACAATTTTATGATGTTTGTAAAAAACAACTAAACTCATTTTTTTTACCTACTCAAAAACGTCCCTGAAAATCTTTGTTGCGGCAGTTCGGGGAAAGACGTACACAGTATATTTTTGTCACGCGTCACCAAAACAATCATCTCCTCAACAATAGCCGGATTCAGTTTTCCATTTGCAGCCATATCACGAAGAATTGAAAAGGCATGCTGCATGGCTAGTGCCTTACGATAAGGCCGGTCGGTGCTCAGGGCGTCATAGATGTCGACCACGGTCATAACCTGAGCAACGATTGGTATTTCATCACCTTTCAAACCACGGGGGTATCCGCTGCCATCAAGCTTTTCATGATGGTAGCGAATAACCTCAAGAGCCTCGCCCAGATTTTTCTTCAGGGGCAGGCAAATTTCCCACCCCCGCTCGGCATGAGTCTGCATGACAAGGAATTCGTCACCTCTAAGTTTTCCTTGTTTTATGAGTATGTTATCCGGGATAACGATCTTGCCGATATCGTGTAGTATCCCACCGAATCTCAATGCCTCCAACGATTTTGGGGATAGATCGATTCGGCCACCTAGTTTGACAGCAAGGTCGGAGACTCTTTCAACATGTCCCAGGGTGTAACCATCCCTGGCTTCAACTGTATTGGCCAGCGAGAAGAGGATATTCTCGACATCCGCCAGGCTGTCGTTTGATCGTTTGAGCTGGATCAGGGACTGAGTTCTGGCAATAAGTTCAGACTTATTGAGCGGCATAGAGATAAAATCGTCTGCCCCAGCCTCAATCCCCAAAACTTTAGATTTAGAATCGTCCAGTGTCGTGATCATAACTACAGGAATGAGTCGAGTTTCTCTATTGTGTTTCAACCGACGACAGACTTCATAACCATTTATCACCGGCATCATTATATCGAGCAATATCAGGTCAATGTCTATTTTTTTGACAATGGACAGGGCAATTTCACCGTTTTCTGCTTTATAAACAGAGTATTGTTGCGGCAGGAGCATTGCCTCTATCAGTTTTATTTTGCGCGGATCATCATCAACGATGAGAATAGCCGGTTGCCCATGGTGTTCGATTTCAGTTTTATTCTCGAACAGATAGGTTTTGTTTTTTCCTTTGAGCTTGGCCTTTTTCAAGGCCTTAAAGGCTTTATTTAAGAGAGGCAGGCTGTCTACGGCATCTATTGGAAAAGAAGCAATTCCAATACTGACGGTTACCTGTCCTCGGGTGTTGTTCTCCACAGCTTGCTTTATCAGGTGTGTTATGGAAAACACTTTTGGCTGTTCGGTGTCAATCATCAATAAAGCATAGACATCTCCGGAATATCTTGAAACCAAATCTACCTGACGAACATGTTTCTCAATTACCTCCGCTATTTCCTTCAGCAAACAGTCCCCTGCCAGGGAACCATTTTCCCGGTTGAAGTTACTGAAGCCGTCAACGTCTACCAAGGCCAAAGTTAATTTGAGCCCTTCCTGTTTGCATCGCTGAAGTTCATGATCCATACTTGTTTGGAAAAATCCGCAATTGAGCAGTCCTGTCAGGCTGTCAATGTAAGAATTCCCTGTTTTTAGGGTATATTCTGTTGTCAAGGTTTGTTGCATATCGGAGTCCTGGCAGCCACTGCCGTTCCCTTCAGTTGTTTCCGACCAGATGAAAAATGTTGAAGTCAATAAACTTTAACCCTATTTTTCCCTGCTCTTTTCGCCTCGTATAGCATGGCATCTGCTTTGTTGATCAACTCGGAAGCAATGGATGTATCGGATGGGCAAGATGCAATGCCGGCACTAGCAGTTATACTTTCTGACGCCGGACAGATCTTTTCTGCAAATCTATGATTGCGGATCGTTTGTAGTATTTTTTCGGCAACCACTAGCGATTCCTGTTTGTCGGTATACGGCAGCAGGACACAAAATTCTTCGCCACCATAACGTGCCACCAGGTCGGTTTCCCTGACACAGATTTTCAATAAACTGGAGAGTTCCACCAAGACAGCATCGCCAGCGGGATGTCCATAGGTATCGTTGTAATGCTTAAAATTATCGAGATCCAGTATGATTAATGTAGTGGGATACTGTTGGCGAATGGATCGCTTTACTTCCATATCCAAGGATTGCTTTAAATATACATGGTTGTATAACCCCGTCAGCCCGTCCATGACGGCAGAATTCACGGCTATTTCATAATGTGATAGAAGCTTGTCCAGATATTTCTTTTTTCTTACCAGAGAGTTGATTCTCGCCCTGAATATCCGTCCGTTTATAGGTTTTATAAGAAAATCGTCTGCTCCCAGCTCTGCTCCTTTGATCTGGCTACTAAGGTCATCGAGAGATGTGATGATAACTATCTGTGGGGGAGACGCTTCATCTAATTTTTTAAGGGCACTGCAGACTTCAAAACCATTTAGGCCCGGAAGAAGAACGTCCAGTAAAATGACGTCAACCTTGTTGTTCTTCACTATGGCAATGGCATCCTCCCCATTTTCCGCAATAAGGAGTTCATAGGGGACGTCAGCCAGGTGACCTTTAATTAAACTGATGTCTTTTTTGTTATCTTCCACCAGTAAAATAGTGGCCGGACAGAATTCCTTATTTTGGGCGGGGACTGAAATCGTATCACAACCAACAACCTGTTTTTCAGACCGCGTTCGGAGTGACAACTGTTCTCTATATCGCCTCAGGCGAATCATTGAATTGATTCTCGCAAGAAGCTCCGTCTTATTGACAGGCTTACTTAAGAATTCTTCCGCACCTACCTCAAGCCCTCTTGCTTTATCTTCTGAACCCTGCAACGCCGTGACCATTATAATTGGAATGTAGCTTGTCGCTGGCGTGGCCTTCAGTTTCAAAGTCACTTCGTAACCATTCATGTTGGGCATCATGACATCCAGAAGAATCAATTCCGGACGAATATTTCCTGCTATTTCAATGGCTTCCTGGCCGGAGTAGGCACAAACGATCGAATATTGGTCAGCTGGTATCTGGGCGGCCAGCAGTTTGGTGTTGAGTGGCTCGTCGTCGACGATCAGCACTTTAGGTAAATATTTCTCATTGATTTTAGGCGTTGCAGTCAAGACCTTGCTGTCATCGAGAGGACGGTGCTGCTTTGTAACTGTGTTCTCGACAGGCAGATATTGCTGTATAGTTTTTAAAAAGGATCGGGGGTCAATGGGCTTGGTCACATATCCGGTGCAGCCGGCATCAATGGCACGTTGTCTATCTCCTTCCATGGCGTATGAGGTCAAGGCGACCACCGGAATATCACAGAGAGTAGGATCTTGACGCATCAGGCTGGTGACCTCAAGACCGTTTATCCCTGGAAGCTGAATATCCATCAGTACCATATCTGGCCGATGCTCACGCATCATCAATAACCCTTTCTCACCATCATCGGCTTCAAGTACCTCATATTTTCCTAATTGGAGAATACTTTTCACCAGCTTCATATTGAGAGCGTTGTCTTCAACGACCAAAATTGTTTGATTATTCATAAATAATTTCAGATCCTTCTCTGCGAGAATGCCTTGTTAGCTTTGTAGTTCTGAAAATTTAATTCTCGGAGAATATCAATTGTAGGCCTGTGGTTAAATTTAACGACCTATTTGAATTAGAACAACGCCTCTTTTCAGGAAGGAAAATTACAAAAAGTAGAGGTTGAATCGATGAAAATATTTTTCGCATAGTCGTCCTTGAGATTCTTTGATTGCTTATTTGCACTATCACATATTTAGTCTCTTTAAAAAAGAAATTTTTTACCAAACAAACGTGCCTTTTTATTTCATTTTAGTCCGTCGGTTGATAGGAATATTTTGATATTTAGTGCCTTACTCCAGAAACACTGTAATAAAAAACTAAAAATCTGGAGACTGTATTGAAATTAGGAACTTAAAGTAATTCCCAGATAGTGAACGTAGTGAGACCTTCGAGGCACTTATCCAGCGATTCTAAAAAAGTTTCCGACTAGGAGCTTGTCCGAGAATAGACATTTTTCTCAAATCGAGGCATTTATGAAAAACAAGCACAGCCATATAGTTGATATCGGAGTCTTCGCTTACCTGCGAGCATTGTTTTTTGTAAATAACGAAGAGTTGGGGGAAAGGGCATTCTCGGACAGGCAGTCCTAGTACACCGTCCCAAAAGTTCTGACCGTCTAGTAGGCAATTTAATATTAGAGATCAATACACCGCAATTAGCCGATTAAATGTCTTTTTCGCCTTTATTGGTAGGCTTTTATAGTATTCTTTCTGACTCAATAATATTTGTGGCCAATTGTAGTACACAGTTGAACATCCAACACCGAACGTTTAACACCGAACATTGAATGAAATGAAAATATTGAAA
>JAAELB010000594.1 GCA_024227155.1 Desulfobulbaceae bacterium
GTTGCCACCGCTTACTTTTAGCAGAAGCTTATCTCTGTCTGTTTCAAAACTTACATCAGCCTCATCTGTAATCAGGTCAACTATTTTTTGAATAGCTTCAAGTCCCAAATCAATTGATTCTTGGGTGACATCCACTATTTCGCGTTCTACATGCTCTTTTGTTTCATTTTCAGGGACTGTTGTTTCTTTTACTTCTTTTACTTCTTTTACTTCTTTTACTTCTTTTACTTTTTGTACTTCTTGTTTTTCTTTGGCCGGCTTTTTGTTTGAAGATTTTTTTTCAGTTGATTTTTTATTTACTGGCTGTTTTTCAACTGATTTTTTGTTAGCTGGCTTTTTATTAGCTGGCTTTTTCTCGGGTGGGGAAGAAGTTTTTTTATTGACTTTTTGGGGTTTGGCTTTTTTGGGTTTTACTCCAAATGCTTCATCAACTATGGATTGAATTCCATCATCATCGTCACTCTTTTTTTTGGATGTTGCATTTTTGTCTGGAAGAGCAACACGGATTTTTGCATTTTTTCTTCCAACAATTCCAAATATCCCTGAAGCACCAGTGGAAATA
>JAAELB010000595.1 GCA_024227155.1 Desulfobulbaceae bacterium
CGTATTATTACTATTGAGTGGTCTTGCTACTAGGCTTTTGTTTAGGGAAAAAAATAATCAATTATATAAAGTCCTATTCGAACATCGTTCACAGACAGGCTATACTTGCCTCTCTGATACCTTTTATTATCTGTGCATACCTACTCGCCGGTGCCTTCTTTCCCCAGAGACAGTAACACCAGACTAAGGAAGAGAAAAACGGGACTAATGTAGTCTGATTTTGTACAGTTACCGGTGCCTTCGTTGCCGTACAATTGTGCTATTTACAACACGACAAAATGCTTACCCACTGGTAATTTATTTTACCAACTGCTTACCCACTGGTTACTGTTTGTATTTCTATATGTAGTACTTTGTACTATTCAATACTCTGACACATGTCGATCACCCAGACACAAACGACTCAAGTAGATTGCAATATCAGTTGATATGCATATAATTAAGTCTCCTAGCACACGGTAATAATGTTATCGCCCAAATGAGGGGACAAAGCTTTGTATATCAAGATGAAACCTGTGTGGTTTTGGTTTGTTTTAGATTTTATACATTTTATGATTATGTAATCAATTTTACTGTTGATACATATTTCCTACTGAATGAAATATACCTTTTAATATCATGTATTAGAACATCATACTGGTTAACAAAACGCTTGCCACCCCTTGTAATGGAACAGCCTTATAAAACACACATAAAGAAAACTTACATCCCTTCAAAAAACGAATAATAATTCTCTGGAAGATGTACGACAGTATGAATGTATTGTATCATTGCATTGCCAGTTGATTTGTCTAAAAGGAAATGTAATCAATTAATATCAAATGTGTTTTGCTTCCATGCAATAAGTTCGCAAAGGTAAAAATTTGGGTGTGAATTCCCCTTTTCCTATACATTTATATATAATTCAGAGATGAATTTTAACTTCAAAATATGTGCAAGTGATGCAATGTCCATTCATAATGACTTTTCTGTGATATCAGAGGTGTTCCAAGCTACAAATAGAGATATAGCACGTAGCTTACAATAGCCTAGAAGCTCTGATTGACATAGTCAGATCTGACATCTGCCAGTATGATTCCTATTAGAATATTACTTAATTATTATTATTATTATTATTATTATTATTATTATTATTATTATTA
>JAAELB010000596.1 GCA_024227155.1 Desulfobulbaceae bacterium
AATTGTCACGTTGCCTTTTATCTGTTTTTGAACTATCAGCTGTGTGTTGTTCCCTGCTATTATTGCTGCTGCCTCGCATACGCTCTTTACTCCCATATGTTTTTCAACTGTTTCTGAAGGGTTTTTGATGTTTTCCACTGAGTTAAGTTTCTGTTTGTCAACAAACAGAAACTGGGTTTCAAGTTTTTTTGATAATTCCAGGAACCCTTTTTCATTTTGTTTTGCTTCTATGGATGCCAACGCCCAGATGCTTTTTATGGATAGTTTGTTTTGTTTCAGGACTAAAAGTAAAAATTCTTCGATTTCATCAAGAGATGTACCTTTATTACACCCGATGCCAACAATAAGAGACGGAGGATTCAGCAAAAGGGTTCCACGTGGAACATTAATGTCAATATCTGTGCAAATTATATCCGGATTTTTTTTATTTCTTGTGCAATTTGGTACTTTATCAAAAAGGATATCAAATGGATCATGGAGCTTTATGCTTCTGTTTTCCAATAGAGCCATATTAATAGTTTTTATCATGTCTGGGTTTGCTATGTGTAAATTGTTTTGTAGTGC
>JAAELB010000597.1 GCA_024227155.1 Desulfobulbaceae bacterium
AGGGGAAGTTCCTATCGGCATACCAGACCCTGACTAACTGCCCCCGACCTCCCAAAGCCTCCACTAGCCAATTATCAGTAAGATGGGCTATCATAATGGAGTAAATTCTCAGGGAACGCCTGGTCTTGACAATATTCCTCAGGGAATACTGTCTCTCAATGGATTTCGCCACTGCAGCCACCACCCCATTCCCCTGGCTATTGGCTAGGATCAACCAAGTTCTGGTGGATGTTCGATCCATTCTGAATCTCCGTTTGTCCCTCAGCTCAATCTTCCACCAGATCCGTCCGACATCATCCAGTCTCCATAGTCCCTGGGAGTATGCCTCCCGGAACCATAGGACTAGGTTGGCTGACGTCACAACAGACCTGGGTTCGTCTTCAGTGAACAGGAGTTGTTGGACTAATTTTTCAGCCCATTCCTGCACGCACGCGTCCTCCTGGGTTCCCCAACAATTCCCTTCTGCTTCTCCCTCAGAGACTAGCACATCATAGATGGCTTTTTCAATCCCTAACGGAAAAACATTCGGTGAAATCGGGCAATTGATCCCTGGGGGATTATGCAGTTGACCTCTGGTATCCAGTGTTCTATCACTGGATCCCATATTCAA
>JAAELB010000598.1 GCA_024227155.1 Desulfobulbaceae bacterium
CGAGGAGGTCCAGAACTCGTCCGAGGGGTAGGAGAAGTGCTGGGTCACCACCACCTAGAAGACATCAGAGAGCTGGATCGAGGAGCCCAAGCAGGGCAAATTCGAGAAAGTCAGGAAGGTCTAGTAGAAGGGGGGGGGAGGTCTAGGTCTAGGTCCGGTTCTAGGTCTAGGTCTGGGTCGAGGTCGAGGTTGAGGTATTCATCAAGTTCAAGGTCTGGTTCGCGGTCGAGGTCAGGATCAAGATCTAGGTCTAGATCAGGGTCTCGTAAACGGGCCAGGAGGTATTTTTCTTCCTCTGAAATGAGACGCCTTAGGAAGCAAGCCATGGCAGATGTGGTCAAAGATATGATGGGCATTGGGCCACATTGCCCTCGAGGAGATGCATTGAGTGGGTACTCGCTTGCTGGGGCAAAATTAGAAAATAAAATTAAGAGAAAAATTTGGAACCTTGATTATGTTGAATTAGCCACCTTACTCCCTAGGACTGAGGCTGAGCCTAGGGTTAATATGTTTATGGATAAGGTGGATCCTAGTGCAGTAGGTTTTACTTCCACTAAAACAAAAAAACCAGCCACGGTAGCAGAGTGGAATTATTTATTTTCGATCTATACCTCTGTTTACCTTACAAAATATCCTGAGGAGGGGTCCCAGATGGTAACTTACATGAACAAAATACACGACATGTATTTGGCCGACCCTCACACATATTTTTGGCGCACTTTTGATGAGGAGTTTCGTGGATTTAAAAAATTGTGTAAAGAAATGCCATGGCATGTTTTTCCACCAAATACTGTGTCTGATGCCAAGGACAAGTATCTAAGATGCGATCTTCCCCAGAGGAAATTTGGTGCTGGAAGAGGAAGGGGGGGGGGTCAGAATTTTGGTCAAAATTTTGGTCAGAGCCAGCCTGGGGCCCCTAAGAGGAAAGTGGGCAATACTTGTGACAGATGGAATAAGGGCAATTGCCAAATCATAAAATGCAAATTTAGACATATTTGTTCAAATTGTAAGAGTTCTGCCCACACTTTGATGCAATGCAGGTCAGCTGGAGCTACACAGCCTGATCCTGCTCCTGTGCCTGCACCTTCACCTAGTTCTGCTACTAATCAGGCGCAGGGTCAAAGAAAGTGACACGTTGCTAGTGATCTCGGTGTGTCAAATTTTCTAGACCTTGCAACTGAAATTCATTCTATTCAAACTAGTTGTATGAAAAATAGAGTTGATTTTGTAGATATTTATGATGACAATAATGTGGGTGCTTTAGATTCTGGAAATGTGAATGATAATATGGTTAATGTGGATCAACTTGATGGTTTGGCTCAAGAAAATTTACCTTGTATTAAAGTGTCTGAGAATGTTGATTGTTCTGATATTTATTCTGTAGAATTTGATAGAAATCCTTCTCCTTTGAAACCAGAGAAGTTTTTGATTTGGTTAGATGGTTACGATAAATTTGAGAAAGCTCAGTTATTGCATAATTTAAATAATGGTATTAGAGTTCCATCTTCAAAAGATTGTAGTAACCAACTTGACATTCCTTTAAACCATAATTCTACATATTCATTTCAGGAGTCTGTCCAAAAGAAAATTTCTTCGAATTTAGATAAAGGTTGGGTGGCTGGACCATTTCCCATCAGACCTAAAGATTTGATTGTTTCCCCATTGGCATCAATTCCTAAAAAAGAATCTGGTTCGCGCAGGGTCATCCATAATTTGTCTCATCCTTATGGAGACTCTGTAAATTCAAATATACCTAGTCATTTTAGCAAAGTATCATATGAAACATTGGACACCTGTATTGACATCATTGCCTCCATTGGGGAGGGAACATTGGTAGCAAAGGGCGATATTTTGGACGCGTATTATATTCTTAAAATTGAGAAAAACAGTTATAAATTATTGGGTTTCTTTTGGCAAGGAAACTATTATTTTCAAAAGTGTCTACCAATGGGTTTAACTACGAGTTGTAATGAATTTGAACTGTTTTCTAGGGCTGTCCAATGGATTCTGATTAACAAATTGAATGTAAAACATATGTCGCATATTTTGGATGACTTTATGTTTTTTGGTAGGCCTGATACAAATGATTGTCTTAATGGTCTAAATGCCTTTATTGCCTTATCTGAATCTCTAGGTATTCCATTAAAAGAAGAGAAGACTGTGCTACCAACAACAAGAGTGGAGCTTCATGGTATTTTAGTGGATACTAAGGAAATGAAATTGATTGTTCCTGATGATAAG
>JAAELB010000599.1 GCA_024227155.1 Desulfobulbaceae bacterium
AAAAACTTAAGTTTATCAAGCTGAACATCATGATGGAAACTGAGACCTCCCTTATATGGACCAATGGCATTACTCCGCTGCACCCGATATCCCCTATTCGCCCTCATATTGCCTTCATCATCTTCCCAATTTACTCTAAAGATCAAAACCCTGTCAGGTTCGGTTAAACGCTCTAATATCCTGTTTTCTTCATACAACGGTTGTTCACGAATAAATGGAATTATGTCTAAAGCAACTTCATGTACTGCCTGGTGAAACTCGAATTGCCCCGGGTTTCTCCTCTTTAAACCACTCATAAAACATTCCAGGCGATCTTTATCTTTGGCAAGCATAATTTCCTCTCAATACATATTTTGCGAATAGTGAACCCTTCAGCAACAACAAATACCTGACCGAAGCGCTCACGTTGCTCAAGCACATGAAGCAAAGAGACATAAAACGGCTTCCCCTTATTCAATGCTTCTCTACAATGTATTAAGTATGAGTAATTGCGCGCCCCAATCATTCCCAAAAAAAATATTAAACAGCAACGACCGTCCAATTATCTCTCATTGTGTTATCCATGTTTCACTACCATGCGAACAGATTTGTTTTTCATAGAAAAAGAATTACTCTTTGCAAAGTGTCGCTAT
>JAAELB010000600.1 GCA_024227155.1 Desulfobulbaceae bacterium
AACCCTGGGCTTGCCCTGCCACAATCATTATCAAAGCAAGCTTTTTTCGAGGCAACGTGTTGCCACTATCTGCCGGCCTTTTGATATATGGCAGGTATCGGTAGTTTTGGTAACCCTTTGATAAGTTGGAGACATTCCACGAATCATGGGGATCATCATACTCCATGTGTCCATTTACGTATCCGGATTTTAACTTCCTAAACCTGCGATGTAGATTAGATACAATAATCTGCATTTTTGAAATGATGGCATGGTTTGGCGCATATCTAATAGTTACTTTCATGAAACATAAGCAACTCAAATCAGCTAAAAATTTTGATTCATTTTTCGCAGGTCATCCTCCATTTTAACAAGGCACTGATCCAATGCGCAATTCAGGCTTTTAAGAACAGAATTTTCACCAAAATGGCTCGTGCCTGCCCAGATACTCCTGTCATCCATCTCTGCGCCATAATAATCTTTTTTTAGGATAAGCTTCTTTTCACGGTAGTATTCAACCTCCAGACATACAGTGCAGCGCATAAGCATGAGCGTACCCCTGCATGATGTTCGATTTACATATACCTTGAGCGAAAGGCCCGAAGAATCGACGCCAAAATCGTTTTGGGGTAATGAATATCCGAGTTTTGAAAGGGCTAATATACCTTCCCGTACCCAATCGCTAATTCCGGAACCGTAAATAGGCGCGTCAGTATACCCCAAATACTCTTTATCTACTCTGTTATCCGAAACATCGATTTTTGCAATCCGCAGGTTTATTATTTTTTCTTCTGTTGAGGTAGGTATCTTTAAGTTATCGCCTGGCTCGTATTTCAGTTGGACATGCACTGGCTGCCGCGTACTGGCACAAGCCTGCAACAAAAAAGAAAACGCAACAATAATGAATAGAACTGGTTTCATTGTTTCTCTGTAATCCTGCTATTTTTTTGAATTTGTGTCTACGGAAAAAAGATTCCCTCCTTTATCACGTATTACAATGCGACTGTTTTTACGATCAAGCACCTTGCCTTGTAAGGTCTCCGATGAACCCGTTATCGGTGACATAATATTCAATTTCAATTCTTCTCCCTGCTCATTCTGTGGATTGGCAGGACCATCTATTAGGTCAAGGCGCAGCATTTTCATATTCTGTTCGATACCCTCAGCAAGGGTTTTGCGATAGGCTGCGGCATTGTCAGCTGCCCATAGCTCAACAGCTTTTTCATTCTTTTCATTGTTTTTCCCTATTTTATCTGAATAATATGACATGAAACCAAAATAGTCTGGCTTGCTGGTATCTATTAAGTAAAGATTTGCTTTTGTTTGAACCACCAAGGCCTGAAAGTTCGGAGATAATTGATAAAAAGTGGTAAGGATCAATATGGGGGCTTTAATATTAGTTATTTCTTCTTTGTTATAGCCCAGGCTGCGTTTATCAAAACGCGTTATCTTCATCCAAGGCGACTCGTAGAGTAACGGCTCAAGCTGGTTCCAATATTGGGTACGAAAATCAACATCTGCCGTGGCCTCGAGCAACGGGGCAATTGTTTTTTCCGCTGAACTGGCACGAGCTTTGTTTATTCCTTTATCGACCATAATCCAAAGCAGTCCGCCTCCCGGGGAAGTGTATTGTTTCTCTTGTACAGGCACATGGATTTCCTCTTTTGGTATTTTACTGAGCACAACTACATCGTAAGTATTGTTTGTCAGACTTGGATCCAAATGCCTATGAAGGGGTGCTACTGAACAACCTGCCGTCAGTAAGACAATCAGTACAAACATCATAGACCATCTCGTGTTGAAATTATTTAAAGTCATCGTGTAATGTTCTCCTTTCTGTTCCAAGAAAAAAAAGTATACCCCATGTACAAAATCCATAGGTGTTTTTATCGCCGGCTGATGCAGTGGCGGCAATTAAGGATAATGTGATTGTGGATAGTTTTCTCGCGAAGTAATGGAAATCGAACTTAGCGAGAAATGCAATATCCGTGCACATTAAAAAGAATAATTTCGTCTCAAGCGCTCTAATTCTTACCATATAGTTAATAATTATCAACAATATTATTGAGTTCCAAATTTCGGCGAAATATTATAAACAAATAGCCAAGCGGCTTTTGACGCCCATATGGCATGTTATACCGCTGCG
>JAAELB010000601.1 GCA_024227155.1 Desulfobulbaceae bacterium
AAACGGTCCCTGAACTCTGCGAGGTGCGGCTGGGCTTCCGCCCACAGACCCGACAGTTTCTCGCCGATCGATCCGGACCCGCCGAGGATTTCCAGGAACGGGGCCAGCGCGGCGGTCGCCTGTTCTGCGATCGGGCCGAGGCGGTCCATAGCGTCCATGACGAACCCGAACACCCTCGTGGCGACCGGTTCGAGCTGCACCAAAACCTTGTTCTTGAACTCGCTCCACTTCTCGCCGAGCGTCGCCGTCTGCTCTGCTGCTAGGGCTATCCCACCCTCTGAGCCTGCCAGCGCGTCCTGGAGGTCCTCGAACCCGACCCCGGCGTCGCGGACCGCTGTGACCATCCTCTGTGAGCCTTCAGAGCCGAACGCGCCGGTGGCGATGTTGAGAGCGTCTGTGGTCGATGCCGCGTCGTTGATGGCCTGTGTGATGTCGAGCAGCGCTGTCATCGGGTCGCCACCCATCGCTGCCACGTCACGCGAGAATTTGTTGAGCGCCGGCGTCACCTTCGAAACGTCGATACCGGCCTTCGTGAACTGGCCCATGATGACGGCGGTCTCTGACGCATCAAAGCCGATGTTCTGGAAAATCGGCCCGTACTTGCGGAGCTGTTCCTGCAACGGCCCGAGACCCACCCCGAAATCTTGGGTCACCTTGAACAGATCATCGAGCAGCACCCCTGCGCCCTGGGCGTCGAGCCCGAACTGGTTGGCGACCTGGCCGAGCCCCTTCATGTTCGCCCCGGCGTCCTCTTTCAGGAGCCGCGACGCGTCGAGCGCCTGGACCGAGAGGTCCTGGAGAACCTGACCCGATTCCCCAAACGCCGTATTCAGTGTGCCGATCCCGGCGGCGACAATCTCGAACGAGTCGGGCACCTCGGACAGCACAGCCTTGGCGTCGTTCTTGAGCGTCTCCAGGGCGTCGCCGGTCGCCCCGGTCGCCACCTGAATCTCGCGGAACCCCTGCTGGAAACTGTCGCCGATCTTGACCAGAGCGACCCCGGCGGCGGCACCAACCGCGGCGAACGCTGCGCCCGCGGCCAACGACATCTTGCCGAGCTTGCCACCGAAACTGTCGGCCGAGTTCGACAGCGCACCGAACGCGGCAACACCGCCCTTCGGGTCCCCCGCTATGACGATCTCCATCTTGCGTTTCTTGGTCGCCACAGCAGGTCACCTCACTCCGTGGGATTCGCTGACCACACGGACCCGATCG
>JAAELB010000602.1 GCA_024227155.1 Desulfobulbaceae bacterium
CGTATTGATTGCCATCCTAAAGTAATTCTGCAACCTGGGTTTGCTGTTTGCCTAGGTAAGGCTTGACAATGTTTTGCCATTTCATTATGAAATACATCAAGTGATTCCATTGATGTATCACTTAAGGGAACAACTTCAAAACCATAACAGAGTTTTGGCATACAAACCTGCCAGTACAGTTTGCTTGCTGTCACAGGAGAAACTGGTACCTGGTAACTACCCAATGACTGTGTAACATAACATATACTTTTACAACCTTCTATTCTTTGTTTTATGTATTCATCTATGAGTTTAGTTGAGTTTGACAGCAGCATACCAAGGTGTGGTTCACTTTCTACTCTTTTTATTACATGATTACCAATTGTTACAGAAACACGTTTTTTACTCTTGTCTTTACCAAACACTATTAGCTTACATTTAGTTGGATTAAAAGAAAATCTCCATTTTTTGCTATATTGAAATGCAATACTCACTAGTTGTTGTATACCTTCATGTGACAATGCTAGCAAGGTAATGGCATCTGCAAAAGCTGGACATGCTAACTTTACTTTTAATATATTTGCACCATATATATCATTGGTACAGCAATTGGTTTCCTCCTATTTCATACAAAAACATTGACATTGGTGGTGCCCCTTGGTGAATTCCTTGTAG
>JAAELB010000603.1 GCA_024227155.1 Desulfobulbaceae bacterium
AAATGAGGATAAAATACTGAAGGTGCAGGATGTAAAAATACGATTCGGGGAACAGACCCTCCTAAGCCGTTTCAATAAAACCGATCCTTATTTTTATGCTGTAAAGGGGGTCACTTTTTCGGTAAATCAGGGAGAAACTGTCGCCCTGGTGGGAGAGAGCGGCTCGGGCAAGACAACCGTGGCCCAGGGAATTATGGGCTTGGTTGATACATGCGGTGGTGAAATAAACTGCATGGGGCAACCGTTATCTACCATGTCAAAATCGCAACTTGCGGCCATGCGTCGGGAGGCGGTGATGATTTTCCAAGACCCGATGGGGTCGTTAAACCCGCGCATGAGCGTCAGAAACATTGTTTTGGAGCCGTACGACATTCAGGGCATTCGCATCAAAAATCGCGAGCGCGAGGCCAATCGTCTCCTGACGATGGTGGGATTAGGACCTGATTTCGCTGAGCGCTATCCCCACCAGCTCAGCGGCGGTCAGGCTCGCAGGGTAGGCGTAGCGCGGGCCCTGATGCTGGGTCCTAAACTGATCGTCGCCGATGAACCTACCTCGGGCCTGGATGTATCAGTACAAGGGGAGGTGCTCAATCTGTTTCTGGAGCTTAAGGAAAAACTGGGCATTGCCCTTTTGATCATCACCCATAACCTAAACATCGTGCGACACGTGGCCGACCGGGTTTTAATCATGTATATGGGCGAAATTCTCGAACAAGGCCGTACCGACGAAGTATTTGCTAACCCGCGCCACGAGTACACCAAACAGCTTCTGGCTGCCAATTCTTACGCCATCGAGACACTTTAAGCGGCAGTGAGGGCAAGAATCTCCGACCCCTTGCCCCCCAGACAGGTGAGATGTTTTAGATAATATTGAGTTATGAGTTGCAAGATGCTACACGACAGGATCGTGCTGCATCTTGCAGAACCGGATAGAGATTTCCACAGCTACTGAAAATGAGACGGCAGGTTCAACGGTTTGAGTTTGTTGCTGTCAATCTTTGTCGGGGATTTCCTGCTATCTGGCTGCGGGGATTAATATTTTGGGAGCCAGTTTTTAGCACAACCCTTCTCGCCTCAAAGACCTCTTTTATTCAGCTGTATGTTGTTGGACTATTGCGGCTCTTCCAAAGCAATACTTCTCTTTGATGGAGTGACGCGTCCGCTGCTGATTGCATCTCCCATATGCTTGATGATCGGGCTGGAGACCCCACTATCATCATCTAAAAAATACGAATGTCCTTTTAGGTCGAAACGATTGTTAAAGTCATCACAATCTACTTCGAATACGCATTTTGGTAACTTGGAGAGATCTTCCGGACCTGTCATGCCCATCCTGCGAGATAGTGTTTTGTTTTTGATGTTTGCGAGTTTGGACGCAGGCATAGCAAGATCGTCGTTAGCATAATAAACCACTATGTTTCTACTTGAATCCACGATATGGCGCCCATCTTCATTTCTTTCCAACACCTCGTTTTCGACATCCGCTGCTACCATAAAAACATTTCGGAACAATTGAGGCATGTTCCCTGATGAATGTTTCTCTGCCCATTCTTTTAGTGCATTCTTCAACACCCGATTTCCCATAGAATGGGCAAGCACATTTATTCTTTTGAAACAAGGTATTAGCTGTTGTTTTTTATCCCTGCGCCACTTGTCGAATTTACCGAGTAATCGAGCAAAAGCGGGACCACTTGCATCAGCTGCGTCCTGGTCATCCCAGTAATCATCTAATAAAGCGAGGGCTGAATCGTCGTCACAAGGCCATATAAGAGGTACCACATATACGAGATTTGGATAAACTATATCCATCAATGCTTGGAGTTTTTCAGTATTCTTAAAGATGTCTGGTTCCATATTGTTATTAAAACCATGAAGATAGAACAGGAGTTGGGTCTCGTCAGGCAAATCCTTCAAGGTTTGAAAAAAACCCTCACTCTTTACCTCAATATAATCGTCATTGTCGTGCCGCTCACAGAAGTACAAATGCTGGGCGGCTGCAGTGTTTTGGTAATCGAAGCTTATTTTTCGACCACGTTTCGATTTTGCTGATTGTTTAGGGGTTCTATTGGTAATGAATAACATCTTTTGGCTCCTTATTTATTTCCAATGATTTGGGAGATGCAACGTCTCTTTGCTCTTTCATCCTGGGGGGATGATCCGCATCCCCTATAAATACCTTCCGTCGGCACTTTTCGTGCTTAATAAGCAATTCTGTAGAAAATGTAGAGTATGTTTTTTGTAAGATTGTACTGGAAGAACGTTTGTTAGGCAATAAGAAAGAGGTGACAATGTTGTCAGGCAGCTAGTGGAATACTTATCAAAGACCAATAACTGCTATTATTGATGTAGTGGTGCCGCTCTATTTCGCGTCACATGCTCCAATTAGAAAAAGGAACCATTTAATGCCTTACTCAAGGGGGCACTAAACTGAGTACCGACTTATTTCCCGTTTATTGTAGTTAAATAACCTACTAACCCGACTAGTCGGAAACTTTTTAGAATCGCTGGATAAGTGCCTTGGCAGTAAAAGTAATCTCACGATTTCATAAGGAATTCCTAAGTTTCTTGTTTTTTAAGACATAAATGAATTTCTAAGGCACTAATAATTAACAATGAAATTTCAACATCAACCTACAACACTCCTGTCTTTGAACTATAAAAAACCTTTTGATTTATCACACACCCTCTCCTTCCTTAGAATCAGAGCAATCAAGGGGGTGGAAGTTGTAACTGAGCAGAGTTACAGCAGAACGTTTCGCAGCGACCACGCAGAAGGTTATTTTACGGTTACCGATAATCCAAATAAATCTTGCCTTGAATTACGTATCGACTGTAGTGACTCGGCATGTTGCACGGCGATCTCTAACAGGGTACGCCGGATGTTTGACATCGACACTGATTTTTCAGTAATCAATGCCCACTTTGGTACCCGCAAGTTACTCCGCGGCGGGATGATAGATGGTCATGTTCCACGCTTGCCCATTGCTTTTGATTCCTTTGAATTCGTTATCCGTGCCATATTGGGTCAGCAAATTTCAGTTAAGGCTGCAACAACCCTTGCCGGAAGAATTGCACAGAATGCCAAAATAGAAACACCTGCAAGATTTCCAGAGGGAATGGACTACTTCTTTCCAAAGCCTGATGAATTACTTGCCGTAGACCTCACTACCATTGGAGCCACAAAAACCAGACAGGAAACACTCAAGACAGCAACCCAGGCAATATCCGATGGTTCTGTTCTTTTGACAAAAAATCAGTCACCTGAAGATTTCCATCGTGACTTTTCCGCTTTAAAAGGCATTGGAGACTGGACAGTTAGCTATGTAGCCATGCGGGGTCTTGGAATGAAGGATAGCTTTCCCTATAGCGACCTGGGGGTAATCAAGGCATTGACCAAAGGGAATAAGGCTCCCACCAAAAAGGAAATACTCACTATTGCCGAGCAGTGGAGACCGTATAGAAGCTATGCGACCCTTTGCCTCTGGAACCAGGGAGTAGAGAGATAAAACAATGACACTTTACATTATGTCGAGACTTGACCAATGGAGAACCAGTGGTACTATGTGGAGTAAATTGTCTGTGTGTTAAATGTTAGAATCGCTGGATAAGTACCTTCAATTAAAGTTAAAAAGGATTTGTATGAAAAGTACTGACAAAAGAAATGCCTCTTCCTATTGTAACTATAATGATACATTTATCTCCTATGATCAGAATCGACAACCCAATGGCTTGGAAGAAATATTGCACATTTTTGAAGAAAGCCCGTTACCTGTTGAAGAACAAGTGGTCATGGAAGGTGGTTTTGGTACAGGTGCATACATAGATCAGATCAGACACCATACCAAAGATATCTATGGGGTGGAGGGATCTGAGCAAGGGTATGAGGAAACCCAACAAAAAGTTGGAGATGCCACAAACGTACATTTAGAGATAGGCAACATCCTGGGGCTTTCCTTCTCCGATGATTTCTTCGATGCCTATATGGTCAACCAAGTACTGCACCATCTTGACACAAAACCGTCCTATCCAAACCTGACACTTTTTCTAAAAGAGAGCAAACGAGTTATTAAACCAGGTGGTGTCCTCACCATCAACACAAGTTCACAGGAACAACTAAACCCCAATTCCGGAGTTTACTGGAACTATAAATACATCGAAGAAGCCGCCGTTGCAATGCAGGCAAGATATGCTCCTATTCCAGAGCTGGTATCCACGCTTGGGGAGTTAGGGTTTACAGATATTAAAACAACTACACCATCGGGAAAACTGTTTCAGGAGCAGTATTATCATGATCCCAGATTGGCACTGGATGCCGATTTTCAGAAGGCAGACTCGATATTTTGCTTCTGCACAGAAAAACATATAGACGAAGCAAATTCATTGATTCGTTCCGATATAGATGATGGCTCAGTACATCAACATATGGAGCAAACTGCCAAACAGGCTGAAAAAATTGGCGAAGCTGTCATTGTATCAGCCCGCAAGCCTTTATAATCAACAATAATTCGGATTGGCCAATATGAGAATACGAACAACAACCGTTGGCGCCTGGCCAAAGCCAGCTGAGGTGCCAATACCAGATTGGTTTCAACAAGAGAGAACCACCGATGCCAATCCCACAGAAGCTTTGGATGCCTCTCAAGAACACTTTGATGATGACGTTTCAGAACTGTTGGACAGGATTACCCAGGAGGTTGTAAAGGAGCAAGTAAATGCTGGAATTGATATCCCTACAGACGGAGAAATACGCCGGGAAAACTATATCCACAGCCATTGCCGTCATATTGAAGGAATCAATTTCGATCGTTTGACTAAAAAAAGTATGAGATCGGGTGCCTGGGAAGTCTCCGTTCCGACAATAACTCAACCCATCAGAGCTGGAAAATCTTTCTTGGTTCGTGAATGGCAAGTTGCCCAGGCAGTTACCAGCAATCCCGTGAAAATAACGTTACCCGGCCCCATGACGATCATGGATTCTGTTGCAAACGAGTTCTATGGGAGTGAAGGCAAACTGGCACATACTTTAGCTGACACATTGAATGTCGAAATCATAAGACTTGCAGAGGCGGGTTGTCGATGGATACAAGTGGACGATCCTGTCTTTGCAAGATATCCGGAAGCCGCTCTATCTTTTGGTATTGAAAATCTGGAGCGATGTTTCCATGGTGTAAGCCGGGAAGTCACCAGATGCACTCATATTTGTTGTGGCTATCCAGATAAGGTCGATAGCACGGATTATGTCAAAGCGCCCCCCAGTGCTTATTCCCTTCTGGCGCCTGCCCTGGATGAGGCCGCTATTGACGCCGTTTCCATTGAGGATGCCCATAGGCCTAATGATCTGTCTCTTCTTGAATTATTTGAAAACACCATTGTGATCCTGGGTGTTCTCGGAATTGCCCGGACGCGGATTGAATCCATTGAAGAGATTGAGTTCCGTCTGCGAGAAGCCATGGAGCATATCGACAAAGATCGCATTATTGCAGCCCCTGATTGTGGCCTGGGAATGTTAACTCAGGAAACTGTTCTGGCCAAACTGGGCCATTTAAGGCAGGCCGTGGAAAGGATTGGATAATTATTTTCTACCAGTAAGAAACAAACAGGCCGAAGGTGTAACCTTCAGCCTGTTTGTATTAAATACCAGGGGGTTACGACTTGAACCACCAGCGTTCAACGTTCTTGTGCCCATCCAGTTCCATATGGCTTTTTGTCCACCAGCATGGGAGCTGTGTAATGCATGGTTCCGGTAACAGTGGTCACATTGATGAGCCCAATCAAATCGATTAATCGGTTTCCCACGATCCTATCACACATTAACATCCTGTACAATCGAGAAGTTTTCGCAAAATAAGCACAGCCATATATGCAATATCGGAGTCTTCGCTTACCTGCGAGCATTATTTTGCGAAAAATCCGAAGAGTTTGGGCAAAAGCCATTCTCGGACAAGCTCCTAGTGCATCGTTTCACTGAATTGATGCTTCTTTTTCGCAATTTAACATATTGGCCAGAGCAGAATCAATTAGGTTTTCAAAACTACTGATTCTCTCTTGAAGCACTTGCTTTGCCTTTACGATCTTGTTTGCTATCTTTATTTCTCTCTCTTTGAGGTGTTTCGAGCAATGTGGATTGCACTTTTACCTTTTATATAACCGACCACTTGAGACACTGCATATTTGGGTGGAATTGACACCAACATATGCACATGATCCGATTGAAGATGCCATCCATCGCAGCTCCAGCGTCCTCATAAATCCCTTGTATCACTTCTATCCATGGTAAAATAAATGGTACCGCTATACGTTGCAGTGTCATTGGAAAAGGTTTTTTGATTGTGAAATTGAAATATAATCGGATATTCTCTTAAGTGATTATTCCTAAAATCTTATAAACGTTAAATTATTTTGAATTTATTCTAGACAGAGTACAACATGATCAAAGACAGCGAGGCACCATACATCCTTTCCCGCAACAAAATCTACTGTAATTACTGCCCCGGCTATTGCTGCTATCGCTTGAAGGGATCGACACTTTATCTTGACGCAACGGATATTAACCGCATAGCACGTTTTTTTTGTATAACAGACGGTGAAGCCCGTAAAAAATATATTGAAGGAAAGAATACAATCAAAGTTAAAAAAGATGGGTCTTGTATCTTTCTAAGTGATAAAAAAATGCGAGCAAGATGTTCGATTCATACAGCAAGACCGCTTCAATGTCAGCAATTCCCATATGAAAAGCCGTGCCCCTATCTGGAACGAGAAGATCTTCTTTCCATTATTCAACCAAAAGTAGCAAAAAGTTTAAAGTGATGGTAACCTGTGCAAAAGAAATGAGACTCCACCCAAGCATTAATAAACATCCTGGCTTAATATTCGTTTTACCTGCCAAAACTCTTTTTGTATTTCTGTAATCAATTCATCCAGTTCATTCTGGCTTTTATCATTGCTCTCTTGCTCAAGAACCCGACTCATTTCAGAGAGTTTAATGGCACCTACAGTGGCACTATTCGACTTCAGAGTGTGTGCGGCAAACCTGATGGATGACATATCACTTCCCGAATCAGATTCAACAATGGCCTGCACCAGATCAGCTACATCTCCTAAATAGGTGTCAATTATTCTCCGGACCAGATTCGGCTCGCCTTCTGTCTGAAGCTTTTGTAGCTCAGCCAATGCGGATACATCTATATGGGCTGAATCAGGGAGGGCGTCGGATTGAGATTCACTGACATGGGGTTGTCGAACCATCTTCTCCGGACAATAACCAAACAGGATGTCCTGTAGTTGCTCCTGGTTAAAAGGTTTACTCAGGTAGCCATCCATACCAACGGAGAGACATTTTTCTCTATCACCGTGCAATGCATGGGCGGTGAGAGCTACTATGTTAACCCCATCATCAATATTTTTATCTCTTTCTATCCCTCGAATGGCTGTAGTTGTCTGGTATCCATCCATCTCCGGCATTTGACAATCCATCAGTATAAGATCAAATGGCCGGCTCAGAAATGTATCTATAGCCTGACGGCCATTTTCAACTAAATCAACTCTGCAACCGAACTTCCTCAACATTGCCAAAACCACCTGTTGATTGGTGCTGTTATCTTCCGCAACCAGAACATCCACATCAAATTGTGGCACTGAATTAGCTAAATCGTATTCTCTACCTTCAGCAGATGCTCCCTTCAATTTAGCAAGCCCCTCCTCACCATTGGAAGCACTGTCGCTGATCATGCCCCATGATTGAGTTTGCCTCTCTATAATTGTTCGATTGGTAGAATTATCATCAATAACCAGAATACCCAATCCTGCAAGCTCATCCCTTTGAAGGTGGGTAGTCGAGTCTAGAGGTTGTTCTGCACAGACAAGGTCCACAGTAAAAAAGAAATCTGACCCTTTTTGATATTCACTCTCACATTGCAAGGTTCCTCCCATGAGCCGGACGAGTTCACTGGATATGGCAAGACCTAACCCGGTACCACCATACTTTCTTGTTGTGGACCCATCAGCTTGGGAAAAAGGTTTAAAAAGACGATCCATACTTTCCTGTGCGATCCCAATGCCGGTGTCCCGTACAGAAATTCCGAGCTTTACATCACCATCAGAACCAACAGTTGTGGAAGCTCTGATAATAACCTCGCCAGTATGGGTAAATTTCACCGCATTGGCAATAAGATTGGTAACTACCTGGCGGATGCGAATCGGATCTCCATTCAGATCGACTATACTATTTTCCTCCACATAGAGAGCAAGTTTTAAACATTTTGCATGTGCTTTTGCTGCAAAAAGCTGGGTCACGTCTTCCAGGATCTGCCGAAGATTGAAATCAATCCGCTCCAAATCAAGCTTGC
Organism: Desulfobulbaceae bacterium; assembly: GCA_024227155.1. GTDB lineage: Bacteria > Desulfobacterota > Desulfobulbia > Desulfobulbales > Desulfocapsaceae > Desulforhopalus_A. The sequence goes on from JAAELB010000603.1 coordinate 8,346, forward strand.
CAGCTTCAATTTTTGAAAAATCGAGTATATCGTTTATTATCTTGAGTAGTGATTCTCCAGAACGCTTGATAATATTGGCGAGTTTCTCCTGTTCTTTATCAAGAAGAGTGCCCTGAAGTAGTTCTGCCATACCCAAGACTCCATTCATTGGCGTTCTGATCTCATGGCTCATATTGGCCAGGAATTCACTCTTTGCCTGAGATGCCGCTTCAGCCCGGTCTTTTGCCAGGCTCAATTCAATAGTACGTCCCTGCACCTCTGATTCAAGCCCAGCCTTGGCTTTTTGAAGTTGATTTTGGCTCTCCTCCGTTTCGCCCTTGGCTTTTTTCAATTCAAGACTCGCCTTATTAAAGGCTGAACTCAGTTCTCCAATCTCATCTTTTTGAAGTTTTTCCTGTATGGTTAAAAACTCCCCCTGCCCTAACCTTTTGACCACAGAAAGGAGGTTTCTGATCCGACCAATCAGATTTTGGCTCACATAAGCACTTAGAATAAGAACAATAGCAAAACAAAGAATAAAAGATGTCAGAAACAGTCTTTGCAGTTGAAACACATAGCTATATGCCTCTTCCTCAGATTGTACAACAAGCAGGGACCAGTTCTTACTATCCCCTCCGGTAGAGATTGTAAAAGGATATAACAGTGCCAATTTTTTCTCACTGTCTACAAAAGTGATTATCGTTTTTTCGCCATTTTTTGCGGCGACTACCACATTTTCATCTACAAACGGTTCTAAAATATCCTCTTCATTTCCCGACCCTATAATAATACCCTTATCATCAATAATGTAGACCTTGCCGGTTGATTCGAGGTTAACATTTCTCAGGATGTTTGAAATTGGATCTAAATCTATTCTGCCAATCAACACACCCTTCACATTATCTGCATCATCTTTTACCGGAGCGGCAAAGGTAATAACAACATCTTTTGGATTCAAAATTAAGTGAGGGGAAGAAAAATATGCTTGATTATTTATTGCAGATGTGAACCATCTCGTCGCCGTCCATCGTATGTCAGAAGAAAAAAAGACCGATGCACGAGTCTGGCCATGTCTGTTCAGCAGGAAAATATCTTTTATTATAGAGTGAAATCGCTGGGCATTGATCAGTTCTTTTTCATCTTCTGCTATCGTGGAAGATGATGAGATAATGATTGGATTTTGTGCTAGCAGGCGGAGAGTATTGTATCCCTCGGATATGGGATACCAGATCTCCTTGCTCAACTCCTCCGCCAGAGTCCAAATGCGCTGATGATAACTTTCTTTGATTCTATCCTGAAATTGAAAATGAAAAACCAGGAATAAGATAACCAGTGGAATGCAACCTGCCGCCAGCATCGACAGAAATGTTTTTGTACGTAGTTTCATTAAACCCCGGGGATGCTATTGAATAAGCGTTAAATCCCGCCAGACCCTGCTATACATTGAGCTCGAGCTACCAATAGTCCCGAAGAATTCAAATCGTGATTTAACACTTTCGGAGGGATAAACTTCCGGAGATTCAAGAACCTCCTTATCCATAAAGGCTTCAGCTGTTTTATTGGGCGTTGCATACCACAGATACGAAGCAATTTTTGCATTAACTTCAGGACGCAATATATAATCTAAAAAAAGATGCGCTTCTTCTTTATGGAGTGAAGTACTGGGAATCATAAAACTATCAATCCACATAGCGGTTCCTTCCTTGGGGATAAAATATTGCAGGTCCTCTTTTTGATCCATAACCGTCATCCCCTCACCGCTATAAATCTGGGCAGCCCATAATTTTTCATCCAAAATCAACTGCTGCATATCTTCCACAGGGTAGTAGCCTTTTACAAGTGACTTTTGCTCTAGCAGTTTTGCCCGTACTACTTGCATTTCTGCTGGATCAGTTACATTAAGAGAATAGCCCAGCATTTTAGCTGCCGCACCAATAACCTCATAGGGATTATTCAGCATCCCTATCCGCCCTTTATATTTTGAGTTAAATAGCACATTCCAACTGTCAGTTGCCCTATCAATAAATTTTTTATTAACCACGACTCCAGTCGTACCAACTAAATACGGGACCGAATATTCCTGTTCTAGATCAAAGACCCTGTTTTTGTATGCAGGGTCAATATGTTTGAAATTAGGAATTTTAGCATAATCTATTTTGGCCAATAGCTTTGCCTCTTTCATCTCTCTAAGGCTATCACCACTACTGACTATAAGATCATATGTCGTTGGTTCAGAGACGATTACAGCCTCAACTTCTTCCTCATCATCGAAATATAGTTCTGTTACCTTAATCCCTGTCTCTTTTTGAAAATCAGCTAAGGTATCAGGACCTATATAGTTGGGCCAGTTAAAAATAGTTAAAGTTCTTTCAGCATCGTTTTGTGCAGCAAAGACTACTCCGGTTAATAAACAGAGTGCTACTATTGACACACCAAAAATTTTACTCAATCGAACGACCCTCAAGAAAATAATATTCATCAATAAAGCTCCCATTTCATTTTAATCACTCTTCCAGCCAGGCTAAAGCTTCCGTCACTGATTGAAGACCCTGTTCTCTGTGAAATCATCTGCTCGAAACACCTCAAAAACACGTTCAAATTTCAACTTTCGCTGAGCTGGTACTATTATTGCCGCCTTTGATGGCTTTAAAAATCGTACCTTTGCACGCTCTGCTGAGCAACGAACATCAGAATCCGTCAGGGTCCATCCTTCTGAAAGCTCCCAAAGTCGTCGGCTTCTCTGATAGTTTTTCGAAACAACATCTATGAGCCCGTTGATTTAATGCCTTTTCGCCCAATCTCTTCGTTAAACCAAAAATTTTATCCTCGGTATATCAACTATATGCCTATGGTAAAATTTTTTGTTTGCCTCGATATTGAACAAAAATGCTATTAAATCAACAGACTCATCTATGGCCTCGCAGAGATCCTCAAGGCCAGCACTCTCAACAAACTCAACCATAGTTATTTGGTTTTTTATAGTGATTGAATATTTCTCTGGCATTTCCATTTGCCCTCCTGACTGGCCGATAAGACTAAAGTGGACGGGAAAATAAGACGGAATAAGTACCATGGAGATTATTTTAAGTTTCTGATGTTAAAACACTCTCCAGTTTTCTCGGAGTCTGCGTTACCTGTTTTTTATTACAGTTTTCTGGAGTAAGGTACTAAAATCGAAACATGTAACTGAGCACATTGTATCAGAAGAACCCAACAGCCGACAAGGGGATACAAGTGGTTAGTTAAATAAACATTTTGATTTTTTCCTGAGCACCGTGAAATGGGATATTCGACATTCCAAACAGAAATTCTGCTGATTGCACTAAAGCAAAACTTACAAATTATTAGTACCTTTGAAATTAATTTCGCAAAGGTACTTATCCAAGCATTTTAGTGCCTTACTCCTGAATTACTGTCATATAAAACAAGAAACTCAGGAACTCTTTATGAAATCGAGAGTTTATTTTTACCAACAGATAGCGAGACCTTCGAGGCACTTATCCAGCGATTCTAAAAAAGTTTCCGACTAGTCGGGTTAGAAAATTCCGATCTATTCGGGTTAGAGACTAATTATGACAGAAATAATGAATGTAGCAGGGATTCTTGGAAAATCACTTGATCTACCCTGTGGTGTCATTCTCAAAAATCGATTTGTTAAGGCTCCGATGTCTGACTCGCTTGGCAATGGCGAAGGTGGCCCTACAGAACCTCTTGTTCGACTTTATGAGCGATGGGCAGAAGCAGGAGTCGCACTTTCCATCATAGGTGAGGTGCAAGGTGACCCTCGTTATCCGGAGAAACCCGGTAATCTGGTACTTGGCTCAACTATGGATAAACAACTATTGTTGCAACTCACACAGAGAGCGACAATTGATGGTGCCCATCTTTGGCCGCAGCTTGGTCATGGCGGTGCTCTTTCACATCAACCAATCAGCTCACCAAAAGGGCCATCCCCCCTTCATATTGGCGATTTCAAATGTGCCGGTATGTCTATTGATGAAGTCAAAGAGCTTCCTCAACAGTACGCAAAGACAGCTGAATACGCAAAAACTATTGGATTTACTGGACTTCAGATTCATGCTGCCCACGGTTTTTTACTCAGTCAATTCCTGTCACCATTGTTTAATCACAGAACTGATCAATATGGTGGATCAATTGAAGCACGATGTAGCATCGTGATCGAGGTAATAAACGCGATACGACAGGTTGTTGGGCCAACATTTCCCATAGGAATCAAAATCAACTCAACTGACAAACTGGAAGGTGGGTTGGCAGAAGATGATGCTTTAACCGTAGTGGGCATGCTTGATCGCACCACTATTGATCTGATAGATATTAGCGGAGGTACATATTTTCCCGGGGCGAAGGCTAGTTCAGATGGCGCTGGAGAAGGACCATATTTCCTTAAGTTTGCAAGAAGAGCGAAAGAAATAACTAATATCCCATTGACGCTGACAGGGGGGATTAAAGCACGGGAACAGGCAGTGGATGCCGTGGGGAATGGTGCTGCCGACATGGTGGGACTTGCACGCGCGATGGTTCTTAATCCAAAAATTGCGGAAAGCTGGTTGAGCGAAGATGGCAAAGATCCTCATTTTCCAAAATTTGAATCAGCACCTCCAGGTGGTATAACAGCCTGGTATACAATGCTGCTAACAGCTTTGGCAGAGGATAAAGAGGATATGTTCAAGCTAGACCTCCCCTCGGCCCTAAGAATTTATGAGGAACGCGATGCCAAAAGGTGCCTTAAATGGCAGCATAAGTTCTCCCAGCATTTAGCAAAGAATTGAATGGAAGGGTGAGACTACCTACAAATCTCACCCTTCCATTCAAAGTTGTTTTCTATACATTTTGATGTGGTTCAATACTCTCTTTACTTTCAAAAGTATACTGCACCCCATCGGTCACCCCATCAATTTCAAGGTGATAGCTATGGATTAACCTGTTTCCAATCATCCGTGCCAACCTTCTATAAAATCTCATTCCATTCTCTGGATCGGCATCGGTGACATTTTGCACAAACTCTTTGGCAAAAACCATGACCATGGATTCCTTTGCACATTCTGCTGAAGCTGAATATTTTGGTATACCAACAAGACCTGACCAACCAAAAGCTTCACCCGCATGTTCAACAAGATAGGTTGTTTTGTCCTGTTCTCCGACACTTAGTCGGATACTTCCTTTCAGCAGGATATAGAAAAAATCAGCAGAATCCCCTGCACTGAAAAGTTTATAACCCTCCGGGTGAGTTTTCTTCATCGCAGATTCTATAAACTCTTTAATGAAATTGTTGTCTAATCCCCACAATAGCTCTGACTGTTTAATATACATAATCTGCCCCCTATGGTTTTACCCACCAGATTGTTCTACGCCCCCCTGTGGTTTGCTACTGTTATAAAAAGCCTTGCGTTATCTAGTGGATTTTTGGCATGGTTATCAATCAACACCTACAATTCCTGCCTTAAGTGATCGCTCTTTAGTGCCTTACTCAATAAAAACAGCAATAAAAAACAAGAAAGCTGAAGAATGCTTTAACATCAGGAACTTAATGTAAACTCCGTGGCACTTATCCCGACTTATTTCCCGTTTATCGGGGTTAACTTTCCAATCCATCTACGGGAAGACCATCCCCCCAAAAAAAATGCCGGATCACCTTGTACAAGGCAACCCGGCTGTCTATTTTAGATCCGTGGCTTTCCGTTCCACCTTTTGATGGATTCGGCTTTATCCTGTATCAACTGAAGTAATGATCAACATAAGTCAATTATATGAAATGATTTTAACAAAGTCAATTCAGTAGAGTTTTAAGAAAACTGCCACTTAAAGTTTTCAATTGATTTGTCCGCCGGGGATGCGAGGTAGAGGTAGCGTTAGACTCCGCGAAGGGACTGAGCTAAGTAACCCTGTGGGGGTGTCAGGTTACCATCGCTTGAATTTGATTTTGACTCTTCCACAGCTTGACATTGTGGTTGCCAACCCTAAAAGAATAGACCCTGCCTGATACCAGCTCAAAATCAGCTTTTTTTTCAGAAAAAATATAAACTGAAAATCTTGTGCCCATTTGGCTGTAAATGAGATGCGCTGTGTCACAGTTTCCCAGGCGACACTTAGAAGCACCAATCAGTTTTGCCCCCCGCGGAACTTCCGGCCAGCCCACACTATACCCCAACTCATCACTAGCCCAGGCACCTAAATCTTTAGGCCCAGTTACAGAGTTGTCCTTTAATGCATGGTTTTCATGATCCGCAATGGCATACTGGCTCAACTGATCCATGGAGGAAAATGAATCCTGTCTTTGAGCAAATGGCAAAAGAAGAAATACAAGCAGAACTGCAGTGGCGAGAGCCGGCACCCATTTTTTCCACGACACAACAGTGCGTCTCTTTCTGTACCCTGGTGCATATAAGTTTTGCTCCAGGCGCTCCCTAAGCAATTCCGGTACTTCTACAGGCTGCAAAATAGTTCGAAGTTTTTCATCGAGCTGTTGATCAAGAATAAAAATTTGCTTGCAATTACAGCATTTTTCAAGATGCTCGTGTACAGAATCAGTCATTTCCACTGCTTCATGGTCCTGCATCCATTGCTTGAATTCCTGACATTTCATAATCAACTGGCCTCCTTCTTCATATCTCCAGCCCGTACTACCTCCGGGTGGATAGGTACAACTTTTCTTCCTTTTTTCAGTGATACTGCCCGAATCAACATTGCTTTCTTAAAATAGTGTTTTGCCCTGGACAACCTAGACATTACAGTACCCATGGGGAGTTCCAGAGTCTCTGCGATCTCTTTGTAGCTCATATCTTCCATAAAAAAGAGCAGTAGTGGTGTTTTATATTTTTCCGGCAACCCATCCAGGGTGCGCTGCACTTCAACTGCTGACTCTCTTTTGTCAAGTTCAGGCTTATGGCCCGACTCGGCATAACGGTCAAGCATATACACATAAGTTTCATCATCAAGTAGCAGAGGGCGCTTACACTTTTTATCCTGCTCTTTATAAAAAAGACGGCGTAAAATGGTCAATAACCAGGCCTTGCATTTCCCGTTTTCCCGTAGGGTGGAAAAACTTTTTAACGCAGCACACATCGTCTCCTGCACAAGATCTTCTGCATCATAGCTATTACCTGTATAACGAAGTGCCATGTTATACAGGAACTGGACATGCGGCGACGTCAGTTCCTGAAATTTTCTGCGACTGCGGAATCTAAACATATTGATAGATTTTTGTATGAGTTTCAATAATTGGTTATCTATTACTTACTCAAATCCTCTAAATGGTTCTCCAAATCCTCTGGCGGACTCACATCCCGGTAACGGACAATACCGCTCTTATCCACAATAATGATTGTTGGAGTGCCGGAAACTTTGAACCTCTTGGTCAAACTGGAATCCTTATCAAAATATATCGGATAATCCATGGCATATTTTTTCGCATACCGACGGACCTTTTTCTCAGAGTCATTGACCCCAACATTGACACCGAGGAATTCCATCCCCCTCCCTTTCCCACCCTTAGAGCCAAATTCTTCAACCAGTTGATTAATATGTGGAATCTCTCTTTTGCAGTTTGGGCACCAGGTTGCCCAAAACACAAGAAACAGGGGACTCTTGCCTACAATCTTCTCTGACTCCATCACCGTTCCGTCTAGAGTGGTAACCTTAAAGTTTGGAAGCTGTTCTCCAGTGCTGGTCGCATGGAGAGAAGGAGCTACAATAAACATAGTGGTAAGTAATATCGCCATTAGCATTTTATAATTCATCATATTCTCCAATATTCTCTTCTACTCATTATTTATTATTCTTAGATTCTCATTGTTGCCCGCTGCTATAAGAAAAGTTTCCCAGCTTGAATCAAGAAATATTCTGCAAGTATAATCATCAACCAGCCAAGCCCTTTTTTGATCTGTACCATCCAGTTGCCCGATCTGGGCATGGCGGCCATGAGGCCGGAAAATGTGCCAACGACAATCAGAAGTATTCCCATACCAAATGCAAAAACAAAAAGGAGAGAAGCTCCTAAAAAAGCGTTCTCGGTTGATGCAACATAGGCCAGCAGCACTCCAAGTACAGGGGCGGTACAAGGTCCAGCCACCAGACCGGAAGTGAGTCCAAGGCCAAATGTAGTAAACAAGCCACCTTTTTTCCCTTTATCCTTTGGGACAAAAATTGGCAATGTAAACACATCCAGCATACTAAGCCCCAATAGCAGGATAATGTTCCCTACCAACATGAAGCTCCAAGGGCTTGAATTGAATTCACCGAACAGCCTTCCTGTGAGTGCGGCAAACACCCCCATTGCTGCATAGGTCACTGCGATTCCAGCCACATACACAACAGACAAGAGAAAAGCCCTACCACGAGAACCGCCTATATTTGTAGAACCTATATAGCCTACAGTAATAGGAATCATGGGATAAACACATGGGGTCAGACTAGCCAGAACTCCACCAAGCAGAGCAGCCACAAAAGCCATAGTTAATGAAGTCTGCAGATAGTTTTGTAATCCATTAATAAGATGGTCCATGCTATCAGCTCCAAGTACATTGTTTTTCTGGCAGGAGTAGAACGATAGTCCTTATCCTGCCAGTAATTCTCATACTATCACCACTGATTGCAAAGTCTCTCAATGGCTGCTCGTTGAATCGGGTGCTTCACCAACCTTGCGGGCGAGAAGGCTTTTTGCAATTTCCTGATCTTCCTCCCATCCTGCTTGAGCTACTTGTGCATTACTGATGCCGTCAATCTCTATTGTGTCAATCTCAACCATATTGGCAATAGGATAGATCCAACCGCTGATTGTACTTTCCTTCCCTTCAACCAACTCATGTGCTCTGATAACATCGTGGCCAATAGCATTATCTATAATTGACCAATAGGTACCATCAGCAGACTTAAAACCAATGGCATGGTGCGCAAACAGGTTACACTGTGCATTGGCACCATCCAATTTTTTAAGACTGCAACCTACACAGACCAGCTGACCCTTAAGTGTTGTTTTACCCAACCCTTTATCACTATTCCAGCCACCTGCCCAACTAACCTGAGCCACCGCTACAACCAAGATCGCTACAAATAAGACATGTTTCATGGGTTTTCTCCTTTTTAAGTCAAGATTTTAACTATCGGTTTGCCCCTTAATGGAGCGTTGTACTTAATAGGAGACGGTAGACTGCCATTTTATTCCAAAAATTTTTTTTTGTTTTGCAATGGGATCTTTTTTACGCATCCTCCCTAGTTGGTTCGCATGTGATCATCTATAAAAAAGAGCTGGTAATTGCTTCCAGAGATGGTGTTGACAAACTTCACCTTACAAACCAACCGCCCGTTAACAGTGATCTCGCCTCTGCTGTTAGTGGGATAAGGTCGGATTTACTGACTAGAGAAATATCAAACTTGCGATTCAATGCAGCAAAGTGCTTTAATCCAAATCCAATTTTATTCAGGTAAGAAAAAACACCAATGGCCCCTGTGGGAAAGTCATTTGCTCTTGTTCCATAGAGAGCCCGCAAATCCGCAAGATCTGCAAATATCTCCTCAACACTTTCCCCGTACGCTTTATACATCTCAGGCACATTTCCCTCCTTGATCAGCTCGCCGATTTTTTTACCGGTCATGGCTGCTGCCATTGCAGCACGACACAACCCAATGCCGAGAACATCGCCATCCCCGTACGCCAGAGCTTTAAACACCTGATCTTCACTGGCAAAACCTCCGGTCATTACGATTGCGGGCATAGTTGCCCCTTCTTCTTTAAGCCTTGAGCAAATCCTGACTACAGCATCTTCCAGACAAATCGTTGGCAGCGACCACTCATTCATCATTTTCGACGGGCTGTATCCTGAACCACCACCTGCTCCGTCGAAAGTTATCATGTCTACCTTTGCCGTACTGGCAATACGAAGCACCCGCTCTATATCCTCGAGATCATAGCCTGCCATTTTAAAATAGATGTTCTTTGCACCCATATTTCGCAAACTTTGAATGTGGCTGAGTATCGATTCTTCGGTCCAAAAAGGTAAACGTCCATAAGTATGAAAATTAGGACAAACCCCTTTACGGTATGCTTTTTGTACAGCGGGATCCTCGGGGTTGGGATGGACGATATCTCCAAGTTCTTTTCTTTTTAACGCCGCGTCTATATCTTTGACCCGCTTAACAGGCTGCGTACCCTTGGCAGCCTGACCGAATTTAATTTCAATAGCTTCTGCCCCGTATTTTTGTAGTGCAACTTTCGGGACACCCTTTAGATCGTCATCTACGTTGCATTGCAATACAATTTGCCCATACCCACGATCATACTTGCGAAAACAGTCTAGAGCTTTCTCCAGAAGAGGAAATTCAGTTACCTGGCCGTTTTCAATTTGCAGGTCTGGATCGTTGTTTCTGGCATCCTCTCCGATGATACAGGTAACCCCCGCCATGGCAGCACCTGCAAAATAATCCTGCCAGTTTAGTTTAATCAGGGCTGGAAGCATGAGGGGCAATGCCATTTTAACAGGATTAACTGTTCCATACTGACACTCCAGGTTAACATTAAAAATAGTCGCATCCTCACAGTTCTCCTCAGCCTTTTGCGCCCCAAAGACACGGCCGTTTATATTGAAGTGAGAAAAATCAATTGGATAATCTTTTTCCGATGCAATTTGGTTATTTCCCGTGGTCATGGGGTAAACTGTTTGCGAACCTAACACCGCAGCTTGAGCCAGCTCACAGGTTCCTACACACTCTTCCGTGCAAAACGAACACATCCCTGATTGTGGCGAAACAAAGCCACTTCGATTCTTAGCAAAAGTAAATCCAGAACTAAGTTTTGGAGAATAGGACATGGTTGATGCCTCCTGAGATGTAATACTACTTGTTGGTGTATATCAGATAATTACAGTTTTAAAATAGATACGTGCAAGCTATTATACTTTTTCAAAACATTGCCCGGAATAATGTGTATTTGTCAATATCTTTCAAATACTTCACCTCATCGTTCAAGGCAACACAAATAGTGCTACCGTTCCTGTTTAATGCATATTTTTCTTGATTATTAGTACCTTACTTCTGAATTTCAGTCATAAAAAACAGGTAGCGCAAACTCCGAGAAAGTTGGAGAATGTTTTAACATCAGGAACTTAAAGTAACCTCCGTGGCACTTATCCTGCCTTTCTTTCCGTTTACGTGGTTAGACAGGACCTTCACTACAAATTAGAACATGAAACAGCAATTTCGCTAAAACTCTCACCGAGATTTCCCCTTTTATGATAGATCAACAAAAGAACAGACTACTTATCCTATCAAGCAATGCCACTAAATATGCAAAGCTCATTGCAGAGGCAGGCCTACCAGCTTTAAAAATTACTCCAGCCGTTTCGGTTGCAAAGGCCATGAGCATCGCAGACCAATCGAACATACTCCTTGCGCCTCCAGATTTGGCTTATGAAATTCTTCCCACGATGACAAAACTCCAGTGGATGCAATCTACCTGGGCAGGGGTCAATAAACTTTTGGGAGAGGAGTGCAGAAAGGACTATCTACTGACAGGGGTAAAGGGTGTTTTCGGATCGATTATGTCCGAATATGTTTTCTGTTATATACTTATGCATGCCAGAAAGGCGTTCCAGTGTCTAGAGCTACAGAAAGACAGAGAGTGGAAGATGCCTATGCCTGGGCTGCTTCGCTGCAAAAAAATAGGTATAATGGGAGTTGGATCAATTGGAATAGCAATAGCGCGGACTGCAAAACATTTCAATATGACTACCTATGGCTATTCCACAAGTGGTACTCCTGCACCAGAGATTGACCAAATGTTCAATCCAGACAAAATTCTCAGTTTTGTAGGCGAACTAGATTACCTGGTTACCGTATTACCCCAGACCCTCGACACAAATCACCTTATCAACAGGGCTGTACTAAAAGCGATGAAAACGGACGCATTATTGATCAACGTGGGCCGGGGGAATGTTCTTGACGAAAATGCATTGATAGAAGCTCTGATTTCAGAAGAAATTGGCGGAGCGGTACTAGATGTTTTCCAGCAGGAGCCACTGCCTCAATCGCATCCTTTATGGAGTACAAAGGGAGCAATCATAACGTCACATAAATCAGCTTTAACATATCCAGAGGATATTGCTCCGCTATTCATCAATAACTACAAACGCTTCGTGGCGCGAAAAGAACTGCAGTTCAAAATTGATTTTGACAGGGGCTACTGATGGTGGCGAATAGTACATAACCATCTCAATCCCAGCCTTCGTCGTCAAACTCTAGATATTGCTCTGGAGATTCACCGTGCTGCTGAAGTATTTTGTAATTCCCAAAATGCTGCTCCTTGGTTATTTCAATAACTTCGACGCTGAATTTCCACAAGTCACCGTAGTCAAAGACATATAAGAGCTCTTGGCCCACATATAAATTTAACTGCCCTATTGAGAAATCATCAGCATATGGATATTCCACTCCTTCAGGTGAATGATAACTTTTTCTTGAACTCAGTCTATCCGGGTCAAAATAAAACGAATAGAGATGGTCATTGTCGAAGTTATATGCGATTTGAATAGCCAGATGAAGATCAGCAAGAGTGCTTTTTCCAGAAGTAGAAATAGTTCTCCATGTTCCATCAATACTGATTTTAAAGACAAAACTGCCATTAAGGTTTTTTGGCTTTAGAATTGGCAACCCTTTTTCAAGCACAGTAGAGGTCGTCAACATTTGCCTGAAAGGTTCAACGAAACCTTCAGGTATGAACTGGTCACCTGCAAAATCTTGTTTCAGATAATCATAGCCAGTAAAATAGCGAAATGGCGTGTTCCAAAGAGTAAACGGCCGATCTTTATCTAACAACTTTAAAAAACGGTTTCCAAACGGTGTAACTGTTATCGATTTAAGTTTTATATATCCTTTTGTGTATTGCTCTTTCGGAGTTAATGACTTGAGCCGGTATGTCAGAATTCCGAAAAAAGATAAGATACGAACGATGTGTACCAGAGCCGATTGAGGGTAGTGTTTTGCGCGTTTTATTAATTCTCCGCTACCTATTTCCTGATCACAGGGAAAATCAGATAGCACTGTTATAAATTTATCATCTTGTGGAATATCAGACTGTGCAACATACCTGCACTCTCTAAATATATCGAGCCAGTCTGTGCAAACCCAAAACGCCTCAAACAATGAAAAATATTTTTCCGTAGTATTGAGCTGTTCATACTCAGCGACAATATCGGTACCCTGAAGACGGTATTTATTTTTAACTTTGACTAATTGGAAAAAATTCGCAGTCAACGAAATATGATAAAAAAAATTTAACAGTGGATAATAGACCTGATCCATTTTGGGAGAAGCTTCTACAGTACGATTTTGTACCTCCTGATTTATTGAATAAAGGGTGGCTCTATCTATCCAATGTTTTGATTTCGTCAGATATGAGGATGGGGCTTGAACTCGATAAAGAAATATATCGTAATCTGTAACAATCGAAGATGGGAACTTCTCAGTTATTTTGAATGGCAAATAGTGAATAGTCATAAGGTTGGTACACTACCCCGCTTTTCTTTTCGACCTGATTAATTGTGGGAATTTTCACCTTCGGCTTGTAATTCGGCTGCTAACCGGCACATTAACTTAGAGTTTTATCAATCCTCCGCTTTCCCTCCAGCATTAATGCCGAAAACGCTCCAATTGGTGCCGATTTTTCCAGTTCTTTTGGAATACCCCTCGTATAACTGAAGTTGCCTTTTTTTTCGTTTAGAAGTGCATACACTGCGTCTTCTTGACGATGTTTCTGGAAACGGGCATAGATGACCTCACCCTCCTTAAAAAAGAGCACAGCTTTTCCTTCTTTTAGAGATAGATGCACAGCCCCGGTTTTTCGATTGGAATTGATTATTTGAAAAAGAGTCTCAACTTTTATTTCGGCTAATTTTCCGGTCATGCCGGAGGAAATATTTCCTGAACGTAAGGCTACTGTTTGGGCTCTATCCACCAACATCTTTAAGAGAAAAAACTGTAATTTATGATAGCTCCTCAGAACCTCTCGAAACTTCTTCAAACTAAGCATGGCCACCAGAGTATCTTCAACAGTATGAATAGAATTTGACACCGGTTCGCCTGAGAGAAGACTCATTTCGCCGAAAATCTCTCCTGCCTTGATTTCAACGGCCTTTGAGCGATCATCCTTTATGACCGCGACTTTCCCCTTTAATATTATATATAGATAATTACCTGGTGCACCCTTCTTCACGACTCTTTTATTATGGGGGATCGTTTGGAATTCAAGCAGCAATGTCAAATCAACTAAAGAATGATCGTTAAGCGGCCTCAAAACGTCAAGCTTTCGGAGTTCTCCAAAGTGTTTTTCAACGAGATGCCTCTGCCGCCGATCTTCTGCTGTTTTGAGCATTTTCATCTGCAGAGTAGCAAAGTCTTTTTCCTTTTTATATTCAAAATGGATCAGACCTTCACAACCACCACAATCAAACTGAGACGTTGAGCCGGAAACCGGGGAAACCCCGGTTATATTGTCTTTTATTGTGAGGATATCGGCAATTTTCTGGCCCAGATGCAGGCAACCTGGTTTATAAGATGTTACCGACAGACAAAAGTCTTGTACTTTTAGCTCTTCCCCAACACTGTAAACGGGGCAACCACGCTCTGATACCACAAGAAAAACAGCATCTTTGTATTTTTCACCTGTCTTTTTCAATAATGATCCTCCAACAGAGATAACTCCTGTAAATCCTTCGCCACGCAGGGTGGCTGTATTGAGTTCCGTCTGACTTTCACGTTTACTGGAATGAGCTTCAGTGCCGCTTTCATTGTATACGCCACCTATAACATTATAACCAATAAAAATGAAATATCACCACCTACCGCTATTATACCAGCAGTAGCATAAAGAAGCTGGTATCAGCTATCAAACAAGGGCCCATAAAAACCAGTAAAAACCAGGGACAGACCACGGTTTATTTGCATAGGTGCCAGTCGTAAGCTCTACAATTTCATATACTTCTCACCCCTTAAACGGTAAGAAAGACGGGAATCAGTATAGTACTTCTTCAGGGGTAAACTCAAGGCCACCCGCTCAACGTATAGCTCTTTACTTGTTTTCCAAGATGCCTTGAGGTAGGTTGAAAAAGACTAACCCGACTAGTCGGAAACTTTTTTAGAATCGTTGGATAAGTGCCTCGAAGATCTCGCTACTTTCGCTATCTGCCGGTAGCTCTAAGCTTATGATTTTCAAATCGATCTCATAATTTCTTGTTTTTTATTACATCTATGGATGTAAGGCACTAAAAATCAACAGGTCTTAGACATTTCTTATAGGATGCCTCCCACTATGGCAGCTGGTAAAAAGAGAAGTAAAGGGAAAATTGAAGAAGTATGCTGTCGTAAAAACAGCCAACTGCTAATGGCATTGCTACTACCCCTAGTTGTGGTTGGAGGGTACTTTTGTCCACGCTTGGGGTTTATTGTCCTAGGGCTAATCACGTTGTTTATGGTGCTGGCCAGTCAGCGTGGTCGATTTTACTGCGGGTGGCTCTGCCCTATGGGAGCTTTTCATGAGCGCATTCTTTCCTTGGTCAGTCTGAAACGACCTATTCCATCAATTTTTAAATCAAGCTGGTTTCGGTGGCTGCTTTTTGTAGCGATGATGAGCCTGATGGCTCTTCGTCTTGTTGATGCGGGAGGCGATATTAAAGCCACAGGCTCTGTCTTCCGTTTTATGTGGATCGTCTCCACCAGTATCGCCATTGGCCTCGGATTTTATTTTAAGCCGCGAATCTGGTGTGCCATTTGTCCCATGGGCTCCATGCAGGGAATCAGTTCCATGAATACTTACCTGCTCACAGTGGATGACAACTGTGTCCAGTGTAAAAAGTGTCAAAAAGTCTGTCCTATCTCCACCTATCCAGGCGACTACAAACCAGAAAGCGGTTCCGCTCAAATACCCAGTATCGAATGTTTACGCTGTAGCAACTGTGTTGCTAATTGCCCAAAGAAAGCACTTTCTTTTTGGGATAGAGATAGAAATTCTTAGACGCTATAGGGTTAGAAAACCAGGGACAGACCACCAGAGGAAAACCAGGGACAGACCACGGTTTATTTACATAGATGCCAGTCGTAATCTCCACAATTCCATATACTTCTCACCCCGTAAACGGTAATCTCCATAAATGTCCATCAGATCAGTGGGAGGCTGGATTTGCGCTAACTTAGCCCGGTGCTGGATCGGATGCAAACGATATCCAGGAAAGCATGACCTACCTCATTTAAGGTATTAATTACACCCTCTTTTCTATAATCAGAGAACTTTTCAAGACAAATTGATTCAAATCAATTTATTTGAATAATTATATGTCAGAATGTGAAATGCGTAGTGTGTGATTGTTTTTATAAAAAATACCACGGTGAAAACTATAGAAGATGTCACTTGAAGGACTCACAGCTTTTTAATGTTCCCATTTTATCATATCGTAACCACTTGACCACAATCAAAATTTTATCTTTGAAAGGGAGATGCAAGATTTCAAGCAACAGTTGGTGTTGAAATAGTAGATATCCATTCAGGGGATTCACTGAAATATTTCTCTATACAGGAGGGTAGTATGAAAAAAATCGTTATTCTCGGCGCAGGTTGTGCTGGAAGTATGGTTGCCAACAAGCTCCGAAAAGCACTCAATCAAGAAGAATGGTCCATAACAATTATCGATCAGGATGACAAACATGTGTATCAACCGGGCCTGTTATTTATTCCATTCGGGATATATAAAGCCGAAGATGTTGTCCGTAGCCGGAGTGAATTTATTCCCAAAGGTGTAAACTTTGTTATTGACGAAATAGTTGCGATCGATACAGACAACCAACGTGTAGAAACAACTGCGGGTGACTACGAATATGATAAAATTATAGTCTGCACAGGTGTCTCGCTTGCTCCAGGTGAGATTCCCGGCCTTATGGAGGGCTGGCAAAAAACAGCCTTTGACTTCTATACCCTCGAAGGCGCAGTTAATTTAGGCCGCGCAATGCGCGAGTTCAAATCCGGCAAACTAATACTCAATATTGCCGAATTTCCGTTCAAATGTCCCGTGGCTCCATTGGAGTTTGTTTATCTTGCAGATGCATACTTCACTGAACGTGGTCTGCGAGACCAGATAGAAATTAGGCTGGTAACACCACTTCCAGGTGCTTTTACCAAACCCAAGGCAAGTGCATTTTTTACCCAACTGATGGAGCAGAAAAATATTAAAACCACAGCCAATTACGATCTGGCAGAGGTGGATTGCAAAAACAAAAAAATTATTTCCGCCGGGGATGAAGAAATTGAGTACGATTTACTCGTATCAATTCCTCCTAATGTCGGTGCTCGCTACCTGGTCAAATCCGGAGTGGCCATGGATGAAATCGGTTATGTAAAGACCAATAACCACACCCTCAAAGCTGAAAACTTTGACAACATGTATGTTCTAGGTGACACAACGACTCTGCCAACATCTAAGGCCGGTTCGGTGGCACATTTTTCCGCAGAGGTCATGGTGGAGAACTTCATGCGTGAAATTAGCGGAGAGCCGTTACGCGAAGATTTTGATGGACATGCCAACTGTTTTATTGAAACAGGGTTTGATAAGGCTGCACTCATTGACTTTAACTATAAATACGAACCATTGCCGGGGAAATTCCCTCTTCCAGGTCTCGGTCCCTTCTCTCTACTCGGCGAATCCAAGGCCAATCATTGGGGCAAGATGATGTTTAAGTGGGTGTACTGGAATAAACTCGTCACTGGAGAGGAGATGCCTCTGGAAGCCCAGATGTCACTAGCCGGAAAAGTCCAGGACTAAGGGAGGGCACCATGACAAATGAAGAAAAAATCCTGGCGAGATTGGACGAGCTAACCGAAGAGGTTCGAGAGGCCAAAAAGGCAATCCGGCCATACGTAGAACTCAAGCAGGAAATGGAACCACTTATTAACGATATGGTAATAAGTGCTATTGGTAAACTCAGTGGCTTGGATCGTAGATTTGAGCTGGAAGATGTAGGAGATATGATAGGGCAACTGCTAATCTCCAGTAAAAATATGACTGAAGCATTAAAATCCTTGAATAAAATCATGGAATTCAAAAATGATTTTGAGCCTTATTCAAAAGATTTATTCAAAGAACTGACCGAACAGTTGCAAAAGTCTTTGCACGGTTTTGACCCTGGCAGCCTGCAGGAACTCATTCATCAGTTTGTTGTTAATATGGGCAATATGGCGGAAGGTTTAAAAATGCTCGGTTCGCTCATGGATATGAAAAAAGATGCAAGCACCTTGTCCAAACAGGCGTTTAACGATTCGATAGAACGTCTGGAGCTCCTCAAAAAACGCGGCACCTTTGAGGCCTTAGAACAGGTATTATCTATGACAGAGCGCGTAGGCAATAGAATGCAACAGGTTGATTTGGAAAAATCTGAACCTATACGAGGAATTTGGGGAATGATGTCCGCGATGAAGCGTCCTGAGGTACAAGAAGGGCTCGGTATCCTGGTCGAGCTTTCCACTGTGATGACAGCCTTAAAGCAAGAGTCCGTACCTCGAATATGATTTGCCAGATATCATCCGAGTTTTTCCTAAGGAGTAACGGGTGATATCTAGCTTAATCTCAGTGCTTGGGGACCGCAACGATTCGTGTAAAATTGTTCGTAGAGTCAAAATATCATTATAATATCATGCTGTTGTACAGGTTTATTAAAAAAATCGAAATTCATATCCTTAACCATCCACATCACTGTTTAACAACTTATATGTCTCCCATTTTCTGATGTGATTCGTTCTGTAGATTCCAATGAAAACATAGCTGCGATTTCACCCCGGACCAGCCGGGGGGGGGTGAACAGAATTTGCGGTTTGAGATATCACAACACTACAGGGAGACCTGTCAGGACTTGCATAGGAAAGTATTGTCTTGCATCTCGGCACTATACAAATGGAGCATCTTTCCATTCTTTAGATTAGCAATAGAACAGGGGTATCTATCGTTTCACCTAACACGAACACCAGGATGACCAACAAACATAATCTGAAAACATCTATATCTTACAATGCTCGATTTTCTGAAAATAATATTGCAATTAAAAAATGGTCAGAGTGCTCCTTTATGGGCACGTTTTTTGGACATGATCAAATTGGAACTTAACAGGAAAAAGGTGAAATTGCAGTTTTTCTTAAATGGTTAATATTACCAATACTAGCCTCTATCATTCCGATATCGTGTGTTCTTGCAGAACAACCGTAGACTCCTTCCATTTGCGAAATAGCCATAAAACAATGCCTTCGAGGAGGCAACATTAACCATCTTACTTGTACCTGAGTTAGTTTCCAGTAAGTTTTTCTTTCAGAGAGAAAAATGAAAGCAGACGAAACAGGTGGTCACACGATGTGCTTCCTATCTTCAAGAAGAACTTACATAAAAGTTATATCACTTCTAAAATTTTAAGAACTTCTGCACATTTTATGTATGCCCTCTGCATGATAACCTCAGCTTCAGACAATACTTCTTGCTTATAGGCTTCATTCTTTATGCCCTGCATATTAATGAGAACATTCTGGTGAGCACCCCAGATACCCGTTTCAAGGGATTTAGCTCCAACCTGGGTATCTGATTTTGAGGCTGGATTTCCATATTTCGCGACTTCAATGAGAGCCTCCCAGCCTTCATCGCCAAGGCGCATTGTGGTGAGTGGTACCTTTATTGCGGTTTTCAAACCTGACTGCATCTTGGCCGCACGAGCTTTTTTTTGGGAATCTGTATCCCGGGGCATCCGCAACCCTTCCATATATTCGTTAAAAGCTGATGTGTCCGCATCAATCATAGGGATAAGCTGTTGAGTCAGTCCATGAAGTACCGGTACCGCTTTCATCATGTGGGGTTGTACATCCTCAAATTTACGAACCCCATGAGTAAGTTTTGCAACCATAGAACCCAAACCAATTCCAACTGCTGCCAAAGCAGCTGAGACAGATCCTCCCCCAGGAGCGGAGCTTCTCGCCGCAACTTCCTCAATAAACCCACGTACAGTCATGGAAGCCAAAGGCTCAACAGGTGGTTCAGTTACTATATACTCAATTATACGTTCTTCGGGTTTAAACGGAGCAATGGAATTGAGCCCTATGCGATCTATTGCCAACCGAACTTTCTGATCCTCTTCATAGATAAACAGATTTTCCTTTTCTATGTAGTAATCAGCTGCCATGAGTAAAGACTCCAGAGGTACAATGCCAACAATTTCTGAACCCGCTACTCCAAGGCTGAGTAATTCCGCCTCTTTTTTTACTTCTTCAAACAAAACGTGAATTGGGGTAACTCTGTAATCATTAAGGTTAACGGTAACCTGGGCCACATTATACTCATTAACGAACCAACCCATTCCTTTAACTTCATTCAAGCGACCGGGTTCGTCATCACTGCGACCATTTTCACGCAAATTCAGAGCAATTCTGTGAGCCTGGTTTGGTGTTCCGAGGACGTTGACATTATAGGCAATCAGAAACTTCCTGGCTCCTGTTGCTGTTATCCCCCAGGATGGTACAAATTCTTCTGGTCCGAAATCAGGCTTCCACTTTGGGTCTTCCAGGCGCTCGACCAATCCTTCATACTCACCCTTTCTCACATCCGGTAATTTGCGACGATAGTCATGTTCTGCAGCTTCTTCATAGAGATAAAACGGGAGAGCCAATTCCTCGGAAGCTTTTTCTGCAAAGTTCCGTGATATATCAGCACACTCCTTCATGGTAACTCCAGCTACAGGAATGAAGGGGCAGACATCCATTGCACCAAAACGTGGATGTTCCCCCTTGTGGGTACGCATGTCAATAAGCTCTTTGGCAACCCGTGCAGATGCTATTGCTCCCTCAACTATTGCCTCGGGGTCTCCTACAAAGGTATAAACCGTTCTGTTGGTTGACTCTCCTGGGTCCACATCAAGAAGAGTACATCCCGCGGTCTTCCTGATTGCCTCTGCGATAGCATCAATTGTCTCTTTATTTCTGCCTTCAGAAAAATTGGGCACGCATTCAACTATTCTTTTCATCTCATTTTCCTATAAATCATTTATTTAGTGTACGGTCAGCAACCTAACCAAGGCTTTTCCCATTCAACTTCTGATAAATTTTACATCATTGAATATCCATCCAGCTAAAGACTTAAATCCGCCAACCAGGAATTTGGCTTATCAAAATAAATTAGATTTTGGCCGATTCCAATTTCTTTGGCTTTACAGAAAACCCGGTAGGCCTCCGAGAGATCGTGGAGCCCCATTCCAATCGGATTAAAAAATATTTTGTCGTCTGGGTTCAATCTGCCTTCCACCTTTCCTGTAACGACATCACCCAAATTACCGGTGATGGCCTCTTCTTTGATAATGCCATCTTTTACGGCGCGCCAGCTAACGTCGACCCCGTGATGTTTTACATGGTACCAATCATCAACGAAAATTCTATCAAATTCCTTCAAAGCTGACGGTGGCGTATCCCAAAAAGATATTTCAGCATGAAACGCACCAGGTTTGTACCATTCACCTTTCACATAAGCCTCACGAGCCATGGTTGCGGTACTTATAACGTCAGATTCTCTGAAGGCTTCTTCTGCACTATTAACAGGCACGATCTTCATATTTACTTTTTCAGACATTTCTGCTGCAAAAAGCTCAGAAGTATTTTGTGACAAATCAAAGACTTTACAAACCTTAAGGTTGGGAACACCCGCTTTTATGGCCAATAATTGTGTGCGCCCCTGAACGCTCGCCCCTACAAGTCCCATAACTTCACTATCTGGATTTGCGAGGTATTTTGCGGCGACCCCCGAGGCCGCACCTGTTCTCATTGCACTAACAATGGCACCATCCATGACACACATAGGGATCAGTGTTTCTGGGTCAAGAATAATAATAAGGGCAGTTGCCCGTGGTAAACCGTGTTTGCTTGGATTCCAAGGGCGGCTTGGGATAAATTTTATTCCAGTGGTATCTACCGGGCCGAGCAAGTCACGCTCTGCAAGTTCATTACTATATTTTTTACCACCAAGGTAACAGGGCATGGACATGACACGCCCAGTGGTTTCTTCAGTCTCTGCCCCCCCCACCGAACTACAGGTTTACCGGGTTGTATATAATCTCCTTTGCTGTGAAGATAAAACGAGCGTTCAGTTGCTCGCATTGCCCCTCGCATTTGAGATCCTCCAGCCTTAACGCAATCTTCTTGACTCAAATATAAAAAAGTCCATTTATTCGACATGGCACGTTACTCCTTTTATACTGAAACTATTACAATTATGAGGTTGGCAGGATCGAAAAAGGCCTGCAAATTACTGAATAAAAAACTATCAAATATGCTTAACTCTCAATTCCAATAAAGTATACGAATATTTATTGAAATCAGGCAATAAGCCAAATAATTGTCGGGTTATCTGCGCAAATAAATGATAAAGTAAGTTAGTTTGTTTGAGGAACGTGTCCAACAATAGTAGCGTCCAAATGTAAGTAATTGTGATCAAGTTATAGCTTTATCTCACCATACATCTGGAATCCGGGATAAAAATTGGTTTTACTCCGGGCAACACTATAATAAACCCTAAAGGGGGAAACATGAGAAAAATCAGCCTGTTAATTTGCTCAATTTTTTTTGCAAGTATCGTATTCTGCGGTTCAGCATTATCTGCTGAACGGGTCTTTTTTGGCATCGCCACGGGAGGAACCGGAGGAACATATTATCCTTTGGGAGGCATGCTTGCACAGATGATCTCAAACAAGGTTATGATAGGAGACAAAAAACTCTCTGCGACTGCTGAGACAGGTAATGCCTCTGTTGCAAATGCTACCCTTCTTAGCCGAGCAGGAATTGAATCTGCGTTTGTTGCAGCAGATATTCTTGATGCAGCCTATAAAGGCACTAAGCAGTTTAAGGGAAAAGACCTAAAAAACCTTCGGGCTTTAGGTGCGCTATACCCTGAAACAGTTCAACTTGTCGTAAGGGCGAGTTCCGGTGTCAAAACATTTGAAGATTTAAAAGGTAAATCGATCTCTTCCGGCTCTCCAGGATCGGGTCAATGGCAGCTTTTAGGTGATTTGCTCAACTCCTATGGTTTAGATCGTAAAAATGATATTTCAGAAGATTATTCTTCATTTTCCCAATCTGTTGAAAAAATCAAAGATGGTAACTTGGACGCTTCCCTCATCACTGCAGGAAGCCCTACCGCTTCTGTGCTTGAACTAGCGAACCATCATGACATAATTATCCTTCCTCTTACAGGACCAGCCATTACAGAACTTCAGAAAGTTCAACCCTATTACGCCAACACAATTTTACCGGCAAATACCTATAAGGGACAAACTGCTGACGTTAAAACAATTGCAGTAAGAGCCATTTGGGCAACTCATGACAAACTCGATGATGAGACCGCGTATAATGTCGTAAAAGCGCTGTATGAGAACACTGATACTCTTGCCAAAGTTCATGTTAAAGGCAAAGAAATTTCCATAGAAAAAGCTCTTGAATCGGTCTCTATCCCAATTCATCCTGGTGCCGAAAAGTACTACCGTGAAAAAGGGTTAATTAAATAAGCATCAAGTATGATCTACAGGTGGCACGCGTTACTGACCACCTGTAGGTTTCGCCCCCATAGATCGTCACCAACAACTTTACCCCTTTGTTTTTTATGCAAAGCGGAAATAGCGATGAAAGTCATATTATTTCATTGGGGAAAGATAGCAGGCACCGCTGTCCTTACTCTACTTCTTATTTCTTTTACGACGATATACGCCCAGAACGTAGATGCCCAATTCGCACAGCTGGTAATTACACAGTTTCCCGAACAAAACGTATTGGCAAAATACCCTCTGAACGATAACGATTCATTTTCGCTCTCATTTATCCATTCCGTCTCGTATACCCGCGTTGTTGATGTATATGAAGTAAGAAATGGTAGTGTTGTGCAAACTAGCGAAATATTTGAAACCCACGGAGCAGGGCTCCCTTCCAATGCAGAAGAACCCGGTGGGCTATCCTGGGAAAAAACTAAGGATGGGTTTATCCTACATATGGAAAGGCAGATACCAAAGCTCGTGGTGAGAACCGATTCGTCATACCGGAACCGCTTGCACCTGCCCTCCGGAGAAGTCAACCTGAACCAGTGGGAAGACCAAGCACTTTTTCTGCATGTAATACCAACACCCCAAAATCAGTGATAACTGTACTTGTTTTTGAAAAGCTATTCTACAGTTACATAGAAAAATTCAAATCATGAGACATCGCGGAGATATATATATATGGAAGTTGAAGGAGCTGGTCGAAAAAAAGACAATTTGACAAAGGGGGAAACCGTTGATGTCGCTCAAATTGAATCCATTGTTAAAAAGTATGATGCAGAGTCTAATTTCAGAAATCTTGCCGGTATTACAGCAAAAATCGCAGGGGCTCTCTGTATAGTTTTAAGTCTTTTTCATATCTATACTGCCGGTTTTGGGCTCCTCAATGAGGTCACCCACAGGACATTCCATCTTACTCTTGTACTTGGCCTGGTATTTCTTGTCTTTCCCAGAAAAAAGCCCCAACAATTATTTAGTGACTGGAGTTTTGGTCTTTGCTTTGCCTCCTTTTATCTTTTCCTTGCCTGGCAGTTGACCAATCGTTTTTCAGATCAGATGCCTGTGATGGGAAAAGTGGGGTTAATAGCCTTTGTTTTTTTTATTGCCCTCACTGCTCTACCTATCCGACAACTTAAAGGAGAAGGAGATAAACTCTCCTTCGCCGACTGGCCCCTTGCAATTGCAGCCGGCGGATTTTCACTGTATCTCATTGTTTATTTCGAAGATATTTTCATCACCAATATTGGTTTTCCTGCACTTTCAGACTACTGCATGGGGCTTATTGCCGTCATCATGGTGACAGAGGCCTGCCGGCGAGTCATGGGTAATACTTTACCGACCATTGGGGCAGTTGCTCTTTTATATGCAATTGTGGGGCCTTGGTTGCCAGGGGTTCTTGCCCACCGAGGGTATGATATTATAAGGATAGTGGAACATCTCTACCTTGGCACAGAGGGAATCTATGGGGTGGCCGTTGGGGTTGTCGCGACCTATGTGTTTCACTTTGTATTGTTTGGAGTCATGGCACAGGCCTCAGGACTAGGTCAGCTGTTTATTGATCTTGCCACTATACTTGCAGGTAAATATTCAGGGGGACCAGCCAAAGTCTCAGTGGTGTCCTCCGGTTTTTTTGGCATGATTTCAGGTTCTCCTATAGCAAATACCGCAACAACCGGTTCCTTCACCATACCCATGATGAAGAAAAATGGTTTTACCCCTACCTTTGCGTCAGCAGTTGAGGCTTCTGCATCATGTGGTGGCCAGGTTACACCGCCAATTATGGGGGCGTCAGCTTTTGTTATGACAGAAATGCTTGGCGTGCCATACAATGAAATAATACTTATTGCTATTATCCCGGCCATGTTTCACTACCTGGCCATTTTCAGCATGGTTCATCTTGAGGCCAAACGTCTCGGTCTCAAAGGCATGGCAAAAGAGCAGATTCCCCAGATCATGTATGTACTGAAAAGGTCATGGCATCTGATGATTCCTTTGACGGTCATGGTGACCCTACTGCTGATGCAGTTTACTCCGTACCTTGCGGCCTTCTGGGGTATCATCCTGACAGTGCTCTGTTCCTATATCCCACCTATAACCCGAAAACTTGGCATTGGAAATCTGGATGACTCGAACACCCTTACGCCAAGACTCATTGCAAAAGGGCTCGATGATGGTGCAAAGTATGCGCTGGCCATAGGTGCTGCATGTGCATGTGTTGGGTTTATTCTAGGTGTATTAACGCTTACGGGAATGGGATTTAAATTTTCCGGTGCAGTACTTGAGCTAGCATCTACCGCCGGCACATTCTTTTCTAATATTATCCCTTTTGGTATTATTTCTGCACAGGATTCGACCTTGTTTTTTGGTCTGATTATGGTAGCAATTGCCTGTATTATCATGGGAGCGGGTATTCCCACGACCCCATGCTATATCATCTTGGCATCCATTGCTGGACCAGCTCTCAGTGATTTGGGTGTTCCCCTGATCGCTACTCACTTTTTCGTTTTCTATTACGGGGTACTAGCAGATGTAACACCACCGGTTGCCCTTGCAGCCTACGCTGGGGCCGGAATAGGTGGGGCAGATCCCATGCGAACAGGCATGACTGCTTTTCGTCTTTCAATGGGCAAGGCCCTTGTTCCTTTCATGTTTGTCTATGCACCCAGCATGCTCTTTATTAATTTTGACTTGACTGAATTTTCTTTTGCTCTTCTCAGTGGAATAGTTGGGATTATCGCTCTCTCCGCCGCTTACATTGGTCATTTTAGAACAAAAATTAATTTCATTGGTAAAACACTTCTAACTATTGGCGGCCTACTTCTTGTCTCGAGCAATCTTACGGTAATTTTTGTGGGTATGATTCTTGTGCTTACTGTGTTGGTCCCCAACGCTTTAGGTGCTGACAAACGAAACAATAATTAATTAGCGCTGGTGTCGTTAAAAGCCATATCTCTGGCGCTGTAGGTTTTTACGACACCAGCATTTTCGAGTATCAACAGGTGAGGTATACTGAATTTTGATTGAAACCCAACCTCAATTTCATTCACTCACCGAACAACATTTTTTATCTACAGATTGTTATTATGCTGGATGGTTTATACCACAAAACTATCATGCAGCATCTGACAGAGGATTCGCACTGCCAATGCCCAAAGGCAGCCACGCTTGTTCTTGATATCGTTATCCAAACAGCTGCTAGTTGACGTTAACATTGCCACAACGAAGCTCTTCGCTTTTGCATTATACTCGAACGCAACATAATTCCTGTGCAGATCACGTACCCCGTTCTTTTATGTCCTCCTCATCAAATGGCTACCTACGTAATCATTAGAAATTATAGTTAATGGCAGAATCGTTGACCGGTTAATGTTTCACCAGATATTGCCGGTAAGGTTAACCGA
>JAAELB010000604.1 GCA_024227155.1 Desulfobulbaceae bacterium
CCATATCAACAAGAGTTCTAGACGAAATAAAGTCTCTATTGTGATCCATTAATTAAATTAAATTATTTCGGGGATTGGCAGCAGTCAGCTAACATCAGCTCTCCAGATACGCCTGACCCTGTCTTCTTCTTTTCGTTCATCAAATGGCAACTCCAGCATCAGAGATAAAGTAAGCCGTTCGCTGTAGGTCCCACAGGGCGCCGTAGAGCTTCTGGGTCTCTGGTACAGGTTCTGGCCACACCTCCCTCCTTCTGTTGTCAAGCAAGGGGCATACCTGAAGAATGTGCTCTGTTGTTTGAGCGCCAGTTCCACAGGGACACTGATCATTTTGACCGATTTTGAACTTATGGAACAGGTGATATTTCAGTCTATTGTGTTTGGTACGTAGCCTGAATATCAAGACCTGTTCTCGACGGTTCAGCTGGTAAAAAGGATCTTTGGGATTGAAGGCTGTATGTTTTTCTTTCCAGTTGGAATCAATTTTTGTTTTTATCATGGTCTTTGCTTCGTTGTAGGTCGTAGATCTGTCTTCCTGAGGGAGGTTGGACCCTTCTTTTGCCAGCTGGTCAGCCATTTCATTCCCATAGAGGTCACAATGGGAGGGGACCCATTGTAGTGTCACTGTGTGGTTGAGAGACAGATCGGCAATTGCTCTAGCCAAAGAGTTGGTGTCCTTTTCTTTGTTTTTCTTCAAGGATTGGAGGACGGAGAGGGCATCAGTGAGGAAAACAATGTTGTGATGGGCATGCAAGTTCTGGTGGATATGAATTGCTGCCTTTTCCAATGCTACTGCTTCTGCTTTATAATTAGTGGAGAGTAGTCCTGTTGCTGTAGAGATTTTTTCTTCATTTCCTTCTGGGTATTGGATAAAGATTCCGCCTCCTCCATTTTTGATTGCATTTTCTGAGGAGCCATCAGTATAGACATGGATCCAAGAGTCTTGTGGAAAGGTGTTATGGAGATACTCTTCTGTGATGACTTTTCTTTCTGGTCCTGTCTGTAGGTCTTTCTTTTGGATGCCAGGAATATTTGTTTTGATATCAGTTGTGTGACAGTTTTGTTCCCAGGTTGGGATTGCTATGGTACGGTGAATTTCTTTGGGGACCGATTCTTTTAGCTCTGGGTGTTTTTGACGGAGGTTCTTGCTTTCATGAATAAAGCTTGATCTCATGAGGCGACGTTTGGGGGGCTGATCCATTCTTCTTCTCATTGGGTGTTCTGGAAGTCTTTTGAATTTTTCTGCCTGGGTAAGGATCTTTCTGTTGCGGCGGTCTTCGAGAGAGTGGAGTCCAGTGCAGGTTTCAAGGGTGTGGATGGGAGTGGATTTTATTCCTCCTGTTATGATTCTGGTTGCTTGGTTTTGGACGCGCTCTACCTTATCAAAATGTGTCTTGGAGGCCGTACCCCAGACTGAAATTCCATATTCAAGTACAGGTCTCACATATCCTGTGTATACTTTTTTTTGAGTGTTGTGGTCAGCTCCCCAACTTGCTCCAGAGAGCTTTTTCATGAGACCAAGACGTGATTTGGCTCTAGTTTCTGCTTTTTCAATTTGTTGCCTCCAGGTCAGTGTCTGGTCAAATGTGATTCCAAGGTAGGTTGGGTTGTTGTCGTGTTTGAGGAAGTGATCATCGATTTTTAGCTTCACAATGGATCCTCTTATTTTAGGCGAGAGAGTAAATATGGTAAATGTTGTTTTTGCTGCATTTATTTTTACAAACCATTTTTTTGTCCAATCATTTAGCCTATCCAGGGCCAGTTGTAATCTGAACTGTGCTGTGGGCAAATGCTCTTCTGTGCACCAGATGACAAGGTCGTCAGCATAAATGGCCCCTCTGATATTACTGGGCATGTCTTTCAGGATATCATTTATGAAAACAAGGAAGAGTGTTGGGCTTAAGACTCCACCCTGAGGGACTCCTTCTTTCAGGACCTTCTTCCTGCTATATGCTCCATTCACATGTACTCTCGCTCTTCGGTTTGTGAGAAACTGGGATATCCATTGGTACATATGACCTGAAACGCCACATTGCCTCAGTTTTAGTCTTAATCCATCTTTCCAGACTTTGTCAAAGGCTTTTTCCATATCCAGCCAGACGGTAAGGGTATGGCGTTTGTCCTGGAACCCGTCTTCAATTTTCTGAGCAATGTATGTGACTTGGTCCTCAGTTGAGTGGTGTTGTCGAAAGCCCGCTTGCTCTGGTGTTATGATGTTATTGCTTTCCAAGTACCAAGAAAGTCTTGTGTTGATCATTCTTTCCATTGTCTTTCCAATACAACTTGTGAGACTGATTGGGCGGTAACTACTTGCCTCATTTCTTTTCTTTCCTGGTTTGTGCACTGGCATCATGTTGGCTTCTTTCCAAATTTGTGGTACTTGTCCTTTTTTCCAGCTGTTGTTGTATATTTCAAGGAGTTTGGCTTTTGCGATTGGCCCAAGGTGTTGCAGCATTTCATTCGTGATTTTATCTGGCCCTGGAGACTTGTTGTTTTTGAGAGACTCTAAAGCATCATTTAGTTCCTGTAAGGAGAAATCTTTGTTCATGCATTCAGGTGTTGTTTGAGCATCCGAGTTAGTTTTTTGGTGATTTAGTTCTGCTTGTACTTCTTTTTTCCTTTCAGATGGGATATAAACAGAGCTTGTATCTTCATAATTATCTATAAAACAGTTTGCTACTTCCTTTCCAGTGATGGTCTTTCCGTCTTTTTCTAAAGAGATAGTAGTGGGGTAAATCTGCTCATTGTTCAAGGCTTTTGTCAGATTCCAAAGTTTAGTGCCATCTTTGTCAAAATTGAGTTTCTCAGTCTTTTCATTCCAGCTTCTTCTTGCTTCTTGAATGTATGTTTTCTTACATTTTGCTTCACTAGCTTTGTAAGCGATGTTATTTTCGACTGTTGGATTTTTTTCAACATTTTCTCTATTTTTGCTGACTTCTTCCTCTAACTGTTCTAGTTCTTCTGTCCAATAGGGTCGATAGTTTTTCCTTGCACCCCTAGGGATTGTCTTTATTGCTGAGTCTAAAAGTGTTTTTTCAAGGGCCTTGACAGGTTGATAAATGTTGCTTTCACGAGTCTTTAGCTTTTTGCAATTCTCTTCACAGAATCTTGTGAAGGTTGGCCAGTCTGCTTTCTTATAATTCCACATGGGGAAAGTCTTAATGTCTTTGATCCGATAGTTGACATCAATTGCGAGGATAATTGGTCGGTGATCACTTCCTCCAAGTTGATTCTGGACATGTCTGCTGGTTTTAGATGCAATGTCTCCAGTAGCGAAAGCTAGGTCTGGAGTCGTTGTAGTTCGCCATCTTCTTGAAAAAAAGGTTGGAGG
>JAAELB010000605.1 GCA_024227155.1 Desulfobulbaceae bacterium
AAAAAGCATCACTTGACTTAAATTCGGCAGGCTCCATTGCACCTGTTAAAACTATTACTTTATCTTTAATTTTTTTTAATGCGTCTGCGGTCTGGACCATTGTGTCAGTGCCATGTGTAATAATTATGAAGCGATTATTATCTTTTTTTACTGCATTAAAAATAGCAAGCCTGTCTTTTTCATTAATATCAAGGGAATCTTTTTTAAAAAGAGGTTCAATTTCATAATTAAAATTAATCCTGGCATCTTTCAATATGATATCAACTTTAGGTTCTCCAACTTCATATTTACTTAAGTTGTCAAAATAAACTTTATCGATTGTGCCACCAGTTGTAAAAAATTTAATTTTCATATTATACCACCCTTATTTTTTAACTCTTTAGAAACTTTCTCCCAGGTTGCAAAAGAGATTTCCCAATTGAACCCACGGTTTTTTAAAAAACTCATAATTTTTGCTTGAATTTTTTTTTTATCAAGTTTTAGCCAAGTTGCAAGTTTGGGATTAATTGCCGCGAGTGCTGATTGGTATTCATCAACACCGCAAATCGCTTTTTCAATGATTTCATCAGAAATTCCCTTTTTCTTAAGCTCATATTTTAAAGCAAATTTCGATTTAGGCCGTACTTTTTCTCTTGTGGAAACAAACTCAAAAGCAAATTTTTTATCATCTATCAGTCCTTGATTTTCTAAAATTACAATAATTTCAGAAATAATATCATTACTGAATTTTTTTTTATAAAGGTTATTTAGTATTTCTTTACGGCTTCTAGATCGTGAAGCTAAAAAGTTCATACTTGAATTGTAAGCCTTATTCATTTGCTTTTTTGACTTTGAGGTTACCATATATTTTATGCTTGTAAAGGTTTCCAGGTAATATTGATTCTTGCAAGTTCACAATGATTGTTTTCATCTAATATAGAGTGGTGTGTTGCAGGATTGTCTGAAGTGTTATGAACCTGGGCTTTTGATAGAATTTTACCTGGGAAAAATGATTCTTTCATAAAAGTGACATTAATCATTTTTATAGCAAAGTTATTAAGTATATCTTCTGGTAGA
>JAAELB010000606.1 GCA_024227155.1 Desulfobulbaceae bacterium
CATGAGTTATTCGCAGTGGTTCACATCCTGAAAAATATAACACTAACACAGGGGCATTATCATAGCATAATACAGGATCAGTCTTTATTAGGAATATGAGTACAATCATTTCATCATGAATCATATAGCATCATTGACTGGATTCACAGCTCAGGATCAGGATGGCTTTGGCAGACCTCGAACTTCTCTTATCCACGGTGCAGGCAGGCCTCGAACTTCTCTAATCGAGGTGCGGGCAGACCTCGAACTTCTCTAATCGAGGTGCGGACAGACCTCAAACTTCTCTTATCAAGGTGCAGGCAGACCTTGAACTTCTTTAATCGAGGTGCGGGAAGACCTAGAACTTCTATGATCGAGGTGCAGGAGACCTCGAACTTCTCTAATCGAGGTGAAGGCAGACCTCGAACATCTCTGATTGAGGTGCGGGAAGACCTCGAACTTCTATGATCGAGGTGCGGAAAGACCTCGAACTTCTATGATCGAGGTGCGGACAGACCTCGAACTTCTATGATCGAGGTGCGGGCAGACCTCGAACTTCTATGATCGAGGTGCGTCAGACCTCGAACTTCTCTAATCGAGGTGCGGGAAGACCTCGAACTTCTATGATCGAGGTGCGGGAGACCTCGAACTTCTCTAATCGAGATGAAGGCAGACCTCGAACA
>JAAELB010000607.1 GCA_024227155.1 Desulfobulbaceae bacterium
GACTTCTTCTCCCCCAATTCCATCTCGTTCAACGGTATCAAGCAGTTTATCAAAACGAATTACGCCATCCAGACAGTGGAGTAATTCCTGTTCCAGAGAACTGATAAATGAAAATGTTCTCTTTTCGGCTCTGCTGTCTATGATAAAACAACCGTTTACAGTGTCGTGGTACTGGAGAAGTGTTGTATCTCGCGGAGCCTGACGCCACAGATCCACCGCACTGATTAATTCCCTTGTGTGTTCTTTTAGCTCATCCCGATCAGTTGAAGAGTATTCGAAAAAGCTTGCAAGCCTTTTTCGTTGTGAAGCAGGCAGCATAGAGAAAATAAAGTCAAAGGGCCAGGCATGGTGAATATTGCAGAGGTGATACTTTTCAGGGTTATTAAAATATGTGCTGAACCGCTCTAATCGCATGGGAATGATTGAAGGAGGGATAAGGTGGATGAGTTTCGGGATGAGGTTCTTGTGAATCCGGTAATCTTCTTCAGTTTCTCCTGGTAAATTTAACAGGATATTCCATGAGGTGACCAGTTTGAGCTCGGTACAGTATTTTAAAGTCTGAATATTTTTAAGTTGGCTGCTTCCTTTATTTATATGTTTAAGGATTGAGGTGCTAAGGCTTTCTATTCCGGGCTGGACGTAATGTATCCCTGTTTGAGCCATTTGAATGAGCTGTTCTTTGGTCTGATTGGCTTTGATCTCATAAAAAAATTGATGCTTAAGAGAACTGAATTCCCGGTGCAGTGCCGTCGTAACGCTTTGGTGCAGAATGTTGTCAGCCATCATGAAAAAGCTGCTTTCATAGGTGGTATGTAGTGAATGGATTTCAGAAATTACTTTTTGTGTTGATTTACATCGGTAAGTAAGATGGTCACCATTGAGACTGCAAAAAGTGCAACGGGATTTGCTTCCCCACCAGCACCCCCGTGAAGATTCAGCTGAGAGGTTCGGGGTGAATGTACAATTTATCTTTTTAAGCTGTGTAAAATAATCGTGAAAATCTGGGGTTGGAAGCTGATCCAGGTCAGCAACAGGCTGGGCATCGATAAATTCTCTCTTGCTTTTTTTTGGGTTGTTTCGGTGAAGAATGTCTTTGACCAAATCCACGATGACAGCCTCTCCCTCACCTGCAACAACGTAGTCAAGCCAAGGAAAATTGTCGAACAGGGCTCGACCCATTTCGCCTCTGCAGTTTGCACCTCCCAGAATTGTTGAAATTTTCCCGTTTGAAAGGTTCTTGATTTTTCGAGCCAAAGCCAGAGATGGGATGGTTTGCTGGAATGTTGTGGAAAAACCAATGATATCAGGTTCGTCTAAAAGTAAGTGTTTTGCCCAGCGAGTAACAGTTTCGTCACTTGTCGCATAGAGGTCTACGAGCTTCTCGGTATAAATATGTTCCTGGTCCAGGTGGTGTTCTCTTCCCATAATCCAGAGGTTTTGGTTTTTCTTTTTCTGGAAAACTTTTTCATAATCATTCCAGTCAGTTTTGGTCTGAGGCCATAATGCTGGAGTAAAGAGAAATTCACCGCTTAGGCAACTACCACGAAATGATTTGGAGAGGTGATTATATAGTTCTTCACCAATTGACTGCAGATATGCCAGATTGAGATAACAAGCCTGGACCCTGAATCCTGCTTTCTTTAGAACTGAAACGAGAGAGCCAATGCCTATGGACGGCTGCTTTGGAGGGACAAACGGGGGGACAACCAATTTAATTAAAGCACTCATTGCAGTGGTAATATCATGGAAGTTTGTTGTCCCACCTGAATAGCTACAAAAACAGATTCTCGCTTTAGTGACTTACTCCAGAAAAACTGCGATAAAAAACAAGTTATCTGGAGACTGTATTGAAATTAAGAATTTAGAGTAACCAGCAGATGGTGAACGAAGTGAGACCTTCGAGGCACTTATCCAGCGATTCTAAAAAAGTTTCCGGCTAGTCGGGTCAGAACTTATGTCATGTAAGTACTACCACCGCTACTGACACAGCCGCTGCCTCTACAGCACCAGCGACCTGGGCAGCAACTGCTACATCTGCTGCGGCTGCCACTTCAGTAACGGCTCCAACATTGATTGCTGCTGCCAGATTAGCCAAAACAGCTGCTTTACCGCCTGCAACGGCTGCCAGTTGATCATCGCTCAGCTCACCTGAGCTTGGCGGAGTAAAGGGAATAACGATATTTTGGGTATCAGCAGTGTCTTCTACAATCGAAAGGGAAATACCCGCCGGGAGGTTGATACCTAGATCCTGGAGTACCGTATTGATATCACTCAAAACCTGTTTTTTGTACGATTCATCAGCCTGAGCTTTTGTGATGATATATCGGGTTATCTCAGATGGGGTTGCTCCATCGGGCAAGGTTTCAAGCTTCATGGCGTCGGTGAGTGGCTGGTTGGGTAGGGCAATGTGCTTTTTGGTATCACTATCCTCCGTGGCC
>JAAELB010000608.1 GCA_024227155.1 Desulfobulbaceae bacterium
ACGGGAGTTGGTTGTACCAGAAGTAGTTGAGCGAACCCTTTTGGGACGCAGGCTACCAAGGTATGATTGGTAACTGGGGTGAAGTCGTAACAAGGTAGTCATAGGGGAACCTGGGGCTGGATCACCTCCTTTTATAGGATATTGCAGTGAGTGTTACCAAGATTCTTACATTTCGTAAGGACATGAGTACACAAAACCTGCCTGGGGATTAACCCCGTTTACCTATCAGAAGTCAGAAGTCAGATGACAGAGGTCAGTTTATAATGGTGCTTTGCACTGTTTAAATTAAATTCTGGAATGATTGAAGAATTCTAACGTTGTTATTTAGTTTTGAGGGATCGTAATGATTCCAGGGATTTCTTTTTAGAGTCCCATGTTCTTACAACAAGTTTTATGGCGGTCATAGCAAAGAGGATCCACCCGTTCCCATTCCGAACACGGAAGTTAAGCTCTTTAGCGCCGATGGTACTGCACGGGTGACTGTGTGGGAGAGTAGGTCATCGCCGTATCTTTTAATAAAAGCCCCAATCAAGACTCATCTTGATTGGGGCTTTTTGCGTTTGATGTCCTGCTGTTAGATGACTTTTAGAGTGAAGCTGAAAGTAATAATAGTTGAATGCTGTTGAAGATCTGTTATAAAAAAACAAGATAGAGAGAGTATGAGTCTGTTGATTTAATAGCATTTTTGTTCAATATCGAGGCAAACAAAAAATTTTACCACAGGCATATAGTTGATATCTCGGAGTCTCGTGCCTCGCTTACCGGAGGATAAAATTTTTTCGTTTAACGAAGAGATTGGGCGAAAAGGCATTAAATCAACAGGCTCAGAGTATCTGGCACGCCAATATACCTGTATAATTGAGGCCCAGCACATATCAGGACACCATGATAATTGAAGATGTACAATATAACTGTAATATTTCAGACGCCAGGGATCATGGCATATTTCCGATGTGCACCATGGTACTGAAGCTTCGCAATCTATACAAGTGGGAGCAGGGTCTAGAACCATGGCAGGAGCCCGAAGCGGCGGATCTGCTTGACTGGATTGAGGCCAAGGAAAATTACTGGAAGACCATAGAAAATGAGCCATATCGTCACCTTGGCATTAATGGTCGTAAATATTTACCGGACGATTCTGATCAAATAAACGCAATCCTCAGAG
Source organism: Desulfobulbaceae bacterium (assembly GCA_024227155.1). Lineage (GTDB taxonomy): Bacteria > Desulfobacterota > Desulfobulbia > Desulfobulbales > Desulfocapsaceae > Desulforhopalus_A. The sequence continues at coordinate 1,166 of JAAELB010000608.1, forward strand.
ATAAACAGCTGGTATACGGTGCCGGATACGGTAGATCGATGAAGGCCGTTTTTTTCCTTGCCGAGAGAATTGAGCATCGTACTGTCGCCGGTTGCCCTGTGTTAATATTGGGCAAAGAAAGAGCCAAAGAAATGGCCAGTCCCTTTGCCATGGCACAGGATGGTGTAATTTTTATCAGGAAAGAATCACTCAGGTTTTTTTTATGGGACCACATTCAGGAGTTACGTTCTTCCTGTAGAAACTCCTTTCGCCATGCACTCGGGATTTATGGATTATTGCAGGATGGCCAGTTGGATCAGCAAAAATTTAAGGATTCTCTTGATACCATCGTTGAAGGAGAGATGGATCTTTTTATCTATCATGAAGTCGGTGAATTGCTGCAGACGACACTTGATAGTTCGACACTGCAGACAATTATTGGCCGGTTTCCCGGCTCGGTGTATGAGCTTGTCTGCCGCTCCATCAAAGATATTCTGGCTGATACCCACCCAGGTGGGTTGTTGGCCCATGTCATCAGGGAGCAACGGGAGACTTCACTGAGTTTCTATGTTGGTTTTCTTGATGGTTTACGCAAAGAGCTTTTCCCTGAAATCTTTGCTGCCCTGCAACAATTTTTTAAAGACGGGGACTGGCAGGGAATCGAACAGGCCAGGAGTGTGTGCAGAGACAATTCCCTGCAGTATGCCGAAAAGATAAAGGTCATTTCGAATAAAATCGAACATGTTTCAGATGAACAAGTGCGCGATCTTTTCAATCGTCAGATCATACTGCCGCTTGGGCTTGATATCCCGCAATAACCTGCAGGTCTCTTTATGGCATTCCATAAAGTACCATTTTCAGTGCTTAGGTCATCACGCCAAAGCGAAATTCCTTATTGTCTTTGTTCCTGTTGTTAGGCTTTTTTTGCTTAAATATGGAAACTTTTTTGGCAATTAATCCTTGTTTACCTGGGTGGCACTCAAACTCTACAATTACTCCGACTTTTAAGAATGAACAGCCAACAAGATCTTCCTTGCGTACCTGTATCTCTGGCCCTCCTCTATTATCGAGAACTCCACAGTTCTTATTGCGAAACCATTTTTTTACGACTGTTTGCAAAAATACACCTCCAATCTGTTATTCAACTTTATAAGTTTTATGAAACTGAATACAAAATTTGCACATGTGCCCAATTTTTTATTGGGCCCATGAGTTTTAGAAAATCTGTTTGAAAATTGAAAGAGGCAATAGTGGTTTAACATCAATGAAACAAGGCATCTAACTATTGCATGAGTGGCAACTATCTATCTGAAGTTTTAGTTTAAGATTTTCATTTTTCAGAGCCATTAGTATCTAAGCCCAATGGGATTTTAGTGCCTTACTCCAGAAAAACTGCAATAAAAAACAGGTAAGCGTAGACTCCGAGTTATCTGGAGACTGTATTGAAATTAAGAACTTAGAGTAACTGGCAGATAGTGAACGTAGTGAGATCTTCGAGGCACTTATCCAGCGATTCTAAAAAAGTTTCCGGCTAGTCGGGTTAGTAAGATATTTTGATCCCTTGGCGATAGATACGTTCTTGTTGCTTTCAAAGACAACTCTGATCGTTCCACCCTTTTCTATTGATATAATTTTTCCAAGACCCCCAATTCGATTTATTGTTATGTCGAATGTTTTCACCTACACGCAAAATTTTTGACATTATATTCCCTCCGGGGAAAACTTTGTGCTCCAAATTTATACAGTAAGTCTCAAATTGATTAAAGTCCTTAATTTTATTGAAAATAGCGATATAGTCCTATTGGTGCTACTATTTCGATCCAAATCGTCCATGAGTGCCATCCAATAAAACACCACAAGCACAGCATGTTTTGTATTGAAAATAAAGAAATATCAGAAAAATAGTATCACCAATAATATGTCGTCCATTAGCGAAATTTTTGCAGAAGTAAACTATGCATTTTAGTCCCAGATTGAGCGACTTAGTCCCCTGTTAATGATGACGAATAATAAATAGTAACGGAAAATCATTGACTTAATGTTGTTGTTGAGGTATCATGTTCTCTCGTAAATTATGAATGGTGATTCAGTTTCTGTTACTGACCTGTATAGTCCGACATTGCGAAATGTGTTAGGTACTGGATAGGTGTTGCAGCATTGTCTCGCAGTAAGCGAGGGGGTCCCAACCATTTATTGAACCATGTACCTGCCGCAGATTCCCTAATCTCCGATTTTTTCTTGAAACTTTTGTTGGATTTAGTTGTCTGGGCAACAGAGTAAACAATTTGAACTTCTTGCCTGGTTGATTAATGCAGCGTTTGTGTTTTCCGAGTAAAGGAATCAAAATTCAATCTCAACGTAGGGCGGTGAAAATGAACAAACGAGATCAGCAAAGAATTGAAGTGCAAAATGTTGTTGCCAATCTGTCAGATGGAGTTGATTTCTTCTCAGGAAACGTAAGCGATGTTTCCCGTGCCGGCATGTTGCTGGATGACATTCCCAAAGAACTGCCCAATATTGTGGCGTAATTGTCAATAATCGTTTCCGCAGAGGGCAAAGATTATAAAATGCTGGTTGTGCCCAAATGGGTTAGTAAGAATTATTCCCGACCTATTTCCTGTCTATTGCTCGATCTTAGCTCAATTTTTCTATGTACTGCCTTTGAGAACACTAGTAGCCACACGCTGTGGCGTAGCTTTAATGTTGAATTGGAAAAGCCTTGAATAATAAAAAAGATAAACTTTAGTAAGGAAAAGAAAGCTATATGAATAAATCAAAATTTGGTGTCATTGGGACTTCAAGAAAAGAAGATGAGCGACGTATTCCGATCCATCCAGAACACCTGATACGCCTTCCTGAACAAATTCGTCGTCAGCTCATATTTGAAGAAGGCTATGGAGCACCCTTTGGTATTACCGATTCGGAGATGTCGGAACAGACGGGTGGTGTTGCAACTCGCCACGAAATACTGGCCGATATTGGGAATGTCATTCTGGCCAAACCAGTGTTAGCGGATCTAGAAGAACTACGTGAAGGTGGAATCCTTTGGGGCTATCCGCATTGTGTACAACAAATGGCACATACGCAGGCTGCAATCGATCGCAAGCAGACACTTATCGCTTTTGAGGATATGTTTGTTTGGGGACCCGACGGCCAGATTGGCCGCCACACTTTTTACAAAAACAACGAACTGGCAGGCTATTGCGCGATACTACATGCCCTGCAACTGAAAGGAATCGACGGACACTACGGTAACCAGCGCAAAGTAATCATTTTTAGTTTTGGTGCGGTCAGTCGTGGCGCAATATACGCTCTAAAGGCCCACGGTTTTAGAGATATCACAATTTGTATTCAGCGTCCCGACCACGAGGTGCGCGAGGAAGTACTTGATTGTCACTATGTCCGTATTCGAGAAGGTAATGAAGGTGATGCGCGCATAATGGTGATAGAGCACGATGGAAGTGAACAACCATTGTCTGATTTGATCAGAGAATCCGAAATCATTGTGAACGGAACCTTACAAGAACCGGATAATCCTATTACCTACGTGACAGAAGAAGAAAAATCTTGTCTCAAGCCAGGCTGTCTGATTATTGATGTTAGTTGCGATGAGGGTATGGGGTTCTATTTTGCCAAACCAACCACATTTAAAAACCCTATGTTTAAAGTTGGAATGGTAGATTACTACGCCGTGGATCATACACCAAGTTATCTATGGGAAAGTGCATCTCGGTCTATCTCTGCTGCTCTCATTGTTCATTTGCCATCAGTGTTAGCGGGGTATGAGAGCTGGCAAAAAAATGAGACCATTCGACAAGCTGTGAATATTGATGCAGGTGTTATTCAGAAACAAGATATTCTCTCATTTCAGAATCGTGAAGCAGTATATCCCCATGCCTTCTTGAATTCGTAAGAGCAATCCACGTCCTTTGGGCGTGGTCAGAGTTCAATGGCTTTGCCGATTGAATGACTCTTTTCCGATCTATTCGGGTTAGGGGTAAACTAACACCCCACAAGGGGGTATAAGTGCCTCGCTGCTCTCGCTATCTGCCGGTTATTCTAAGTTCTTAATTTCAGTACGGTCTCCAGATTACTCGGAGTCTACGCTTACCTGTTTTTTATTGCAGTTTTTCTGGAGTAGTTGTTCAAGATGATTTGTTCTCCATGTTCAGCGCGTTTTTAACGCGCATAAACTCATCCTCTATGGCTGACGCGAGACTCTCCACATTATAATATTTTGTTTCTTTACAGTATATTTCGAGTTCTGCGCATAACTCAGAGAGTTTCATCCCTCCCACTTGAGCACTGCTCGATTTGAGGCTATGGGCCGAATTCTGCACTACTGCAAAATTCCTGTTGATAACAGCCTGCCGTAAAGTGGTGACCAGCACCTCGGAACTTCTGAGATATGTGTCAGTTATCTTCTTTATGATGTCGGGTTGACCCTCTATCTGCAATACCCTGAGGCTGTCCAATACAGTACTGTCAACTGGCGAGGATTCTTCTTTTTTCTTTACAGGTGGTTGGGGGATATGTGTGTCTTCAGTTTCCGGAATCAGACTAGATGCAACAGTTGACCACTTATCGATTTTTTTCCTGATCTCCTCCTGTTTAAAAGGTTTGGTAAGGTAGTCATCCATACCTGCTGTAAGGCATTTTTCTCTGTCTCCTTCGAGGGCGTTTGCCGTCAGAGCAATAATTGGCGTATAATTCTCTCCACCTTTTGCATCTTCAAGGCTGCGGATATAGGCTGTGGCTTGATATCCATCCATTACTGGCATCTGGCAATCCATAAAGATAAGGTTATAGGAATTTTCGGATACTGCCTCAACTGCCTCCTTGCCATTTGAGACAATGCTCACTCTGTACTTAAGCTTCTTGATTATGCTGGCGACGACTTCCTGGTTAGTCTGATTATCTTCGACCACAAGAACATGTATGTCTAATTGATTACGTCTGTTTTCAGCTATGCTGTAATGATTTACAAGCTGAGGAACTTCACACTCTATCTCTTCCCCAATTACTGTGACCAGGGAGGCATAAAGATCAGATTGCCTGGTGGGTTTGGTCAGATAAGCGGATATACCACTTTGTTTTACAAGCTGAGCGTCGCCTCGTAATCCAATCGAAGTTAGCATTACCATTTTAACGTCACAAATTTTCGAGTCTGATTGAATTTGGTGGGCTACTTCCAGGCCATCCATAGAGGGCATCTGCATATCGAGGATAGCCAGTTCAAAAGGTGTACCATTCTGCTGGGCTGTTCGTAGTTTTGCAAGTCCTTCCCGCCCACTGCTTGCGCTCTCAGTATCCATTTTCCAGGCTGAGGTCTGTCTCACAAGAATTTCTCTGTTCGTTGCATTATCATCTACAATAAGTGCTCGTACACCAATCAATTTGTTCGTATCAGGGGACGAATTGTTGTTATTCAGGTCAGCTTCAATCCGTACAGCGAAAAAGAATTTAGAACCCTTACCCGGTTCACTTTCATAATCTAACGAGCTTCCCATATGAGACAGAATCTCATGGGAAATGGCAAGCCCAAGTCCGGTTCCTCCATATTTACGTGTTGTTGAGCCATCGGCTTGAGAAAAGGGTTTAAACAGCAGTTGACGAACTTCAGGTTGAATACCTATTCCAGTATCTTCAATCGATACTTGCAGCAACACATCATTTCCAGCAAGGTTGAGTGTTGACACCCGAATAAGAATCTCGCCCTTTTCTGTAAATTTAATGGCATTGGCAATAAGGTTTGTGAGGACCTGCTTTATCCGGGTGGGATCTCCTTTTAGGGTTACGTTGGTATCTACGGGTATTAATATAGCGAGTTCCAGCCCTTTGACATGGGCGCGCGCACCAAGCATCTGAGCAACGTCTTCGACCAGTATTCGAAGATCAAAAGTAATTGTTTCCAGCGCCAGTTTCCCTGCTTCAATTTTCGAAAAATCCAGGATGTCGTTGATAATTGAAAGAAGTGATTCTCCTGAGGCATGAATTGTGGCGGCGAACCGACGCTGTTCCACACTCAATTCCGTTTCTTGTAATAGTTCAGTCATGCCGAGAACACCATTCATTGGTGTGCGAATTTCATGACTCATATTTGCTAAAAAAGCACTCTTTGCCTGACTTGCCGATTCTGCGACATTCTTGGCCTGACGTAATTGTGTCCGTTGATTTTGCAGACTAGCCACCGTAAGGTTAAACGATTGGGACAAGCGGCCCATGGCATCATTGTGTAGTACTTCCAGCCTTTCGTCATAATTCCCTTCACTTACGCAGGTGAAGGCCTTTAGTAGCATGTTGATTGGTTGCATTAGAGCACGTTTCATCACAAGGGCAACTATCAGGAAAATGAGCACTGAGGCGGCCAGAAATGTGCCCAGAACGTATTTTGTATTATTGGAGCGCGCAATGAGGCCATAGCTCTGGAGCCGCATCTGTTCGTTGACATGGGCCACAGCTTCATCAGTGAGCTGGGCGATGTTGTTGGCTGCCCGGATAGCTATACTTCTCATTTGCAATTCCGTGCTACCGCCCTCAAATCCGGCATCGATCTCCCCTTTAAAGCCGACTATTGCCTGGCGGTATCTGCGAGCCAACTGGATAATGTCTTCAATATACATCAAATCTGTTGTCTCATTCTCGCTCAGGGATTGAAGGACTTCTAGGGATTTTAGTGCTCTATTACTTGATAAAAGTACCGGAGATAAGACTTGGGTCTCTCCGTAAACAAATTCTTGAAGGTCGTATTTACTTTCGTGGATTAAACGGGAAAGCTCGTACCATACTCGCACCTTTTCCTGCTCGACTATTATGGCGTTTTCCAGTGTGTCGGCGGTCCAAGAGATCATATGATAAGAAAACACACTGACTGCCACGATTAGTAAAAGGAGGACACTGATCCCTAAATTGCGAGCTACCTTAAAAGAAATGGCCATACCTTAGGACCCTCCATAAACCACTTGATTACTAAAACATCTTCTCGGTCGGGCCCCAGTTCATACACTTTGTTGGATTTGTTCCACACCCAGCTTTTATGAGTTCGACTCTCATCCGGATCGGGGAATTGTACCAGCATAAATATATCCTGTTCGTTGTACAACGCTTTAACCGTGATATCGACCTTGGCTGTTTTGTCATGGATCACAATGGGGTGGGCTTTCTTCCAGACCCTTTCCAGATCTATTCCGTCGATGGCTAGCTCTGTATCTGTCCTTACCGCTATGAGCGACTGAGCACATTTCGCCACCCCGATCCCAACCAAATTCCATAACACACACACAACACAAAGCAGATATTGAAAAAGTTTCATTGAAGACTGTCTCCTAACCCCGATAAATGGGAAATAAGTTGGGTTTAAGTATCGTACCCCCTTGAATGAGGAGTGCAACTATACATAATTCATAAAGTACTGGTTAAGTAATTTTCAATACAAGACTGAGAAGATGTACCGAGTTATTGAAATGATAGTAAAAATGGACAAATAAAGCAAATTGAGTGTATGCAAGATTAAGGTCGAATACTATCGACAAGTTGAGGGCAAGGAGGATCAGGATTTAACTAACCCGACTAGTCGGAAACTGTTTTAGAATCGCTGGATAAGTGCCTTGGTGGTTAATTAAAGTACCTCATTTCAAAACAGTCTCCTGATTTCTCGGAGTCTGCACTACCTGTTTGTTATCATTCGGCCTATTGCCCGGTTGTATAGGGGTGACCATGTTTGGCCCAGTCGTAAACGCCGTAACGAAGATTATAAATTCTCTTAAAGCCTCGATCTGCAAGAATCCTTGACGCAACCGTTGACCTGTTACCCGTGGCACAATAGATAAAAATGTCCTCATGTTTTTTTGATTCAAGTTCTGCAATCCTACTCTGTAACTCCTGGATTGGGATGAGATGGGTTCCTTCAATATGAATCTGTTTATATTCCTGAACAGTGCGCACATCGAGAATAAAAGGGTGCAGGTTGTTTAAAAGCTTTGCCGCTTCATCGGCTGTAACTTCGATGTAATTTGGGCGGACGAGCTCAATAACCTTGATGCTGCCAGCAGCCTCACCAAGGGTGAAGGGGTATTTTCCGGCAATTTTCATCTTGAAAAAAGGTGATTTTGCAGGATCAGGAAGGACTGTCTCTTTATATTTGAGCTCTGGTACTGTAAAGATAAGGGATGCAAATTTTTCAGGATAACTAAATTTGACATAATCCCCTCGGTATACTGTGAGGTTGTTATCCATAGTTGCAGGATCAACCTCTATAACACGAAAGCCTGTTTGGATGGATCCGGTGATTACATTTTTCTCCGCAGCCTGGCAGAAGGCCACTGAAAACACAACAAGTAGCAGTAAAAACAGGGTTCTCTTAATACGCATCTTTTGTCCTTATTGCTTCTGGTTAGTAACTGGTACCCCATAAAGAGCACTGAATTGAGTTCTGGTTAGCAAAATGAAAAAACAGTGTAGATATATTATAGTCGCTGCTCTTGAATTGGAAACCCCGGGCCTGAAACAATTTGCACCTGTTATCCATACGGGTGTTGGTAAGATTAATGCTGCCATAAAGTTGTATGAGGCCCTTTTGTCCTATCGGCCCGATTTGGTCATAAACTACGGTACTGCGGGAGCAGTAGATGGTTCCCAGGGATTGCTCAAGGTGGATACCTTTGTGCAATGGGACATCGATGTGCGCGCATTGGATATTCCACGGGGGGTGACCCCGTATAGCGGTGAGGATCTTCCTGAAGCCAGGGGCATCGTCTTAGCCTCGGGAGACTCTTTTGTTACAGATGCGAAAGCACAGCTTGAAGGATTAAATATTGCGGTTAACTTGATTGATATGGAAGCCTATGCCCTGCACAAAGTGTGTCAGCATCAACACACAGCTTTTGATTGTTATAAATACATAACAGATAACAGTGATAGTAATTCATCAACCGATTGGCTGGAAAATGTAGCCAAAGGTGCTGGACTGCTTTCTGACACATTAAAAAGGGAGTATGGTCCGTCTCTGTTGTTGTCCTCTTAAATAGTGAGCGTTCTATAAAATACCGTCTGCTTTTGAATAACGCAATCGAGTTGTTACGGACGTATTGCTCTCACATAACTGCTAGAGATCATATGGAAAAAGTCGAAACTGATGCAAAAGATATTCTGAATAAGCTTGGTTCGTTCAGTTCTTATCTCGTTGGTCTGGATGCAACTGTAGACATGGACGAATGCTTCCGCTTTCCCCTGGAGGTAATGAGGCAGGCCATGGCCTTTGATGTGAGCGTCTTGTACAAGATAACCAATGTGGTTGATAACCGTCTTATTTTAGAGATCGTGAGGCTGTTTGATCCGGAAGGTTACCGGTCCGATTTACGGGAGGGAAAAAAGCTGATTCTCGACATTGATCAGCCTGAACTAATATTTGTCAACGAGGTTAAGGCGTACAAGTCCCGTAAAATTTCTTCGATAAACGTACCGGGTGCAGGGTGCGATATGGTGGGCAGCATTTACCTTCCTGGGGCGCTCGGTGGAGGGTACCTCTTCGGTGGTGATTACTGTGGTCAGGAGTCTGCAATAAGGGACTATGAGGAGAGTGTTTGTGAGGTTATGTGTAATCTTTTGAGCACAACCCTTATCAAAACACAGTTTGAACAACTTGCTGTTTATGACAGCCTCACCGGGCTTCGAAACAGCAGAAGTATCAAGGAGGAGGTTCAGCGCATTTGCAACAGATTTGGAAGAAAGGCCGGCTCTATGGCATCAATTGCCCTTTGTGACATTGATCATTTCAAAAAGGTCAATGACACCTATGGCCACATTCAGGGGGATGTTATCTTAAGTGAAGTTGGGAAAATCCTTTCTGATTCCATGCGTAAACATTTCGATATGGCCGGGCGATATGGCGGAGAGGAGTTCCTGCTTATCTTCGATGAGACCGGCTCCACGGAAGGCTTTGAGGTGGTGGAAAGGATCAGGGAAACAATCGCTGCCTATCGATTCAGCAGATGTGATGGTTCCGGTAAACTTATTACAGGAGAATCACTTTCTATAACAATGTCCTTTGGCGTTGCTGAAAAAGGTGGAAAAAGTGGTGATGGAGATGATCTGGAATGGATCAGCCGTGCTGATAGGGCCCTCTATCAATCCAAACATGATGGAAGAAACCGGACGACATGCCAATAATCTTCTTGATGAGAAATTCGGGTTAGCCCGGATGTCTCACCAACAAAGTTCATGAGAAATTCGGGTTAACCCAGGACGCCGAAAAAAATAAAAACAGCGTAACTCCCGGTAAGCGCAGCCCCCACGATTCGTGGTAAACGTCCAAGGCTCCCGAGGAAAAGAAGG
>JAAELB010000609.1 GCA_024227155.1 Desulfobulbaceae bacterium
CTCTCTTTCCTTGCGCCTGGCCTTGCTCCTGAAAGAGCATCTGAAGCTTGAACAATATAGTCATATACACTTTCTGGCATTTTATCTTCATGATGAGCAGCAATTGCATGTACAATATTGTCTTCCTCACCATATTTTTTAGCAAGATTGCTTCCAATGATTGCATGGGCTCCATCAACCTCGTAATCAACAGCTTTACCTATGTCATGCAACAGCCCCATCCTTTTGGCAAGCTTAATATTTAACCCTAGCTCAGCTGCTATAGTTCCGCAAAGGAAAGCAACTTCAATGGAGTGCTGTAAAACATTTTGCGCATAACTTGTACGGAATTTTAATTTACCTAATATTTTTATTAACTCAGGATTAATACCATGCACACCCAAGTCGAATGCTGCCTGCTCTCCAGCTTCTTTTATTGTTGCATCGACTTCTTTTGTTACCCTCTCAACCATATCTTCAATTCTGGCAGGATGAATTCTTCCATCAGAAATCAACTTCTCCAATGACAATCTTGCGACCTCTCTACGTACTGGATTAAACCCTGATAAAATGACAGCTTCAGGAGTATCATCAATAATCAAA
>JAAELB010000610.1 GCA_024227155.1 Desulfobulbaceae bacterium
TAAAGAAGCCCTTGTAGTTGTAATACACTGAGCGACTGTTTGGAGGACACTCGCAGGCAATGTGCTTCCCATCAATGGCACCAATGGTGTGGGGAAACTGCCAGCGCTCATACCATTCATCTGCTAATGTTCTCCATTCTTGCTCAGTGGTGGAAGGGCTCATCATTTCGTCCAGGTACTCTGCAAGGATTGCATGGCACACCTCTCTCACAACAATACTCATGGTGTTGTGGGGCACCCTCCAGCCATACTGCATGTCTGAATACTTGGACCCAGAGGCAAGGTGGCACAGGGTGATGGCAATCTTGAGGCCGGGCTCGAGGGGGGCTCTCCAGTTGGTGGTCTGCTTCTGGAGGCAGGGGGTCAGCCTGGTGATGATTTCCTGGTACATAGCCTGGGGCATCCTCATGAATCTATTAAAATCATTGGGACTCTCATTCTGGAGCTCCACCAGCAGCCTGTTGTACAGTCCTAGCTCCATTCTTCTGCCAATCCAGCCCTTGCACCATTGAGCCCTCTGTTTTCCTAGTCTCTTCTGCCTCCTTCTTCTCAGACGACGTTGATGTAGGATGGCATTCAGGTTGATCAGCTGGTTCTGCTGCTGCTGCAATATGAAAATGCCCACATGTCTTCTCTGGGGGTTCATGGGGACGCCTTCTAGGGTGGTCCTTGGACGACTCCTGGGCAGCAGGACACACACTGATGACTGAACTGCGAAATCACCACTTTTATAGGAGATCAGTGTAAGTTAATCATCCTGTAAGCCTCTGGTTATCATCAGCTAAGCGTCTGGTAACCGTCCGACCAGCACGCTAAACATGCAGTAATTA
>JAAELB010000611.1 GCA_024227155.1 Desulfobulbaceae bacterium
CAAAATCATTGAAATCATACCTTCAGTTTCAACTGTGTTATGAAACTGAATTAGACAATATTCTTAAACACTGGTAAAAGTTAACATGAATGTAAATGTATGAATTAATGTGAATCACTTTTGTATATAATGCACCATGCACATTTGCACATTATAATTGCATTAATATGTATTCAGTACTACTCATGTCTGTAATATAATAACATGTTTTGCAACCATTGTTGGTTGAAGAAGCACTTGAATAAATTTAATGTAAAAAAAAAAATGTAAAAAAAAAAAAAAAAATCTTGAAATTATACAATTATACAATAACAACCCACATTCATATCGCAGCATGCTGCTTGTTAAGAGTTTACTCGTAAATCATAAATGTACATGTATGTTTCATTAAATATCCCCTGGTGCGACACAGTATTAGATAGATGAGACGACTGCCCAAGACCGCTGCAGTAGGTTTTGTGAAACCAACTGTTTGAACATAACATTCCAAATTACTGTCAACCAAATTTCAACACAATTAGTAATTGTCAAGAAGTAGCTTCTGGTACACCAAATCAAGGATTAATCATGTACTACATACTGAGTCTTTCAGATTCCAAAATAATGAATTCCTTTTAGTCAGAATTGAACACTTTCATTCAAAATATCAAATTG
>JAAELB010000612.1 GCA_024227155.1 Desulfobulbaceae bacterium
TCAAGCAACTTTATCTGAACCCAAGTGGATGGGCTTTTCCGCAGAAGCATATATATTTTTAGCTATAATTTATTTTATATGTTGTTTTTTTATGTCTAACTATAGCAGAAGATTGGAAAAAGAACTTGATACAGGTTTATAATATTTTTTATTAACTATCTTTTTTATAAAGAGATTAATTATGAGCAAAGAAAAAACAAAAAAAATTGATATTACTGACGAAAATACTGTTATTGAAATCATCAATATGCACAAATGGTATGGAGATTTCCATGTTTTAAACGATATTAATCTCGATGTAAAAAAAAGTGAACGCATCGTTGTTTGCGGTCCATCAGGATCAGGTAAATCAACACTTATACGATGTATAAATAGGCTTGAAGAACATCAAAAAGGAAAAATTATTGTTGATGGAATAGAACTTACCAAAGATCTTAAAAATATTGAAAAAGTTAGATCAGAAGTTGGTATGGTTTTTCAGCATTTTAACCTTTTCCCTCATCTTACTATTCTTGAAAATTTAACAATTGGCCCAATCTGGGTCAGGAAAACTCCAAAAAAAGACGCTGAA
>JAAELB010000613.1 GCA_024227155.1 Desulfobulbaceae bacterium
CTCTTCAGAGAGTAAACCTACAACAAAATCATCATGACATGCAGATCATAATTGGAAATTCAATTAGATATGGAAATAGACAACCTATTTTCAGATACAGATAGTGATTAAAATGTACAATTACATATTCTCATTCAATTTGCAGCATGCTGCTTTTTTAGTTTACAAGTTTACAGTTTGAGGCTTCTATATTCATGGCTATAAGTTGTTTAAGATAGCTACATCAATTAATTTTCTAACTTGATAGCTATGCAAATAATGGGGTTCCTTTGCTTTTGCATAAACATAGAAAATTCCTGAATTTGCTTCAACAAAAAATACACCCATCTTGATACCTACCAGAGTGGGAGGAACTCGCTGGCTGGCCCATCTTTTTTTAGGACTCCAGAACTTCCTGAAGAGTTACAAAGTTCTAACAACACCACTTCATGACTGTGCAGCTTCGAAGCTCAAGACAGACAATAAGTCCAAAGCTACTGGTTATCTGAAGCTGATGGAAAGAGGAAATGTCTTGGCATACTGCCACTTACTCAGGGATGTATTGCAGCCACTTGCAGCTCTAAGTAAATCCCTACAAAAGACTACTACAACACTATCTGAAGCCAGTGCCCTCTAGGAACAAACAAAGGAGAAACTAGCTGCATATGAACATGAGAATGGTCCATATCTCCAGACCTTCTTTGATCAAATGAAGGATGGTATGTTCAAAGGCACAACCCTCAAGTTCAAAGTGGAAGAAGATTCCTACCATGCAGTCAGATCCAGCCTCTGCAACAAGATCCTGGAGTCATTCAAGTCACACTTTTGTGATATGAATGAGGGCATTTTACAGGCTTGCGACATTACCAGTTTCGCAAATTGGCCTGGTCACGAGAGCAAGGAGAAGATAAGGCAATTTGGTAAAGAGTATGTTGACCTCATCACAGACCATTTCCTTAATGTGCTTCAAGAAGCTGGGGTGAACTTGGAGGAAATCCAAGGAGAATGGGCAAGTCTGAAGTCTGAGTTATACCTCAGGTATAAAGATGTGCAAAACCTGACATTCACTTTCAAGAACACTTTCACTTTCAAGAAGAACATGAAAATATTTTGGCAGTAGTTGATTTAATGCTGTGCATTCCTGCTAGCAGTGCAGAGAATGAGAGGGGATTTAGTCTAATGAAGTTAACTAAAAGTGACAGAAGAAGCAGGCTGACTATTAAAACCCTCTCAGAGCTAATGGCGATTCAGCTATTAACTCCAAAAGTTGATGAATACAACCCTGAAGATGCCATCCAAGCCTGGATGGGTAGTGGGAAGGGCAAGAGGAGGGTGAATGATGGTCCACAACAGAGGCCCTCAAAGAGAGTGAAAACAGATGTAGAACAGGAGATAGAAGCAGAGGTAGAGGTTGAAGAAGACATTGAAGAGGAAGTTCAATATGCAGCGGTAGCTGATGTTGATGACAACTGCCATGATGAAGAAGATGATGATGAAGGATTCGAAGATTTTGATGATGAAATGGGTGAAGAAGAAGTCCACAGACATATTTCTAAGCTGTTGTAGTGATATGTTAGAATAAAACAGCAGAAAAGTAACTTTATTCTTTGTTTTTCATTCATTTTAGTAGGTTTCTGTATATGATATAACATGGGCCAGTTAAAATCAGTACAGGCCAGTTACAATTCACTGGTACCGGCCCATA
>JAAELB010000614.1 GCA_024227155.1 Desulfobulbaceae bacterium
CAAAGCTACTGGGCCGACGCGAATTTATTAGCAATCAGGTTGTCCACTGCTAGTCGCCCTGCTCCACTAAACACCAGCGACAAGGTAGCGGCAAACAGCGCCAGCGCGTATTCGTAACCGCCGTTCGACAGGAATAACCCGTTGCTGATGTGTGCGGTAAAGATGGCCATGAGCATAGTAAAGGCACTCACCAGTGCGGCAGGTCGTGTCAGCACTCCTAACACTAACGCCAGGCCACCGAAGAATTCTGCACTACCGGCTAAAAGCGCCATCAGAAAACCCGGAGCAAGCCCGATGCTTTCCATGTACTGTCCGGTGCCTTCAAGGCCATAACCGCCGAACCAGGCAAATAACTTTTGTGCGCCGTGAGCCGCAAGCACAATACCAACGGGTACACGCAGCACCAAAGCAGACAACCCGGCATTAGAAGTAAAAAGTGAAGTAAGTAATGTAGTGTTCATAGTATTTCCTTAAAATTGTGTCGTTGTGTTGGAAGGGACCGCCCCTTCGCTTCATCAGTGTGCTTACTATACTTCTTCACTATTGATTGATTAAGAGTACTAAAATAGACTAACCATCAACAAAATGTTGATAATAAGAGCAGTGACATGGATAGAATTGACGCGATGCGCGCCTTTGTCGCGGTGGCCAAACTGGGATCATTCAGCGCAGCGGCAGATAAACTGGACAAAAGCCCACAGCTGATAAGCAAATACGTCTCCCAGCTAGAGAGCCACCTCACCACGCGTTTATTGAATCGGACCACGCGCAAAGTGCATCTTACCGAGGCAGGTGAGCGTTATGTGATCCGGGCAGAACAAGTGCTCAACGATATTGACGAAATGGAAAGTCAGTTAGGCGATATGCAAGCCAACGCAAAAGGGTTACTACGCATAAGCGCCCCTGTTGCATTTGCTACTCTGCATCTGGCCCCGCTTATACACGCTTTTCAGCAGCAATATCCGGATGTGGATATCGACTTGCAGCTTAACGACCGCAAAGTAGATATTGTTGAAGAAGGCTTTGATATTGCCCTGCGTATTGGCAACCTGAAAAACTCTTCGCTGATCGCCCGCCGCCTGACCACCATTCGAATGGTGTTGTGCGCTGCGCCAGCCTATTTAGCTGAATTTGGAACGCCAGACAGTCTGGAAGCACTAAAGTCACATAACTATTTGCGCTACAGCTATCTGGACGCAGACAACGGCCCGCTACCGCATCAATATCTGGTAGGTACGACCCATGACCAACTGGGCAAACTGAGCTGTAATCATGGCGGCCTGCTCAGTCAGGTGGCGGTGTTGGGCCAGGGCATCGTATTGCAACCCACCTTTATTTGCTACAAGGCACTGCAAGCAGGATCACTGTCAGTGATTCTGCCTGAGCACACGCCCGAACCTATTCACCTGTATGCCGTGTATGCACACCGTCAGTTACTGGCCAGTAAAGTACGCGCGTTTATCGACTTTGCCAGCCAATACTTTGGTGAAACGCCTTATTGGGACCGTTAAAATAGATTTTTCATAGCTTGGCTGATTAATATACCATCTAGTGAAAATAATTTGCCAATTGCATATTACATTTCAAATGGTTAGTCTAATTTGTAGAAAACATTGAGAAAACAAACTAATGCAAAAACAAATCAAACGAATATTGATTTCACTTCCAGCAATATTATCGATACCGATCATAATAATAAGGACTGTTCAACCTGAAACAGAGCTTTTACCTGATAACATTTTAGATGTTTTAGCTCTCTCCTGTTTAGTAAGTATTACTGGGCTACTGTACTTGTTAGACAATGAGGAAATGAATACTAAATTTGACAAAATCAGTCATAACATTGCAGATGCATTGTTATTTTCACAGGGTAACCTAACAGCTATTAGACCTGCAAAATCCGCTTCTATCTGGATCGGATTTAAAAACACCATGTACATAGTGAATCCACCTTTAACAATGGTTTCTACTTCTGACGAGAGTTATGAAAATTTAGTGAAGTCTCATGCAGAAAGGTTTAACGATAAAGAGTTTAGGATGGGACATTACATATTTTTTACCAAGGGACAGCAGGGAAGGTATTTTCCTAATGCACTTCCTCTGTTTTTAAAATTTATGAATGATATTGAGGCAATCTCACCTAAGGAAACTGCGAATAAGCCCCGCAATTTAGTTCTTGAACCAGCCTTCGCGTTCGCCGTCTAATTTTTGAACGCTAAATTCTCAATTTAGGCCAATATACTACCTTTTTAGGCC
>JAAELB010000615.1 GCA_024227155.1 Desulfobulbaceae bacterium
ATCGGTGGCAGCCGAGACACTGCAGATGCAGAGCCCCTTTAAGGCTGGGTTTGTCTATGTGATAGACGTCGATGTCCGGCGTGTCTTTCCCAGGCGAGAGGATAGGGGGGATTTGCTCTGTATGGCAGCCAGAGCAGGAAACTTCATCTGTGGCTTCAGATGCAGCATGGCATTTTTTGCAATTATTTTTCTGTGTACCTGTGCCTGCGGTATGGTGATGACATGAATTGCAATCGTACATGTCAGAATGCATTTGGTGATCAAAACTTACTTCCTTATAGAGTTCTTGAAGATAATCAATGGTCACGCTCTCTGGTGCATCGTCTGCATCCATGCCTGCTGCAAAGAGACAAGTCAGGATGATCCATACCATCTGAAAAATTACCATTGAGATTTTCTTATACATGCTCATGTCATGGACTCCTCTCTGTTGTTTGCATCCGTTTCTGGATGTTTCTCAGTTTTGCTATAGCACTGCACCACAATCTCCATTTCTTCTGAATCAATGGTTTCGTTTACCAGGAGAACTTCTGCAAGATCATGAATGAGGCGGTTATGATTGCGCAACAGTTTCTCGGTTTCGTCATAGCAGTCATTAATGATTCTGCGGACTTCAAGGTCTATTTCCCGGGCGGTCGCTTCACTGAAATGGCCTTTTATATCAACATCTCCGAGAAACTGATGTTGTGTTTGACGATAGACCATTGAACCGAGGACTCCGCTCATGCCCCATTCACAAACCAGTCGGTGAGCAATATCTGTGGCGGCGGCTATGTCATTTGCTGCTCCGGTGGAAAGGTGGTTGAATACGATTTTTTCGGCAATACGTCCACCGAGCAGGACCTTTATCCGGTTCAGTAGATATACAAGAGAGTAGGTGTAGCGCTCTTCGACGGGAACCTGCTGGGTCAAGCCAAGGGCAATTCCCCTCGGTATGATAGTGATTTTATGCAGGGTATCAGTTTCCGGCAGAAACCGGGCGACAATGGCGTGACCCGCCTCATGGTAGGCAATGACCCTCCGCTCCTGTTCATTGATTGCTGCGTTCTTACGCTCAAGTCCCATCAGGATTTTGTCCTTTGCCTCCTCAAAATCGCTCATTTCTACGGATTGCTTTTTATGCCTGGCCGCAGTAAGGGCCGCTTCATTGACCAGATTGGCGATATCAGCTCCGCTGAATCCGGGGATTCCTTGGGCAATGACGGTCAGGTTAAGGGCTTTTGAAATTGTTATTATCCTGGTGTGGACTTCAAGAATCTTGACTCTGCCAAGCAGGTTCGGCAGGGAAACTGTTAACTGTCGGTCAAATCTGCCGGGTCGCAAAAGTGCCGGGTCGAGAATGTCAGGTCGGTTTGTCGCAGCTATAACTATCACTGTCTCATTGCTGGAAAAGCCATCCATTTCGACCAATAAGGCGTTAAGGGTCTGTTCCCGTTCCTCATGGGAACCGTTATTTCCTCCACCTCTTCTGGCACCTATTGCATCTATTTCATCAATAAAAACGATACAGGGGGCGCTCTTTTTAGCCTGGCCAAAGAGCTCTCTTACCCTTGAGGCTCCAACTCCGGCAAACATCTCGACGAAATCAGATCCACCTATCAGATAAAACGGTACAGAAGCCTCTCCGGCAATAGCCCGGGCCAGGAGAGTCTTGCCGGTCCCTGGAGGTCCCTGCAGTAATACCCCTTTAGGAATGCGGCCTCCAAGCAGGTTGTATTTTTCGTGGTTTCTTAAAAAATCTACGATTTCCTTGAGTTCTTCACGAACCTCATCTATACCGGCAACGTCGGCAAAGGTCTTAATGTCAGCGGAGCCCGCCTTGATCTGAAAACGATTTTCTTTCCATAAATTTCCCCCCCGCAACGAACCCTTTGAGAAAATAAACCCCAAAAAAGCAATGGAAATGAGAACCAAAATCATGGTTAGTAATTTATCGAAAAGAGTTGCTGGTTCTTCGCTACTGACCACGACTTTGTGTGCAAATAACAAGGGTAGAAGGGCGGGGATATCCGGTGAAAATGTTCTGAACTGTAAGCCATCCTTATCTTCACCTCGGATTTTAGAACCTTTGAGATGGACTGAGGCCACCTGTCCATTTTTAACATCGGAGTAGAATTCGGTGTATGTACGTTCTGGAGGTGTTGTTTCCAATAGCCAGGCGTTATAGCCAAGTACACCAAGAAAAGTCAGAAAGATTAATAATAAGCCCGTCTGAACCCTGTTTTTCATGGTGCTTCTCCTGTAATGATTGACTGTTTGGTGGTGCCTGGTTTTTCAACAGTCGACAAGAGACCTGTCAGCAGGTGGTCCAGGATAGTAAAACGATCAGGCCAGGATGCTGTGTTATGGCGAAAACAGAATTCATCCAAATAACCCTGGAGGTGGCATGGTTTAATAGCGCTTCGATACACACTGTTTAACCATGACCCTGTTTTTTGTTGCAGAAGCTGGCCCCGTTGAAGCTGCTGCTTTGTCGGTTGCCCAAGCTGGTCAGAACCAATTCGACAGTCCCGGGAGAGCCAATCAACATTCTTAATCAGTAGCGTCGCTTTCTCTTCAACCAGATTATTGACGGCAGTTGTAATTGCCATGGATGAGTTTGAATCGAGCACCGCAAATCGAACGCGTGCCTTAGTGGATAGACTCAGTTCAAGAGACATGCCTATATCGCGTGTTGTGGACTGGGAAGAAGCCGTGAGTTCCTGGGGAATCAGGTCAAAAAGGACGATATCACGGCATGGCATCGATTCCGCCAGTGCTGCTGCACGTCTCATCTTTTGCAGCCAGACCCAGGCTGTCTGATAGCAGGAGAGTTCCATGAGTCGCTGAAGCTCACGTGCACTTATACCGTCGTCTTGAAAACAGAACTTCCAGGCAACCCGCATCCAGCCGACTAAACTCTTCTTGCTGCCATGCATCAGGGTGTGAGCGGTTATAGAAGTTTGCTTGCGACAATATCGACATACCACAGTATAAGCGGGAGCCATTTCCTGCTGAACGGATCCACAGAAGGGACATGTAAAGCCCCATGGCCATCGTTTTCGAAACAGATAGGTCACACATGCCTGTTCGTTTGAAAATGGTGTATCTGAAAGGTGTTCTTCTGTAAAAGTCATTTTTAAAATCCCCGGCAGAGCTCAATTCCATTGATCTTCCGTAACCGTTCGTCCTATCCTGTTCAATATTCTATTAGCATATGTGGTGCCAGGGGGAGTTTTTGTGGTTGTGAAAGTAGTGCGTCGCGGGGAAAACTATTAAAAACAATATGTTAAGACTGGTGGGCGGGGTGGGGGAGAAGCCGGAGAGAGAGAAGATAAAAAAAGGATACAACACAACCATGGCAGGTACTACAGAAGTGTGGCAACAGTTGTGTAGTTTAACTGGTGAAGAGATCTATATCTATATGTAGTTCACGCATTTTGCGATAGAGGGTCGAGCGGTCAATCTTCAATATACGGGCGGCTTTTGCCTTGTTGCCTCCGGCTTTTGTAAGAGCTGCTATAATCTCTTCGGTGCTCTGCTGCTCCTGTTCTGTGAGAGTATACTGGTGAATCCGATCCGTTTGGGTTTCATTGCTCAGTTCCATAGCGGGCAATGTTGTTGCTTGGTTTACCTGGGTATGTTGTACAATTTCTGCCGGCAGGTGTTCTGTTGAGATGGTTGCATCCTGACAGAGTATGCACGCCCGTTCAATGGAATGTTCAAGCTGACGCACATTCCCGGGCCAGTTGTACTGGCAGAGAAGTGCCATGGCCTGTTCGGAGATGCCGGTTATTTTCTTATCGATCCTGGGCGCATAAAGGTGGATGAAATGGTAGGTGAGCAGCTCAATATCCCCGTTCCTGGCGCTTAAGAGCGGCAGAGGGATCTCGATAATCAACAGTCGGAAGTAAAGATCTTCTCTGAAACTGCCATTTTCTACACTTGCCTTGAGGTCGACATTGGTTGCGGCAATGACTCGGACATCTACCTGGATCTCTTTGTCACTACCGACCGGATAAAAGGTTTTTTCCTGGAGGAAGCGGAGCAGGCGCAGCTGCATGATCTTTGAGATATCACCTATCTCGTCAAGAAACAGGGTGCCTCCCTCCGCCTGCAGTATTCTGCCTGTCCTGTTTTCTTCAGCCCCGGTAAAAGAACCTTTTTTGTGGCCGAATAGTTCGCTCTCGAGCAGATTGTCCTGGATTGCGCTACAATCAACCATGACCAGCGGCTTATCGCGCCGGGCACTTTCCTGGTGCAGGGCATGTACCACAAGTTCTTTGCCGGTACCGCTGGCCCCGGTTATCAGTGCAGAGGTATCTACCCTGCCAATTTTTTCGATGAGCAGATAAACATTTTGCATGGCCGGGCTTGCACCAATTATTCTGTGCAGATATGTTTTTTCTGAAATCTGATTCTGCTCTTTAAGGGTCATGTCCCTTAGGACCAATACGGCACCGACCGGTTTTCCTGTACCATCTCCCAGCGGGCTGATACAGACACTTAGAACTTTGCATGTTTCATCAAGAAAACACTCCAGGCGATGATCTGTCAGCTCACTGCCAGTCTTTATGACCCGGATTGTGTCTCCGGAAACTTCTTGCAATCCCTGGCTTTTCCCAAGGATCGCAGTCAGGTTTCCACCTTCAAACAGATCGAGTTGCAGTTGCTGAAAAAGTACAGAGGCAGCATTGTTCACCTTCATAATGTTCATGCTCGCATCGACGGAAATGATGCTGTCAGAGACGCTCTTGAATATCGTTTCCAGGAAAAGCCGGTACTGTTCCCGTGCTCGTTCGGCCACGTGCTTGGCCTGTTCAAGGTGGTACTGTTGAATGGCAAGCCGGGCCGTTTTTAGAAGGGCTTCCTTTTCGACCGGCTTGGCGAGATAATCGAATGCTCCAAGACGAACTGCTTCAGAGGCGGTTTCAACATGGGGATAGCCGGTTATCATAACCACGGGGCAATTGACTCCCAGCTGCCTGAACCTCCTTAGTAACTCTATGCCTGAGTGACTTTCAAGGACAATGTCGCAAATTATCAGGTCAAACATCTGGCTGGATACCGCTTTGACAGCCTCTGTAAATGAACCCACAGCGATAACTGTTTTATATCCTGCGCGTTGCAGGAAGATGCGGAAGGTATTTCTTAAACTGATCTCGTCATCGACAACCAGGATAGCTGCTTGTTCAGTATTTGTTGGTGGCATAGTGCTTCCCTGGCATGGCAGAATTTTATTTATAGGTGTTCATATCTCGGAAAACGACCACTGCACCGGTCAACATCCCGCGGTCCCTGATGGGGGTGCTGACATACTCGACAGGAAAACTGGTGCCGTTCTTACACCAGAACAGATCGCCGGTCTTATAATGCACCTGTCCATCTTGGTAGGCCATATAGATAGGACAGGTTTCTACCGGATGAGCAGTGCCGTCAGCATGGGTGTGGTGGATTAAATCGTGATGGGTGTTGCCAAGCATTTCCTCTACCTCCCAGCCAAGCATGAGTGAGGCGGCCTTATTAATGAAAATTACTTTACCGTGGTTATCCAGGCCGAGGATTCCTTCTCCAGCTGAATCGAGGATGAGGTTCAGCTGTTTTTGTAGTTCACGGGCCTCTTCTTCGGCCTGGATCCGTTCAACGATCTCCCTGTTTAAGGCCCCATTCACTCTTTGAAGTTCAAAGGTCCTTTTTTCGATGGCTTCGTCAAATTGTATCTGAACGGTGCGACTTGAGTTTTTTTCGCTTGCCAACTCCTTGTTGAGATTGTTGATAGTGTTCTCCTGTTGGTTACAAGAGCGCAATACTGTCAGCAATACAAAAAAGAGTAGAGCGAGGAAAAGGAGCCCGGTTGTCACCGTCATAGTCGTCTTTTCCTGGTGATCGATTAGCAGGTGCAACAAGGTGATCAGAGCAATGAATGTAGCAAATTCACCGGTAATTATAACCCCGGTAACATATTTTTTCTTCATGATGTCTTTTTTGTGGTAAGTGGCAAATCAATTATAAATTTCGTCCCTTCTCCCAGATTACTTTGAACCCTGATGTGGCCCCCATGGTCCTGAATCAAGCCGTGACTGATGCTTAACCCCAGACCGGTTCCTTGTCCTTTTGGCTTGGTGGAGAAAAATGGATCAAAGAGTCTACTCTGAATTTCTGGCACAATGCCAATGCCATTATCTGTAAAGGTCAACCTGATAGCTGGCGATCCATCCAGATTGGTCCATTCACCATTGATTTCAAGTTTCTTTTCTGGGCTGGCCTCTGGAAATCTTTTATTCAATGCATAACGGGCATTGCTGATCATGTTGAGAACAACCTGTTGCAGTTGTTGTTCATTACACATCAACCGAGGCAGAGAGTCTATAATGTTGACAGAGCATGTTATTCCGTCTTTCTTTAAAAGGTGATCAACCAATTGCAGGCTCTTTGAAACCATTGTACCAATGTCTGCGGGAGCTAGAATTTCCTCTCTGCGGCGGGCAAAGTCGAGCAGGTTTGAAACAATCCGGGCGATCCTTTTTCCTTCACTGATAATGTTGCCCAGGTTTTCGTCTGTTTCCGGATCTTCTGGTTCATCTAGTATTATCTGGGCATAGTTGATAATGCCGTTTATTGGATTGTTAATTTCATGGGCGACCCCCGATGCCAGCTCTCCTATGGCTGCCAATTGGGCAGCTCTGATTGCTTCTGCTCGAACGACTTCCTCTTCGGTGAGGTTTCGGGCAAGCAGAAAAGTTGCATTAATTTCCCCGTTTTCTTCAAGGAGCGGGCTGATTGTCAGCATATATGTACCATGGAGGCCGTGCAGTTCAGTTTCAGTTATCTGGGTTTTCTGGTAACCGAGAAATTGTTCTAATGGACATTGGCTTTCTCCGGCATGGCCGCCATGGAGGATGTCACATACTCTTTGGCCAATCACCTGGCTGCGGAGTTTCTTTGCTGCAGCACAGGTTGCAGGATTTGCTTCAAGTATTTTGTTGTCGTTGGACACAACCAGCGCCGGATCTTGGATGGCAATGAAGATCTTTTTCCACCTGGCTGTGAACATCTTGAGTTGCTGGTCTGCTGCCAGTTTTTCCGTCTCGTCGATTCCTATCATGACAAGGCCAACTTTGCCTTGTTCAATATTTTGCCGGATGGAACCGTGCCAGCTAATAAAACGTTCTGTACCTTCCTTGGTGAGTAGTGGTGCGGTGAAATGTATGTTTGCCTGCGCCCCTTTTAGGGTCTCTGAGAAGAGTTGTTGAGACTCCGGTCTATTGTGGGGGGATGTCAAAACATCAACCCAGTATTTATCAAGTATTTCCTCTTCCTTGTAGCCGGTTACCAGTTCGGCTCTGTGATTAAAGGACATAACAGTCCCACAGGGGCTGATGGTTACCATCAGTGCCTGAATAGTGTCCAGAATATCTTTGTTAAAATCCCGCTCTATTTTCAACTTTCGTGCTGTGTCCTGTGAGTAAAGTGCCAGGGCAATATCATCAATGACATGGGCAATAAACTCCATTTTTAAGTCACAGATATTTATTGGTTCCTGGCAATGCATGGCCACAAAGCCATACCTTCGATTTTGGTAGACTACTGGCCAGACAGCACAATTGAAGTTCGTGGGTTTACTCTTACCGGATTTCTCTGTAGCAAAGTGTGTATAGATTGGCTTGGTGAACGAAATAAGATCGCTGTTAAATTGCTCAAAAAGTATTTCGCTTAGATGGTTTTGTATTGAAAAATCCTTGAAAGTAGATGGAGGTGATGCAGCATAGTGAATCAGGCGGATTGTCTCTTTATCAATATCTCCGGCCCAAACAAAACGACAGTGAAAGGCCGCTGCCAGAATATCGCAACAATATTGAAAGATAATTGCATAGCTCTGTGCTTCAGGATCACAGAGGCTCTGCTCTCTGATAACTGTCAGCAGCCTGTTTCGTTGCTTAAAAAGGCTGAGTGCTTCTGCATCCCTTTCTGTCAGTGGATTTGCCATTTGTCACTTTTTCAATGGGAGGTGTGTAAATCCAATTTCCAGCCGATTCGATAAAGTATCCAGTACTCCAGAAGGAGGGACGAAAAAGAGTACATGCTTTCTGGAGTAGGGCTTTAAAAATTACTCTTTCAATGCAACTTTCGCAATACTTCATCTGATACTACTTAATATCAGCGGTTGATAGGATTTGCAAATGGCTTTGTCGGTACACCTTTGTCTTTGCACAGATAGAGTGGAGTGATACAATGTATATACAATAGCCAGAGTTGTAAGGTGGTGGTATCACACATTTGCTCGCACTTCAAAGCATCGTGCACGGCGCTCCCCTTAATAAAGCGAGCAACGCCGATTACAGCTGTGCTTGAAATATAAACATCATAATCACAATCCTTGCTGGTTATCGATGGCCCATTGTAAAAGCTATTCAAAAAAGGAGGTAGAAAGATGCAAACAGGTTATAAAAAAGATTATTTAGGTGAAGAATTTATATTTGATTTGCCGACTATTACTGCAGAACACCAGAATAATATTGTATTACCCATTAACGGAAATGGTCCGCTTTTAAATTATCCCAATTATTCACTAATAATGAATAAAAAAACTCGACAGGCATTCTATTCTGCTGCAAATGCTGATTTTAAAAGAAACAATGGCAAAGGACGAAGTTTCAGATTGGACGGTAGAATCGAAGAAAAATATCAATTGGACAATGTTTATTATAAAGACATAGAAGGAATTGAAAATCCTTACGATCGAGGGCATTTAACAAGACGTGATGCGATATCATGGGGAGGAACAGCCCGTGAAGCGAATAAGGCAAGTAAAGACTCATGCTATTTCACAAATATCTCATTACAACATAAAAATTTTAATCAAGATGAATGGGGAGCTTTAGAAAATGCAATTGAGCACAATAGTTTTGATGCTGATAATCGTTTTAATATAATGTGTGGCCCAATTTTTACAGGTTTAGATAGAATGATTCAGCCATACTCCCACATCGAAGCTGGTATTGTTCCGTCTGCATTTTGGAAACTCATTACGTATATAGGTAAAGTAAGTGGGAAATTGGAAACTAATGCTTTTTTAGCTTTTCAAGATGATGAATCGCTAAAAAGAATAGGACAAGTTAAGGGTAATCGAGAAGTAAATCCATTCAAAATTTACCAATCTTCTACAACTCTAATTGAACAATTGACTGGCCTCGAATTTCCCGATATTGCTTTTGATTCTAATCCAATGTTTTTCTTTGAAAGCGAAAATACAAAAACGCGAAATATAACAACCCCACAGTTGCATCTAGTTTCTTCGGGCATTGGAGCTGATTGTGGTATTTGCTTTAAACAATGACATCTAACCATGGTGTTAGAGGACGATTGTAATCCATTATAACCTGGAGGTTTAAATGTTTAGACAAATGATAATGGCTGTGCTGTTTATTACCCTTATAGCGTCGAATGTGCATGCAATCAAGGTAGAAGGCACCTTCAATGCTACAAAATCATGTCCGGCCTACAAAAGTTTCAGACATGGTCATAACCCTGGTGATATCCAATCAATGCCCGGCAGAACTTACGAAGTGGTGGAAGAAAATAAGGCCAAAGGGCCCTGGGTGCTTGTTATGATCCCGGAAATCAGCCATTCAAGAAGATGGGTGGCTAAGGAGTGCGGAATTGTATCCATTACTAGTCGCCCAGGCTCGCCAAATAACGGAGGTCCACCAGTCAATTCCAATGGCTGTAATGTTGCGAACACCTATGACTCAAATGTCCTGGCGCTCTCCTGGCAGGCGGGTTTCTGTGAGCATTTCAATTATTCCGGATCCAAGCCTGAGTGTGATAATTTGAATGACGGTAATATTTCGGTAACCAATATCACTATTCACGGACTCTGGCCGAATAAAAGCAGCTGTGGCCGTGGGTATGGCAACTGCTCGGATGAATCTCTTAATCTTGAGGATACAACCCGTGGGATAATCTCACCTTGGATGCCAAATTTTATATATGAAACGAAATTTGGAGAGCACGAATGGAGGAAGCATGGCACCTGTCAAGCACTCAGTGATGATGAGTATTTTCTCTTGACACAGCGTTTGGCGGCAATGTTTGATGGTAGCGCTCTGGGTCAGTATCTACGCGATAATATTGGGCAGGATGTATTAGTCGCAGACATGGAAACTCAGATGAAATCTGAGTTAGGTGAAGAAGTCACCAGGAAAATTGAGCTTCGATGTACGGGATCCGGCAAACGCTATGTGAATGAGTTCTGGATTAATTTGCCAAAGGAACTCAACGAAACTGGATCTCTGGATGAGCTAGTTTCCGGTGCTGGTGACAAGAGGAGCTTTAGAGGAAACTGCGCTACAACTATCCACATTGAGGCGCCAGGTGTTTAAATAAAGAAAAAACGTAACTATTCAGCAGTACAACCAGGGCCCCGGCCTCTATTTGAAAAGTAACGTGGATCCCCGATAAATACACTCGGGGATGACGGTTCTTTCGCACTTGCAGGTACCGTCATTCCCGCATGCTTTTGGCGGGAATCCAGAAAGTTTGTTACTTAGAAGCAGCACCCCATATGCTCACGATCAGGCTGTCCGGTATACAGGTGTATAGCTTACCCAGCCTGCTTGTGCCCCTCTGGATCCCGGCTAAAAGTCTGCCGGGATGACGTGGTATAAAAGAGTCCATTTTTTGAGGCAAAATTAAAGCTCATTTACGATGTCTGTAATATCCATCGGTAAACGGAAAGGGGACGACAGGAGGGTTTGCAGTAATGGATCGCTCATTTCGTGCGACAAATGACTGCAAGTTCAAACCAGGTAAGTAAAATAATATTCAGACACTTTGCTTGACGAAAAGTAATATGTGTGCGACATTTAATTGTTAATATTGGTTTTTGAGGGGGGACCGGTATGTACAAAACAACACAGGAAATCCTAGATAAACTCTGCGGGCGAAATCACGAGGATTGTTTTGAGCCTCTTTCCGGTTTGCCTGAATTTGATCCCGAAAAACATTCAGATGGTTGTAGTGGAGGTATGTCGGCTACCTATGCCGCGTTGCCTGATGCAATCCACACTCGATTTGGTTCAGAACTCCCGTGGCATCAGTGCTGCGTAGAACATGACCGTGCATACTATTACGGAGGTTCCCGTGAGCAGAAGATTGCTGCGGATAAGCGCCTTAAGGAATGTGTGGAAAGTGTGGTTGGAAAAGAATTGATAGGGACACTGTTGGGACATGCGATGCAGGTTGCTGTTCATATTGGTGGCCAGCCCTATTTTGCCACTCCATACCGATGGGGGTATGGTGATGATTTTCGAGGTAATGAGGATCTACCCTCTCGTAAATAGCACCATAGCGAAAAAGGAGTGTATAATATGCAGATCGATTTCCACCACACCGCCACCTATGTTATTGCGCGTTATGCCGGGTTTGCCCATCGCGATGCCGAGACAATTGCCTATTGTGCTCAATATGTGGATGATGCGACTAATAGCGGCACTGTAAAATTTGACAACGGCGCCATGTACCACCGGATAGCCTCAGCGCACAAAGCTTTGGACTATTGTAACTTTAAGAGCCTTTCAAATCATCAGGTCTGGATTCCTTTTCATTTCCTTCCTGGAAATGGTGGCTTGGCTGCGGGTGCCAATCCTGGGCAGAATTTTATAGAAAAAATCATCTGTAAACCAGATAGTTATGTGGCGCGTCAGCTTGTGGATTTGTGTATTCAAAAACAAGATGCACAATATGGGTTACATCTGCTTGGTGTAACAATGCATGTTTATGCTGATACCTGGGCACATCAAGGCTTTGCCGGCGTACAACATAAGGTTAATGCGATAACGGCACTTGATGACCAGGACAATGAAGATCAAGGTTTTTTGCAAAGAATAAAAGCAAAAATTGGTGATACTTTTGAATCGGTGGCAAACAGTTTTGTTGGAGACATGTTACCCCTTGGCCATGGCGCAGCCTTAAGTCATCCTGATAAACCATTTCTCTCCTGGAGCTACAGGAGTCATGATGGAACCATTGTACGGCGCAATAACACCGAATTATTTGTAGATGCTGCCGACAAAATGTGCTGCGCAATGCAACGCTATCGGGTGCGTAAGACTGATGCCACTGTACCCGGGTTATCGGATGTTCAGAAAAATACACTTAGAAATATGTTCATGAATACTCCAGGTAGTTCAGGAGAAGATCGACATAAAATCTGGTTGAAAGCAATTGCCCGGGGAGACTTTGGTTTTCCAGCCCAGCGTCTTGAGTATAGAGCCAAAGATCGTGGTTCCTGGAAGTTCCAGGCGTTAGGGACGCGAAGAAGGAAGGATAAAAGAGGTGAAATATTTAAGTATGATCCCTCTTTCATGGACAGTGACTGGAAATTATTTCATGATGCGCTGCAGGTACACAGACTTAAGGTCACTCGTGATATCCTTCCACGTTTTGGGATCTGTGCAGCCTGAGATAATGAGACTACAGCCTCAAACGTATCAGAGGGGGGAGGGGAATGACTACAGACAACAGATCCAAAAAAATTGGTCATAAAAAAGAGGCCTTTGCGGTATTATTCATACTGATTGTCGTGTTGAGTCTGCTTTACTATGGCAATCCTTCTGTTCTCCCGTTCATGTCATTTAGAGACAGTGATGTGTTGTCTATTATCACATCTCTTTTTGTTATGGCTATTTTCATGGAACGATCCGTGCAGGCCATTCTCATTCCCGTACGAACCCCTGATCGCAAAAAAATAGAGCAGGCGTTGATGGCACTGAAACAGGAGGTACAAGAAGACGCCAGCAAGCTTTCTCAGTTGGTGGTCAAAGAACAGGAGCTTGCTAACTACAGGTTAGAGACAGCAAAGTGTGCTTTGTGGATCAGCTTTTTATTTGGCCTTATCATCAGTCTGGTTGGCGTGAGGACACTGGCGGGCCTTGTTGATGTAGCGAGCTTAGCTGATTCAGATATTCACAGGACAATGTTTTCATTTGTAGATATTGTTTTGACAGGAGGTGTTATCGCTGGTGGTAGTGCTGCGATAGATAAAATTGGTCGTAAAATAAGTGAAAACATGAAGTTGACATCAGCAGCTGATTTAGATTCGGATGCTGCACCGGTAAAAAAACAATGACAACGGTGTCTGTGATTTTTTTTAAGTTCTGTGTAGGAAGGGCAGAAGTTACCAACGAACCTTAATTATCTTGTAAGCGGGCAATGTTGAAAATAATTGCCTACAACCTCGACTAAAAAAGGAGAACAAAATGCCAAGAGACCCAAGGAAGTTAAAAAAAGTATCGGAAAAATACACGAGATTATTCGTAGACAAAAAAGTTATCCGAAAGCTGCTTGGGCCTAAGCCAGGTACGATGCCAGCAGATTTCAAGATCATCAACCAGGTAATATCTGAAAAGTTAAGAGATAGAAAATTCATGGCGGAATTCATGAACGACTACATGAGAGCAGGGGGACGTTTTAAGTTTTGAGTAGAGCTGTAGGTTAAAGATACTATTTCTTACATGTGAGCAGGTGACTGGCCCGTTGAATAATACATTATTTCAGACTGCTATAGGGTTTTCAATAACAGCGAAGTGTCCGATCAAGTGTGACCACTGTATAATTGAAGCTGGCCCTCTACGCAGGGAAGAAATGAATGAGGATCTGGTTGTTCAATGGGTCAGAGAGTCTAGCCGGTATCTCGGTGGAAAAATTAAAACTACCATTATTACAGGTGGCGAGCCTTTTTACTCTCCTCCTTTGTTGAAAACTGTACTTGGGGCATGTTCTGATTATGGCCTCATCTCCCTCGTAGTGACTAATGGTTTTTGGGCCAGCTCTGTAGCAAAGGCCGAAGAAACACTAAAGAATTATCCTGAAATCTCTATCCTGAGTTTCAGCACAGATGTCTATCACAGGCGCTATATCCCCACCTCAATGATAAAAAATGGTATAACAGCTGCAAAAAATGTGGGTATTCCGTTTAACATTGCAATTTGTGCTGGTGAGACCGATGAGTTTCTCGCAACATTAAAGGAACTGGAAGGATTTGTTGAAGCAGATCAGTTACGCATAGCTTCTGTTTTGCCAGCAGGGCGTGGCCGTCTTCTCTCTGATGATACATTTACAGACATTTTTGAGGAAGATGATGTGGAAGAAGACCCGGGGATCTGTTTCGGGGCGGAAAGTCCCATTATTTTCCCGGATGGACGTCTTTTTTCATGTATGGGAATTACCCGGATCCCCTGTGGCGAGCACCCTCTGCAGCCAGGAAATGTAACGGATCAATCTGTAGATGCTCTTCTTGCTGGAGACGTTCACAATAGCTTCCTGCATGCCATGAGACACCTGGGAAAAGAGTATATTATACGTTCCATGGATATGACTTTTGAAGAAAAAAGGCTTCTTAAAAAGTATGAAAAATTTGGTTCCTGTTCCCTCTGTTATGCAATGGCAGGTGAACTTAATTTTCAGAGAAAAGTTGTAAAGCGAGTTTCAGAGACAGATTACGTAAATAATGACGAAGCTATAAAAGAGGACAGGTGATGGACAAAGCTATGAAGACCAGACCATATCTTGAAAATCTTGGATTATTTCTCACCTATAAATGTCAGGTCGCATGTTCTCATTGTCTCGTTAAGGCCGGCCCACACCGAACAGAAACTGTGAAAGAAGACGTCTTGTACGATTGGATTGGGCAGGCTGCAGCCTATGATGGCAGGGTGAGATCGATTAATTTTACAGGGGGAGAACCGTTTATAGATGTGACCTTATTTCGGAAATTATGTGCCTTCTGCCTGTCTAAGGGGCTGTTCCCAACTTCGGTTACCAATGCGTACTGGGCTGAAAGTTACGAGACAGCGGTTGAGGTGTTGGAGAGTATCCCATCGCTCTTGTTTCTTCAGATAAGTGCTGATGAACATCATCAAAAGGAAATTCCATTCAAACGAGTGAAAAACGCTATCCTTGCTGCTCAAAAAGTTAAAATTGTCTCTTCTGTTGTGGTTTGTACAGAGAACGAAAAATCTTTCGCCTATATAGATATTATTAATAAACTTGCAGAGATAGTAGATAGCGAGCAAGTTAGGACCGTGGTAACTACACCTTCTGGAAGGGCCAGCAGTGCTGGGAAGATTCTTCAATATGAAATGACTGATTGCCTTCCTCAGGGTGCGTGCGGCGGGACCACAAATCCAGTGATTCTGCCAAGTGGCCGGGTATCTCCATGTATGGGACCAATTTTTGAGTTAGAAGAGGATAATCCTATGATGGTTGGTAATCTTTTTGAGATAAGTCTTAAAGATGTGCTCGACGCTATGGAAATTAATCCTGTGTTACATTTCATCCGAACGTGGGGGCCAGCAAAACTTTATACGATGCTTGAAGAAAATGGCTTTGGAAACCTGTTGCCCAAACAATTTGTAAAAGATGACGTTTGTATATTGTGTAAAAATCTTATCTCAGAGCCGAAGGTGCGGGCAGCTATTACGGAGCTGTTTTGTGATAAAGACCTCGTGGAAACGGTTGCCTATGGACGGGAGCACTATCTTGAGGAGAATGAAATGGTGAATAAATTAGGGCTGAACTGACTAACCCGACAAGTCGGAAACTTTTTTAGTATCACTGGATAAGTGCCTCGAAGGTCTCACTACGTTCACTATCTGGTGATAACTCTAAGTTTATGATTTCAAAGCGATCTCATAATTTCTTCGGATTTTCCGCAAAATAATGCTCGCA
>JAAELB010000616.1 GCA_024227155.1 Desulfobulbaceae bacterium
ATGGAGATCCATCAAAGAAAGTGACTTCCTTTTGGACAATGGGTATGAACCAGCATACAAGAGGTACCTGGATTAATAATCTGGTTTACAATATTCATCTTTTAACTGGTAAGATTTCATCGCCAGGTAACAGTCCTTTTTCTTTAACAGGTCAACCAAGTGCATGCGGTACTGTAAGGGAAGTTGGAACTCTTACTCATAAACTTCCCCATGGCGTTGTGATGAAAGAAAAATTCAGAAAAGAGGCTGCTAAGATTTGGGGCGTGCCAGAAAGCAATATCGATCCTAAGCCTTCCTACCATACAGTTGAAATGTTCAGGGCGCTCGATCGAGGTGATATCAATTTTATGTGGATTCAGGTTACAAACCCCATGGTCACCATGCCAAACCTCAGGCGATATCGTGATGGTGCAAAAAAAGATGGTCGTTTTATTGTAGTATCTGAAATATATCCTACTCCAACTTCAGATGTTGCAGATGTAATTCTTCCATCAGCCTTATGGGTAGAA
>JAAELB010000617.1 GCA_024227155.1 Desulfobulbaceae bacterium
AATTTGCCATTTTGATAAGCTTTGAAGCCGATGGTTTCAGAAGTGTTGGTGTATTCCCAGTCTAGTGTGATTTGTTTTTGGTTAAATAACGTAGGGTATAGAGTTGGATCAAAAACGAGGATGTTGCTTGGAGTGCTTTCCTGATTACTAAGATCAACGGTGGTCATGGAAAAGGTCATGAGTCCGTTTATCAAATCTGTGTTGCAGGTTATGCTTGTTGCGCTTGATTGATCTGTTTCACAAAGAAGACTTTCATTGAGGTAAATACGGTATCCATTTATGGCATCGACATTGCTATCGAGCTGCCAGTTAAAAGTAAAGGCATGGCTTCCATCTGTTTCTGGAGCCGGATCATCTGGTGGAACTTCTTGTTCTTCAGATGTTTTGTTGAAAGGGAAGGAAGGTGAGTGAGGGCTTTCTGATCCGTCTTCAAAGAGAGCTGTAAGGGTAAAGTTGGTGCTGTCTTTTTCTAGCGACACCACGCAGTCCATGGAGACAGCATTGGGGTTGCCTGTTTCGCAAGCAGTTGCTCCTTCTTTATACAGGCGGAAACCTGCTAGAGCAGGCTCGCTGGGCGGTGTGTAACCCCATTCGACATGAATGGTCTGGGTGGCTGCAAGGGCGAAGGCACTATACAGGCAGCAGAGCAATATGAAGAGGATTTGTAGTGTTTTTTTGTACATTCTGTTTCCAGTTGTGGAAAGATTTTTTTAACTCAGGTTTTCGTCAACTGTTATTAAGCAGATTGCGTGCCAATTCTTTTTGTTCTAGTAATAGTTTATATAGTCAGCTAGTTAGCGAGATGCTATATGTAAAGCTCTCGTTACGGAAATGTAATTGGTGTTTGCTGGGTTACATGTCATGGTAATTTAATGTCTTTGATTTACCGCCCACTTAGCCCATTCGTACTGGGTTGAAGACATATCGTTCTTTTTATGATCCAAGAACGTTTCAAGAGCTTCAGGGGAGCTAAAAGAAATTGAATAGTATCCATTTGCATACGCTCCCCTGCCGAGCAGAGTCGCCTGGCCACTGTTATCAATACCAACGATGAGATCATGATTTTTATACATGATGGAATCTGCAGTTGTGGTCATACTACCGTATTTTGTTTGGCTATAGAAATTGTAGGTGAATCCAGCTACAGCAATTATTAGAACTATGGCAACCGCCGAAGATGCTTTGGCC